>CAMAXD010000108.1 GCA_945861975.1 Candidatus Kuenenia stuttgartensis | reverse complement strand
TACCGTACTCTGCAAATACGGATGAAGTCAGCGATTGAGTGCCATATCCACGCGGTTTTCGCGGGACTGGTGAAACTGGATGATGTGTGCGGATTGGGATGGCAGCAATGGATGTTTGTGGTGCTTGGTCTAAAAAACTGGTGCTTGGTGCTTGGTCGAATCGCAGGGAAACGCAGGTCGAATCGCAAGTGCTTGGTGAAACCCAAAATCGCAGGTTGAAACGCTGTGCTTGGTGCTTGGTGCTTGGTGCTTGGTTGAAAAAGCAGGTTGAATCGCAGTGTGCTTGGCGCTTTGTTCAACCAAGAACCAAGAACCAAGAACCAAGGACCAAGGACCAATTTGAAATTATTCCAGCAGTTCGGAGAGTGATTGGGCTGTCAGAATTCGGTCCGACCAGTGAAGGAGAGTTTCCGAATCGGCTTCATGTATTCGCCGGATCACGTCCTGATCGGCAGCACCAAATCTTAATTCAATGAGTCGCAACAATAGAGTCGCTTCACCTCGTCGAATTCCCTCTTCGCGTCCCTGTTCAAGCCCCTGTTCGCGGCCCTGTTCGCGGCCTAGTTCGATTCCTATTTGACGTCCAAAACGTTCTGCGCTGGTAATGTATGGCATTTGTCGGGCCTTTTCGTACGTGTAGATTTCTTTCAGGAATTCCTGCTCCAATGCGGGCGGCAGCCGCAGGATCCAGTCAATCACCCGGAACAACTCAAGAACATCGACCTTGCCATAGCCTCGTTCGTACATGAGACGAATCACGCGGAGCTTCCAGTCTTTGCGGGACTCGCCGTCCCGTGTGGCCCTCGCTTTCAAATGGGCGAGTACAACCAGTGAAAATGGATTCGAGCTGGCTTCCAGTTCCGTCCAGCGTGGTTCCCATTCCAAAAGCTTCTGAGTGGGAAATCGAAATTCGACAACACAACCACCACGTTCCCGACGGTAATGGTCAGGATGAAAACTCGGTGAGTCATCCGTTAACACCGCCACACTGATCACATCGACATGGTACCGATCAAACAGCCGGTAGTAATAGACAAACATCCGCTCTGCAAATTCAGAATCCGTAGAGCCCTGCACTTCCACATGAATCAAGACCCAGGTTTCTCGACCTTCCTGCGTAAAGACTTTCACCAGCTTGTCGGCGTATCGACGTCCCAGTTCGGCGTCGCCCACGACCTGCTGCAGTTCGTGGTCCAGAAATTCAAAACGCCGCGTCCAGTCAATTTCAGCATGGATCGACGGAAACAGTAACGACAGAAATTCCGGAAAATAATGTTCCAGAGCTTCCTTCCAGGGACTATCGTGATCATCCCGAAAATCAGTGTCTTCTGTCATTGTAGATTTAGTTGGCAGGGCCGATTACGCGGGAATCATCAATTGTTACGTCCCTAGTCCTTAAACAAGCGTACTCGTTTTATTTGAAATCGCAAATCTCGCGGCGCAGCGGTCCACGGGCGGCGCTGAGTGCCGCGGGAAATCGTGTTAGTATCGTCAGGCATAGGCATTAGAATTTCAGTAAGTCGGTGATCGGCGGGACCAAAGCATCCGAGCTTCGGTTTCGTGAGCGCCGCGGCTCAAAGAGCATAAGTCTCAGGTTCGCAGCGGCAGATTCAGGCAGTCCTGAAGGCGGAAGAGTGTTTCCAGAGAGCTCGACCACGCGAGCAAACGGAAGATCAGGCGTCGAGCTGTGCGAATGATCTGAGTGGGAATCAGTATCATCGTTTGTCGAAAGGTGCTGAAGTCCATCCGCAGCAGGCGGTGCTTTTCCGCTTTGAGTTTTGCCTTCTGCTTTGGCCGCCCGGACTCTTTCAGTGACAGAGCCAGCCAGCACTTCAGGTTCCATGCCAGAGACGCCATCACCATGTAGGCTCCGTTGCTGATAGTGGAGTGCAATGGTGCTGCAAACGCTCCCATCTGTTTGCCCTGGCTGATGATGTTTTCCTGATCGCAGCGTTTGTTGGCTGCCAGCACAATTTCTTCTGCAGACTTCTCGGTGCTGCTTACGTTGGTGATGTAGAAGAAGAAGGGAGAATCATCAATCAGCTTTCGTTGACCTTTCGTCACCGACACTTGCTTGTGAAGCACAATCATGCGGTAGGTTTGGTCGCATTCGCCTGGCGAATAAGCAAACTCAGCGACGAATTCTTTCTCCAGCCGCTTGTTCGTGTACTCCTTTTCGACAACCACTTGTTCTTTGGTGTTGGGGCGACGAGCTCGCGGCTTGTCCGATGTTCTCTGTTTACGGTGAAGCTGCTTCCACGTGGTTTTATCGAGGTTTTCAGCCATTTCTACCAGTTTCGGGATCGCATCGAAGCCGAATACAAACTGCACGTTGTCGTGATGCCATCGATCGAGATGACGCGACTGCGAGAAGTCCGTGTCGCCCTTCATCAGGATCTTTCGAAAGCCCGCGCGACGACATAGATCGATGCTGCGGTCGAAGAAGATGTAGGCACGTTCGTGAGACGGTCGATTGCCTGGTCGGTTCCACAGATAAAGCAACTCGCGAGTGTTGGCCAGCGTGACCACCAATGGATGATAGCCCCATTCGCCCTTGTAATTGATGCTCATTCCCTCTTTGTGTTCGCCCCAGGTTTCGACCTGAGTTCCATCGGCTTCAATGATCGCCTGATCGAAAAACGACTCGGGTTGCTGCTTCCAGACTTTCAGTCTCGCTTCATGAAACGATTCCTGCAGAGCAAAGACATCCCACGTGCCGCCAGCAAGCAGGTTGTAGGCAATGTTGAGCACATGATCGGCTTCACTGTACGGCAGATGCATCTTGAAGATCGGACAAATGCGATTGATGCTTTCTGTCAGACCCAGTTGTTTGACCATCTGCTGAATGACACCCAGCCCACCGGCATTCGTAGCCTGCACTCGATCGGCCAGTTCATATTGAATGGCGGGCGGAGCAATCATCGGTGACTGACCGCTCCAATTAGCTTTGTCGATTCTTTGAGTAGCGCGACGCTCGCGTCGAGATAACTTCTGAAGTAGATTGAGCTTCACTCGAAAACCTCCTGTTTGCAGGTGCTTATCGTTTGTTGTTACTCAACAAACACCGGAAAAAGCCGGAGGTTTTCGTCTTTATTCAACTTTCTCGCGTTCCGAGTACGCTTGGTTTAGGACTAGTCGTTGTTCGATTTTCGCTGTGCTTTGATTTCGGCCACAATCTCTTCCACCCTGGCGTTACCCAGGATCTGATCCCGCTCAGCTGTGTAGTCACCAAACCCTGTGGTGAACTGATTAAAAAATCTCGCTGTGTTAACAACTCCCAGCTCACGACTAAGAAGCGTAATCGCTGTTGCCGTGATCTGTGCGACAGATTCCGTCTTTGTCGTCATAAAGCCAACTCCTTAATGAGATCCATGCGAGACGTCGTTTTTATCCTAAGATCTGACCGTGTTCCTGCCTTCTTGAGCAGCCGATCATCGCAACTACAGAAATAGTCCGCTGACCCTGCTTCCGCACACGCCAAATGAAGTGCATCGAATGCCTTGAACCCATCATTCTGCAACGAAATCGCCCGAAACTCGATCTGTTCATCAATTTGAATCCTGGATGAACAACTTTCGATGATGGCTGACACAAATGCCCGCTTCTGTGGATGCGGATTCCTGCGTACCTCGAACACCAGCACCTCAGACGACATCAACTGGAGGTGCCCAGTTTCAACGGCCATCAGAATGCCAAGGACTGCCTCAGCTTCTAAACGAATTCTCAGTTGCGACCGATCATCAAGTGGCCGATGCAGGCAGCATGTATCGAGATACACCTTCATGCGAAGCAATACCACAGCGAGTAGGATGATCGAAGAACCCAGCCGTAGTCCGGGCCGGAGGCCTGAGAGTCACCAGTTGGCAGTTGGCAGTGGACATGGGCGGCGGTGCTTGGTGCTTGGTCGGAAAAACGCAGGTTGAATCGCAGGTGCTTGGCAACTAAGGACTAAGGACCAAGGACCAAGGACCAGATGACTCAGGGCTCGGGACTACGCATCTATCCTTCTGGATCGTCGAGGATTTGTTGAAGTCGTGTTGCTAGTTCCGGTGTGTAACGCCGAATCCAGGTTTCATCAATCAGGCCAACACTGACCATATCGATCAGATGCATCTGATCTTTCCGTCGAAACACATTGAGCTTCATTCGAACCAGGGATTCGAGTGAAAGTGTGCGGTGTGCTTCAATCTCGACGGATTCATCAACATCCGGGGCCGGGACCAGGTCGCTTTCTTTAACCTTCTCGTTGGCAAACAAAATATGGACCGCGTCACGAGCTTTTGACTCTGGACCGTCCAGGAACATGTCGATCCCGGCCGAATGTCGATACACAAATCCAGCCTGCTCCATGGCTTCAATGACTCGCGGAAGATCAGCGCGTCGCAGCAAAATGTCCACGTCCCGCGTTGTTCGAACGGCCGCTTCATCCGCTTGAGCCACCCAGGCTCGTACGGCATTGCCTCCTATGATCGCGTACGGCACGCCGATCGATTCGAGCAATCTGGCAGTCTTTTCAAGTCGCTTCTGAACGTTCTCCACAGCTCGATTCATCCTGTCCCAAAGAGCCTGTCCGGTAAGGTGAAATTCGATCATCTGGAATCGCAGCTAAAAAGCAGGACGGAAAAGCAGGGGCTTGGGGCTTGGTGCTTGGTCGGAAACAGAAAGAAGCAGAGGGCAGAGAGAAAGGGCGAGGCCGTGTTTGGCTGTGCGCTGTGCTCTATGCTCTCCGGTCTATGCTCTACGCTCTATTACCTGTCGCCCGCGGGTTTCGATACAGGTTGTAAACTGGACAGCGCCATGTTGGGCCAGACGCTCAGGCTTTAAATGACGCTCTGCCTGCGATCTTATCCGTGAACTCTGTGTTATCTGTGGTCACAAACAGAATCACATTTTTACCACAGATGGCACAGAGAACACAGATGAACCACAAAGCTAACAAACAGAGTCGTTCAGTGAGGAAGAAAGCTCGATGTTTTCGCGTTTGCGACTATCCCTCGGGATCGTCAAGGATTTGCTGAAGTCGTGTAGCTATCCAGCCTACAGGGATTCGCAATGTCTCGCAAATTGGCGAATCAGTGTGGTTTCGTTACTTGTCAATTGCAGGCCGAGCAAATGCTCCGCATATTTCAGAGGGAAACCGGGGAAAACCTCGCTTGTTGCTGCAGACGCATAAGTCTTGTTTTCCAGACAGAAGACTTCCAATGACTGCCGGTTGTAGCGCCACAGTTCCGGGATACCCATCGCCGCAAACAGGCTCATCTTGTCGATGGCTGAACGTGAGATTTCGATTTCCACAACAAGGTCCGGCGGTGGGTGAATTTCCAAATCGACTTGCGAGATTCCGCGTATGCGCTCTGCGTTCTGGACGTAGTAAGCTTCATCGGCTTCAAAACCGCGATGCATATCAGCTCGCCGGAATGTCGTGGACGCAACCGACCAAATCTCGATATCGAAGATCTCTGAATACCGCTCCACCATGCGTCCGATCATTGTTCCATAGCGTTCGTGCGGCATCGAAGGAGTCATGATTTCCAAATCTCCCTGGTTGTATGTCAATCGACAACCCGCCCGATCCGTCGTGTCCGACAACGCAACATAGGTCTGCCAGTCCACATCTCGAAGAAAATTTCGCTGTTCAACTGCAAGTTCAATGGTAGTCACCGGCAGAATCTCCCCGAACTATGAAGGCAAAACAAAACCGGGACGGGCTTGCATACTTTGCTGGACAACCAAGAGCCCGGCACCAATGATCAATGACTAAGGACCACGGACGCCTGTTTGCGATTCAGCGTCGCTCTTTTTCCTGTTGACGCTCGGTTTCCGCTTCGCTGAGAAGTTCCACAAATGTCTGTTCGTATTGCGCGTGCACAGTGAGGAGGTAGTTCCGGATGCGCTCGATCGTCATTCGATCTGCCAGCTTCAGAACTTCGACCACATGGGCCCGATCCTTCTGCCGTCCGGAACTGATCTTCAGTTCCATCCAATATTCAATGGGTGCATAGTGAAGCCCATTTTCCAGCCCCATTTGATGCGGGCCCGGAATCACTGTCGGCGATGAATCACGTGCCTTTGCACCTTCCGGCACGATATTAATCTCCACATCATCGTGCGTCAGTGTGTGCCAGCCCATTTTTGATTCCCAGGCGATTTTCAGACCGTAACGAGATGACGCTTCAATCAGAGACTGCAGGTTCCGACGATCAATCGCAATGTCAATATCCTGCGTCGCTGCCGGGTAACCAAAATGAATGGCTCCCAACCCCCCGACAATCGCCAGCGAAATTTGCTCCGTTTCAGCCAGACGCTGAAGGTCCTCGAGTGCTCGTGTAAAGCGATTTTCTTCTGAGTTCATGCTGCGCACCGCATCAATGCACTCAGAGCCTCGACTGAGTGTTTCAAGTGCCGATTTGATCTCGAAGGAAAGAGGCATGTGGCAGGAAATCGCAGGTTCAAAACGCAGGTGCTTGGTTGAATCGCAGGTGCTTGGTGCTTAGTCAAAACGAACGTGCTTGGTAACCAAACGACTAATGACTAATGACTAAGCACTTCGCGAAGCGAGATAGCGGATAAAACCGCCGATACACTTGTGAGTCTGTGTTGCTTGTTTGTAGATGAGCTGAACCTGTTCGTCAGAGATGTAGTTCTGGTCAAGAGCTGCGTAGAGCTGGCTCTTTACTTCAGTGCAGGAACGCTGAGCGTAGCACAAAAACCTAATAAACTCGGCATCACTTCCGCCATCAAAGCCTTCGGCTATGTTGTGCATTGCAGAGCCTGCTGCTCGCTGAATCTGATCTTTCAGCCCAAAGTCGCGACTGAATTTTTCACCCTTCGTTGCATCGTAAACAATTCGAGCCAACTCGCGGGCCAACTTCCAGCCTTCGATGTCCTCGAATCGCTCAATCTTCATTGCGTTAAAGTGCTTGGTTGAATCACAGGTTAAAAACGGGTGCTTGGTACTTCGTTTGAACCAAGAACCAAGAACCAAGAACCTTTTTCACATCCCTCCGCCCGCTGCCCTTCGCTCCGTACTCTACGCTGCTCTCGCTTAGGCCTTCGTCACTTCGACCAGTCTTCGACAATGAGGCCAGGGACCCTTGAAAATTCACCGGTGTTGTTTGTGACAAGTGGCAGGTGCAACCTGAGGCTCTGCGACGCAATCATGGTGTCAAGTGCACCGATCGGCACACCTCGCCGCTCAAGATCACTCCGCACTTTGCCATAATAATCGGCACATTCTTCGTCGAATGTCAGGATCTGTATGGGAGCAAGGAATGCATTCAGAGCGGCGTGATTCTTGATAGGGTCGTTGCTCTTGTCCGCACCGTAACGAAGTTCTGCAAGCGTGACCGTGGAAATCCCCAGTTCGTCGGGGAGGCACTGAAGGAATCTCTGTAGAACCAGCGGCGACTTGCCCCGAATGACAAACACACAGATATTGGTGTCCAGTAAGTACTTCACTCCAGATTTTGCCTCCACTCCGCATCCATAGGCTGCTCCCGATCTTCCATGAAGTCATCAGTGAACTGGCTTAAACTTTCAGTGAAAAGTTGCCACGGGTCAATATCATGCGGGATGAGCAATAGAGATCGTCCAACTCGTTTGACGAAGACTTCCGTTCCTTCAATGTGACAATCTTCTGGTAGTGATACGGATTGAATCGATCCCTCAGTTTTTACTTCGGCGGTCTTCACGATCAGTACTCCCTTTGTCGCGCTTGGAGACGTTTTCGACGCTGATAACGTACTCGGTTGAAAAAGCAGGTGCTTCGTGCTTGGTGCTTGGTGCTTGGTGCTTCGTGCTTCGTGCTTCGTGCTTCGTTTGAACCAAGAACCAAGAACTTCGCGAAGCGAGGGAGCGGCTTTGGACGATCTCTATAAACGGCCGTCGACCAGATGCGACGGCAGGATTGATTTGATGTCGTAGAGCACACATTCCCGACGACCCAGTCTGCGAATACCCTCGTAGCCCAACTCCTGAAACTGATGATGGGCCACCGCAATCACGATGGCATCGTATTTCCCGGCCGCCGGCTCAGCGACCGGACGAATTCCATACTCGTGCGCAGCTTCATCCGCATTGACCCATGGGTCGTAAACGTCGACGTTACTTCCGTAGTCTCGAAACTCGTTGATAATATCGATGACTCGCGTGTTGCGAATATCCGGACAGTTTTCTTTGAATGTCAATCCGAGTACCAGCACATTCGCATCCTCCACGTGAATGCGACGCTTCAGCATGCGTTTCACAACCTGAGAAACGACATAGGGCCCCATACTGTCGTTGATACGTCGTCCGGCCAGAATTACTTCCGGGATGTAGCCAAGCTCTTCCGCCTTGTGAGTCAGATAGTAGGGATCGACACCGATACAATGGCCACCGACTAAACCGGGGCGAAACGGCAGAAAGTTCCACTTGGTTCCGGCCGCTTCCAACACTTCCAGAGTATCAATTCCCATGCGATTAAAAATCAAAGCCAGTTCATTCACGAGAGCGATATTGAGGTCCCGCTGAGTGTTCTCTATGACTTTCGCGGCTTCTGCAACGCGGATCGAACTGGCTCGATGTGTTCCGGCTGGCACAATGGATCTGTACAGACCGTCAACAAATTCTGCGGTTGCGGGATTTGAGCCAGATGTGACCTTCGTGATGGTCGTCAAGCGATGCAGCTTGTCTCCCGGATTAATTCGCTCGGGACTATATCCCGCGAAGAAATCTACGTTGTATTTCAGACCCGATTCTCGCTCGATCAACGGGATGCAATCTTCTTCCGTGGCCCCCGGATACACCGTCGATTCGTAAATGACGGTGTCGCCCTTTTTGATCACCTTCCCCAACATCGTGCTGGCCTTCACGAGCGGCGTCAGATCCGGACGTTTATGGCGATCTATCGGGGTAGGTACTGTGACGATGTAAACCGTTGCATCGGAAATCTGTTGCAGATCTGTGGAGAACTGCAGTTGAGTCGCTGCGGCCAACTCTTCTGCAGAAACTTCCAGCGTGGAATCGACACCGGATCGAAGCCTTTCGATCCGTGCTTCGTTGATATCAAAACCGACGGTCGGATACAGCCGCCCGAACTCAACGGCTAAAGGCAAGCCAACGTAACCGAGACCAATGATGCAAATTTTAGGCATAGCTGAAATGAAAGACGAAACTTGAGCACGAACAACTGCCGTACGCCCAATGCCCAAAGTCTGCGCGGACTTCGTTCCTCTGGGTGACGCACTCAGCAGTAACAACTGCTGCGAATTTGATCTCCCTGTGCCCGGCAATGCAGAATTCTCATTGCTATTCTGTTTCCTGTGAGATGATCTAGTACATGATTCAGAGAGAGTCAATGGATGTTAGGTAAACATTCAAGAGCCCTCGCACCAATCGAATCAGTAGACCGGCTCGAGAGGAACTCAACGCCCTGAATGGCATACGCTTGTCCGGTTACATGGGCTACATGGGCTACACGGGTCACATGGGCTACACGGGTCACATGGGTCACATGGGTCACATGGGTCACATGGGTCACACACTTGTTCAGTAAGGGACGAGTGATGGCTCGCCACTTGCGGGCTTTTGGTTTAGTTCGTAGTACCGACTTCAGTCGGCACGACAAGGGGACCTACCATGAAAACAACGCCTTGCTCGAGCGGGACTGGTTGAGCCAAAGGTCGTTACGTCAGCAAAGAGTGTTCGGTCGGGAAAAAGTTACTGTTGCCAATGAGGTGCTGCCTGCATCATGAGCGGAACGGCTGGTTGGCCATTTCGGGAATTCTCTGGAACGGCTGGGCACAATTTTCCCATGTGAGCTGGGCTGCGCGCTGGCGTGCGTTAATAGACCATTGATCCCAGGCGGACGAATCCGATATTGCTTTCTCCAAAGCGTTTGCGGTCCACTCGGGATCACCAACAGGACCGAACTGTCCAGCTGGCTGACAAACTTCAGCGATCGCACAACAGTCGGTACTGACGACAGGTGTGCCGAACGCCATCGCCTCTGCGGCGGGGATTCCGAAAGATTCGCAACTACTCATGAGACTAAAGACCTGGCTGGTGCCGTACAAACGGTGTAACTCCTCGTTGCTGACTCGGCCCAGAATGCTGACGGCCTCCTGCAATGATAACGTCTGAATCAGCTGACGAATTTCCTGTTCATGGCCCGGGTTCGGCCATGGACCAACAAGCTTTAGAGTCGCGGGGATCTTGCGTTGGCGCAACAACGCAACGGCCTTTACCAGAGTCTCGGCCCCCTTCCAGGGAGCCATCGCTGACACGGAGAGAATAGAAAATGGTTCGCGCGGTGCTCCCTGGAGGCCTCTCGCAGCCTGATAGGTATCGTCATTGAGACCGACGTAGGCAATTTCAGACCATGTTTCCTGAACCCCCGGATTTCCTTGCCGATAGAGATCTCGCAGATGCCCTGAGATATAGATCATCATCGCGGAGTCACGAAAAGCCTTTGTGTATCCAACTCTTTGCAGACGTGCCTTCCATCTCTCACGCCAGTTCTGATGTGCAGCCGGCACATAGCACCAGGGATTCTGACACAGTGTGACCTGAGGCACCGGGCAGTTGGGAGTGATTGCTCCGGATACTGACAGCACCAGATCTGCTTTTTGTTGCCGCACGATGGTCGGCAGTTTGGTGGCCTCCCAAATCGTTCGCTTCGCCCAGTGCTTCAAAGAATCAGGCAGACAGACAGTTGTAACACCCTGCTCTGTGATCTCCGCAGGTGGCCTTTCACTTTCGTAATGCAGGATGACCATTTCATGAGTCGGTCTCATCCAACGCGTGAACGGACGAAGAAATCCATACACAACGTGCTGGCCGCTCATGGAGCCAATGGAAAGCGTATTCACCAGGAGTCGCACAGGAATTTGCCTGTCACAGAATTTGAAACAGCGATTCGGAAATCAACGACATTCAATGTCTTAACTATCGCAGGGCCGGAAGACGATTTACGAGATAATTGCCGGAAATCGCCGCTCAGGTCTACTGCCCAGCCATTTCCGAATACGGTAGTTAATGCTCAACGCAAGTTTGACTGAGAATTCAACCATGCCTTACGAAAATGGCCAAGTGTCTCAAGGTGCAACTCAATCATGTCGTGCACCTCACCATCACTCAACGGCTTAGCATGGGGAACGAATACCTGACACTGAAGAATCCGCTCAAAAGTTTTGGCGTTTAATGACGGGTCAGCATTTTCGGGTAGTTCAAAGTTTATACGGCTGTTCAGAATTTTCGTAAACGGTTGGGCTGTTTTTTTTTCTTTCGCCATGGGCATTCCCATCAGCGGTGAGGGGATCAAAGAGCCATCCTGCGCAAAAAGTGAGAAGACCAAAGTCGCCTTTTCACGCGTTGGTTTCTCGAGAGATGCCAGCACCACAGATACGGTGTCTGATATCGAAATTACTTCACGGTCAACCAGCTTCCACTCAATAGCCTGATAGCACACTGTCAGTTCGTGCCACTTCTTCCAGTCGGCCTGATCAAAAGCGACGATTGCATCCAATTGCTGCTTTCGATAGTTCCAGGAATGAGTCCACCAGAACTGCCCATCCAGTAATTCCTCAGATGGCAATCCAGGCTTAAAGCCCTGGCACTGCCAACCGACAATCTCGTTGGGTAAGTCTTGCCTCTGTAGAACGAGGTCACCACGTCCCGGTCCAGGTGGCAGGCCTTCTGGCTTATGATTCAGAATCTGGATCGCAATAAACCCTGCGACAACCAGAACTAGCCATACCCCGGTGTGTGGCTGTTGTGCACTAGCACGTTGTTCAATCATTTAGAACCAGCCCGGGAGAAGGCCATCTCGATCATCGTCGCAAGGGCACGGAAATAATTACGACCATTCATCACGACCTTCGACTCAGAGCTTTCTGATCCTCATCGACCATAAGATCTATCAGACCTTCGAAAGTCATAGATCGCTTCCATCCCAATTTATCAACGGCTTTCTGTGGGCTGCCAAGCAACTCATGAGCATCCGCAGGGCGATTGAAACGTTTGTCAATCTTCACATGATCCTGCCAGTTCAGGCCGACATGCGAAAACGCAACCTGCAGCAACTCGCGAATGGTATGTGATTCACCGGTGGCCAGCACATAATCATCCGCCTTGTCCTGCTGCAACATCAGCCACATGGCGTGCACAAAATCTTTGGCATAGCCCCAGTCACGGGCGGAATCGAGATCTCCGAGGCTGACCGACTTCTGTAATCCAGCTTTAATGCGCGCGGCGGCCAGCGTCACTTTGCGAGTGACGAAGTTCTCACCTCGCCGAGGACTTTCGTGGTTGTAACAAATCGCGTTGCAGAAAAAGAGACCATGCGCTTCGCGATAAATCTTTGTCATCTGCGTGGCGAACGCCTTGGCACAGCCGTACGGTGAATTCGGATTGATGGGCGTTGATTCATCCTGAGGACTCACCGTGGGCGTCCCGAAGATTTCGCGACTGCTGGCATGCAGGAACTTTGGCGGACTCGGGAGATCTCGCAGGATTTCCATAATCCTGAGACTGCCCATCGCGGTCAGATCACACGTGCTTTCGGGGATCTCAAAGCTAAGGCCGACGTGAGACTGCCCTGCCAGATGATAAAACTCCGTCGGCTGGATTTTGTTGATGATGCGGCGAATCGTGGTGGTGTCGGAGAGATCCGCATAGTGCAGGAACAACTTCTTCTCATAGACATTATCGTCGCCATAAAACGACTGCAGACGCGATCGTTCCAGCGTACTGCTGCGGCGCACGATGCCATGAACTTCGTAGCCTTTTTCGAGCAGAAGTTCGGTCAGGTAGGAACCGTCCTGACCTGTGATTCCGGTTATTAGAGAACGCATGGGAGGTGCTTGGTTCTTCGTTCTTGGTGCTTGGTTGAATCGCAGTCAAATCGCAGGTGGAGAATACAGGTGCTTGGTGCGTAGTTCTTGGTGCTTGGTTGAATCGCAGTCAAATCGCTGGTGGAGAACACAGGTGCTTGGTGCGTAGTTCTTGGTGCTTGGCTGAATCGCAGTCAAATCGCTGGTGGAGAACACAGGTGCTTGGTGCTTCGTTCTTGGTGCTTGGTTGAATCGCAGTCAAATCGCTGGTGGAGAACACAGGTGCTTGGTGCTTCGTTGAACCAAGAACCAAGAACCAAGAACTAGGAACTAGGAACCGTTTTTCGTTAAGTAGCGGATGACGCCGCCAATTCGCTGATGTGTTGCTGTAGCCTGATCGTAGATACGGCTGAATTCTTCTTTACTGATGTACTCTTGATCGAGTGCTGCATAGAGCTGACTTTTGACTTCGGTACAGGAACGTTGTGCGTAACGAAGAAATTTGGCGAATTCTGCATTACTTCCTCCGTCAAATCCCTCAGCGATGTTGTGCATTGCAGAACCTGCCGCTCGCTGAATCTGATCCTTCAGCCCATAGTCTTTACTGAACTCCTGCCGCTTCGTGGCCGCATAAACCATCCGAGTTAACTCTCGGGCCAACCTCCAGCCTTCGATATCCTCGAATCGTTCAATCGTCACGTCCCGCTCGGGCTATTCTGAGTTGAATCGCAGTCAAAACGCAGGGTGCAAAACGCAGGGTGCAAAACGCAGGTGCTTAGTGCGTAGTTCCTGGTGCTTGGTTGAACAAGGAACCAAGAACCTGCGACTTCGCAATTTAACCAAGCACCAAGAACTAAGCACCAAGAACCTGCGATTCTGTGTTTCACCAAGAACCAAGACCTGTGTGTTATCCTTCGGGGTCGTCGATGAGTTGTTGGAGACGTTCCGCGTGAAGTGGTGGGAGTTGAGGCATCCAGGCTGAGTCGATGAGACCGACGCTGAGCATGTCGCGGATGTGTGTCCGGTCTTTGTCGCGAAACGAATTCAGTTTCATTGTCAACAGGGCCAGCAGGTTGACCACGTCGTAATCGTCGGCCGATTCAATTTCTGTCACGTCGGCTGACGCAACGACATATTCGGGACGGACTTTCTCCGCAGCATACAAAAGATGCACGCCATCGCGAGGACTTCCGTCTGGACCATCGATGAAGCAGTCGACTCCCATCAGTTCATGGTGAATAAAGCCGACCGCTTCAAGGGCCAACTTCACTCGATCAAAATCCGCTCGACGCACGAGGATATCCACATCTCTCGTATTTCGCACTGCCGCGCGGTCCACTCGAGCCACCCAAGCGGCAACCGCATTGCCACCTGCAACCGCATAAGGAATCTGCGCGGCTTTCAGAGCCGCCGTCGCGCGTAAAGCGCGTTCACGAACTGCTTCCACGGCGTCGATCATCCTTTGCCAGGAAAATGGTTTGAGTTCAACTGCCATAGACTGAATCGCGGGGTCAAAAAACAGGTGCTTGGTGCTTGGTTGAAGAAGCAGGTGCTTAGTGCTTCGTGCTTAGTTCAAACCAAGAACCAAGAACCAAGAACCAAAAACCTGCGATTTACCAGGAACTGCGTTTTAAACTGGAAACGGCTTTTCGTTGAGGGCACAGTCGATGAACCGGAGGATTTCTTCAGATCCACCTTCCCAGACCTGACCGGCAAGGGACTGAATGGCGGCAATGTTTAGGTTCGGGTGAGTCGACACAATCAGGCTTTCCAGATCACCCGCATCGTACTTTCGCTTGCCTGGCTTTCTTGAAGGGGAAATCAACGCCGCGTATTTGGCGACGATAGCGGCTTCGGCCGTGGGATATCGACTTCCCGTTTTCTTGTCTGTCAAAACATGTTCTTCAAGAATCGTCTCCTGAAACTTTCCCCAGGGAAGCATCAAGTCGATCACAGGGACTCGATTCCCATCGACATCTAATTCCCCCGGATCATAAAACCTCACGACAGGCTCAAATTCCTCTTTGATCAGATCCGGCCATCGCGCAATGATCGCCTTGACGGCTTTTCGTTTCTGATTGTGCGGCACCATGATATCCACATCCTGAGTTGCTCGCGGCATGGGCAGATAGCCAACATAACCGTGCAGGCCCATCAGACACCAGTTCTCGACGCCCGCGGCTCGAAGACAGCTCATCACTTCCGCAGGCTTGATGTCCATCGACTGAGGCCTCCAAGTGGTGCGATAATCTGTGGTCAGGCGCGTGCTGACGCGCAGTCCGTATTCATGTCCACACGGACTTGTCGGATCGCCCGCGTCTAATGCTCGTAAATCCACCCGCGACATCGCCGCGTTCCGGGCTGCCAGGTATTCGGGACTGGTGATGTCAGTGGGAAGCATGGGTTGAATCGCAGTTTAAAACACTGGTTGAGTTGCAGGTGCTTGGTTGAAAAAGCAGGTGCTAAGTAACTAAGCACTAAGAACCAAGCACTAAGCACCTGTTTTGACTCTGCGTTTCTACAGTTTGGCGAGAACAGCTTCCTGTTT
>CAMAXD010000107.1 GCA_945861975.1 Candidatus Kuenenia stuttgartensis | reverse complement strand
TGGTGCATCAACAGCTTTGCGGAATTCCTGCTCGAATTCCTGGGAAGCACTTTGAAAACTTTTCAAAGTACGCCCCAAGCCGCGGCCCCGCCACGTTGTTTCATTCAGACCACGATGCCATCGTCTGAATCCACAACTGATAAAATCGGAACAAGGAACACACCATGCGAAGCCGACTGTTCAGGTCACGATTTAGCGGCTACGTTTTTGCGGCGGCACTGCTAATAAACGTCGTCGCGTTGAAAAGCGGGAATGCCGGCGAAGATGCGACATGGTTTCGCAGAGATAGCGGGATTGCTCAAGCGGGCGCGGTGCTTCCGGTGGAGTTTGGTGAGGGCGAGGATCGACTATGGCGAACGGAATTGCCACCGGGAATCTCCTCTCCTTGTCTCTGCGGTGATTCCATCTACGTCACAACCTATACCGCAGACACCAAAGAACTGGCTACGGTTGCACTGGATCGCGCGAGCGGAAAAGTGCGTTGGAAGCAGATCGCTCCTGCAAAAACTCTGGAAGCCTTTCATGCCGTTGGAAGTCCTGCCTCGTCGACTCCGGCCTGCAATGGTTCTCAGGTGTTTTCTTTCTTCGGTAGTTATGGTCTGCTGTGTTATGACCTCGACGGTAACCTGCTCTGGGAACGCCCGATGGGACCGTTTCAGGATGAGTTTGGAGCCTCCAGTTCGCCGGTTCTGTTCGACGGAAAAGTGTTCCTCAACGAGGACCACGACATCAACAGTTTCCTGATTGCTTTGGATCAGAAAACAGGAGAAGTCATCTGGAAAACAGAACGCACCGAGGCGACTCGCAGTTATGCGACTCCGGTCGTGTTCGATAACCACGGTCGTACCGAACTTCTGGTGGCAGGCTGCCTGCAACTTGCGGCTTACGATCCCAAAGACGGCCAGAAGCTTTGGTGGTATGACGGCCTTTCACGTCTGGTTGACAGCACTCCTCTGGTCGTTAACGGTGAGATCTATTTTGCCACGTGGACTCCGGGTGGAGATGCCGATGATCGCATCCGTATGGAACCTTTCGCAACAGCGCTGACAACACTGGATAAGAACAGCGACACAGAAATTGGCAAAGACGAATTGCCCGAGGGGAATGCGATCCTCGAAAGATTCTTCCGCATCGATCTGAATCAGAACCAAAGACTGGATCAGAAGGAGTGGGAGAAGCATGCGATGGTGTTCGAGCGTGCTCAGAACGTCGCAGCTTCCATTCGTCCGGGAACTCGCGGTGAATTGCCTTCCGAGAACGTAAACTGGACGTATCAGCGCAGCCTGCCGACGGTGCCAAGCTCTGTGGTGTACGACGGTGTTCTGTATATGGTGAAGGACAGCGGGATCATTACCAGCCTTGATTCCAATACCGGCGAGATGTTGAAGCAGGGCAGGGCGGTTGGCCGAGGCAACTACTATGCATCAATCGTTGCCGGTGATGGCAAGGTTTATCTGATCAGTGAAGGTGGCGTCGTCACAATTCTGAAAGCAGGGCGTGACTGGAGCGTGCTTGGATCTTACGACTTCAAGGAACGCATCATGGCGACTCCCGTCATTGCCGATGGCCAGATGCTGATTCGCACCGATGTCGCTCTGTATGCATTTCGCTGCAAGTAAGTTCGCCCCGAAGTGTCGATAATGAGCAATCTCAGCGGTTAACATCGACGGCAACGATCGCCCATGAGATCGGGCCGGAATCCATAACAGCCAGCGGTTTCAGTTCTCCATTGGACTGAATCGCATACGAAGCCACTCGCCCGCTGGCTTCACCGGCCACGTACAGATGTCGCCCATCGGGACTGATCGTAAAGGATCGCGGAACGGCTTCGGTCGGAGTGATAGAAACTCGTGTCAGGCGGCCATTGGACTGATTGACCGAGAAACCGGCGACGCTGTTATGGCCGCGATTCGCGACGTACAGAAAACTCCCGTCCGGAGTCAGTAAACATTCGGCCGTTGAGTTTTCATTCGCATCAAACGTCTCCGGCAGAGATAACACAGACTGTTCCTGCGTTAATCGCATGGTCTTTGAATCCCGTGCATACAGAGAGGCTCCGTCTTCTTTGCTGCCTCCCGCTTCGTTGCTGCAATAGGCCCAGCGATCCGACGGATGCATCACAATGTGTCGAGGATTTTGGATCGCATCGGCCGTGACGAACGGTGGATCAAGAGGCGTCAGGATTCCGGTCTCCTGATCAAACCCAAACTGATCGATTCGATTGGCTCCCGTATGCGACACATACACAGATCGGTTCTTCGAATCGAGCGCAACCCCATGAGCATTCGCGGCAGTCGGCAATGAACACACAGGTTTCTCCGAAAGACTGCCTTCGGCATCCACACGATGAACGGTCACCTTATTGCTGACGTAGTAGGCCGTCAGCAAGAACCGTCCGGTTCGATCCAGCAAGAGAAATGCCGGGTCTTCTCCACCTTCAACCACATTGATGAGATTCAGTTTTCCTGTCGAAGCATCAACACTGAACGCGGCCAGTTGCCCGGAACTTCGATAAGACACAAACAAAACGCGACCGTCTTTCGAGGCTGTCAAATACGCGGGCTCAGCACTGCATTCCGTAACCTCAGTTCGCAGAAGCTCCCCGGAATCGACCATACGTTGAAACGTAATAATCTTGCGTTCCTGCAATAGACTCACGAAGACGAACGAATCTCCCTGCGCAGCCCCGGGATTCATCAGAAGCAACAATACAACAACCTGAAGCATCCAGACAATTCTCGACATTCAAACTCTCCCGCAACGCGGCCTATTCTTGTTTGGACTGCTGCAGCCCGCTGCAGCTTTCCGATCCACAGCCTGCTGTGAATCGCATTTCTTAACTGACGCGGGCTTGATTGCCCATTGTTTGACAGCAGGCTGTCTGCATAAAAGCGACAGCAGGCTGTCTGCATAAAAGCGGCAGCAGGCTGCCGCAGTCCAAAACAATCAGCACAAAAAAAGGTTTGAGCCATCCGCAGACAACTCAAACCTTTTGATAAATCAAAAACTGACCGTCCGACTATCGGTAATCGATCTCGATGTCGCCATCGCGTTCAATCTCAATTTCCACGCCGCGGTAACGACGGAAGTGACCGTTGCGGCGATAGTAGCCAGGAACAGCATAGGCTGCTGGAGCGATAACAGCCGGTGCTCCGTAGTAAGCACCAAATGGTGACGGTGCAATCGCAACCGTTGGCACCATCGGTGCATAGTACGATGTTGAGTAACCGACAGTGCTGACCGGATACGAATGAACAGAAACGACGGACATCGATGGAACCGCATAAGCCGGCTGATAGCTGACAACCGGTGCCGCGTAAACCACTGGCGGAGCCGCAAAAGCGTAACCCGGAAAGTAGTAGTGATCACCGGCCTGAGCAGCAGCAGACACCGCGGCCACTGCGATGAAACAGCTCATGAAATGACGCAACATTGTGAAAGCCTCCCTCTGATCCATTAGTCAAACCCAACGCCGACAACACTCGGTCGACAATTCCGTTCGCCCCAAAACTGAAACTCTGCGGTATTGTGGGCAAGTTTAACGGGCCAATGGGACAGCAAAAAGTCTGCCGGATTCCAGTTTCCTTAAATTCCCAACCAACCTGAAACGCGTCATTCCTCCGGTGTGCGGCCAAAATCGCGAGCAAAACCGCCCACTCTATTTCTGATAAATCGGCAGATAGTGGTATTTTACGGACAGACTCAAAATGGCCATCGACGTCGAATAAACAGCTCCGTGGTTTTTCTCTTCGCCGTTGGCTGCGGTCCACGAACCATCACCCGCCTGCTTCGGCAGCAGCATTTCCTGCACAAGCTTCTGAGCCATCTCCGAGTGATTCCCGCCGCGCTGATACATCCCCTGAGCGTAGTAATAGGTACCGTAGAAGCAGAATCTTTCCTCCCATTTCGGTGGATGCTCCAACAGCCAATCAGCCGCTCCGGCAACAAGTGGTGACTCATACTCTCCACAAACCTGCATCGCCAATAATCCCGCAGCCGTCATTGTGAACGTGGGGTTGTTCTGATTGGGCTCATAAGTGAACCCACTGGCCTTCTTGTCAGGCAAGCCATTTTCGTCAAGCGGCGAGGCGTATGATCGCTTCAAGTATTCGACCGCGTCTTCAATCGCCCCAGCCGGAACCTGCAGTCCATCATTCTTCGCGGATCGAAGAGCCATCAACTGCCAAACGGTCGCTGAAAGATCTGAGTCCGCTGATTGCGGCTCATAGCGCCAGCCACCGCGATAGTGAGTTGGCTTCTTCTGCTTCTGAGACGCCAGAATGACATCAATTGCTTTCTGACATCGATCATGAATCAACTGATCCTGTTCGATCGTTGTCCCCATCCCCAGCATTTCGGTCAACATCAATGTAATGATGCCGTGTCCGTACATGCGAGATCCATCTTTGGCCCCGAAATATCCCTTCGGGTCGACTCGATCTTCCTTAAGCACAAACGCCAAAGCTTTCTGCATCGCTTGCCCCTCGGGAGAAACATCCGAAGGCTGGATCCCAACGCTGGCCATAGCCATGATCGACAGCGACGTCATCGTCGTATCGATTCCCTTATCCAGAATCGCACCGTCTTCACGCTGTTTGCTGATGAGATAAGCGATCGCTCGGTCCAGCGCCAGATCGGTTTCGTCTTTCTGAAACACCGATGGTGATGGTCCCTGCGGTACTATCGCCGGCGTCTTCACAGCCTCCTGGGCGGAGACGGAGCCACTTCGCAGAGAAAAAAGCAAAACAATGATGAAAAGGGCAAAACAGGAACGCATTTGTTCTCGCATTCAGACGCCAGTCAGAAACTAACCCATCAGGCCATACAAGTCAGAAGTCCACTCTTACTTTTTCTTCGCACGTTCCGCCAGAACCCTGAAGTAGGTTTCAACGCTCTTGCGATACTCCTCGGAAACAACTTCCGATTTGCCTTTCGTCAGATCCTCTGCCGACTGGCCGCGAAGTTTGCCCCAGTTCTTTCCATCATTGCGATTCACAGGCATCACTTCAAAATCAGCAACTCGTGGCTCCGTCGATGCCGAATCGGAAGATTGAGTTCCCCCCAATCCCAGAGCCGCCATCGTCTCCTGCTGTTTGCGAAGTCGCGCAGCAGCCTGAGCAGCCTGTTGTGCTCGCGCGGCCTGAGCCAGTGTGTCCAATTGCGATGCATTTCTTTGAGCAGCTAACGCGGCTTGAGCGGCATCAGCATTCGTCTGAGCTGCCACGGCCGCT
The DNA here is from genome assembly GCA_945861975.1 of Candidatus Kuenenia stuttgartensis. Lineage (GTDB taxonomy): Bacteria > Planctomycetota > Planctomycetia > Planctomycetales > Planctomycetaceae > SXXK01. Next base: position 10,234 of record CAMAXD010000107.1, on the reverse strand, counting down.
TCCGCCTGCAATCTGTCCAGCTCATCCAACGTCCGCGCCAACTGTTCCCCGCGAGCCTTCTCTTCTGGTGTCAACTCCGCAGCCGCCGCCAACTTATCCCCATTACTCTCATTATTCCCATTACTCCCACCAGCTGCTGCAGTCGCAGCCGCATTCGCCCCATCAGCCGGATTCCCCGCCGCAGCAGCCTGCGCTGGCTCCCCGGATTCCTGAGCAGCAACTTCCGCCGCGGCCGCAGCTGCCAGCAAAGGATCGACGACTGCCGAAAGATTGTCTGACTGCTGATTAATCGCGGACTCTGCTTTCGCAACATCCTGCTGTGCTTTCAGCGTCTGCCCATTGGGCTGCGGCTGATTATTCTGAGGATTCGCGAGGGTATTGGCTTCCGCCTGTTCCGCCTCGGCATTTGCTGACTTCAATTGCTGTTCGGCATTAGTCGATTCGTTGCGAGCCACCTGCTGAATACTGTCAGCAACATTCTGCAATGGCTCCGCCACAGTCGGATTGTTGAGCCGACGCTCATGCCGAGCCGCGCGAGACACATCTTCTGAAGCGTTCGCAACATCTTCTGTAATTTCGCCCTGTTGTGTTTCGGCCTGCGCGAGTGAAGTCTTCGGGGGTGCGAGTTCATTGCCGAAGTTCGCATCTGCAACAGCCTGCTCAGCTTTCTTGTTTAGCTGCTCGGCAGATTTCATCGCCTCATCGGCATACTGATCCGCCAATTGAGTCGCCGGGTTTTGAGCATCCAGGGCCGGCAACGGTTTGTTCTTCACTTCTTCAGATTGCTGATTCGCTTGCTGATTTTTCTCCTGAGCTTCCTGCAGAACCGCTTTGGCCGCAACCACTTTCTTCTGCTCCGCCGCCTGACGAACCTGTTCCTGCGCCAAATTATTTTTTAAACCGGCATTGTCAGGTTTCTCAACGAGCTGTGTCTGAGCCTGCTGCACCCTGGCGTCGACGGCCGCCAAATTTTTCTCTGCGGCCGGAACTCCCTGTTCCGCTCGTTTCTGCGCATCATCGGCTCGCTTGGCAACATCAGCCGCTGCTTTCTTCTGTTGTTCGTGAAACTGCTGGCGACGCTTTTCTGAGTCGACCTTCTGAGCTTCGCGGGCTTTATCGTCAGCATGAATCTTTTCCTCCTTGCCAGCCTGTGTTTTCGCCTTGGCCTGCTTCAATGCCTCAGTCGCTTCGGCCAGTGTCGCTTTCGTCTCCTGAGCGGTCTGTGCAAGTTCCGACAGCAATAATTCTTCTCTGGCCGAATTCGCTTTCGCGACGGCTTCATTCAGTTTCTGCTGCGTCTCTGCAAACTTTTGCTGTGCTTCCGTAGTCTTGCCCTGAGCCGCCGACTGACTGGCCTGAGCAATCAATGCTCCTGAAAGCTGTGACGCGTCCGTCGCCATTTCGCGAAGGTCCTGAACCAACTCTCGCTTCTTCGCCTGAAACGCCTGATCGGCCTGCTCATTCGACCGTTGAAGTAACTTGTCATCCTCGGCCGCATAGTCCAGGGCGTTGCGTGCATCCTGCAGAGCGGTCTGCGATATCTCAGACAATGCCTTTTGCATGGCGGGATTCTTTTGTAGTTCCGCTTCCAGTTCAGAAATCAGCGTCGCCGTTTCCTTCTCGGCCATTTCGACTAGTTCTTCGCTGGTGTCGTATTGCTTATCCAGTAGCTCAACAATTCCCAGTTCACGTTCGGCTTCTCGAAGCTCGGCTCGCGTGTCGGCCACGTTGAGGCCTTTGTCGAGCTGATCGAAATGCTCGGCGACCAATTCCAGTGCTTTCGCGGCTTTCTCCTGTTGTTCCGCCGCCTGAGCCAGTTCTTTCGCCTGCTGCTCAGGGGCTGCTTGCTCCTGAGCTCTCTCCATGGCTTCATTCATTTTGGTCGCCGGATCCTGGATCATGGCGATACTGTCATCCGCATCTCGCGCTCGTTCACGCTGAGAGTCCTCCATTACATCCTGAGCATTCGCATCTTCGACCAGTGCTTCGGTCAAATCCGCGATCTGCTGATTGATGGATTCCTGACGCTGCTCAAGCTCTTCCAGTTGCTGAGCGGTCTCAGGTTTCTGCGGCGAAGTATTCTGCTGCTCGACGACATCGGCTGTGTCCGTCGTCGCTTCTTCCAGTTCTCGAATCTGCTCGGCCGTCTGAGCCGCCATTTGTGGGATCGTCGGGGAATATCGACGAACGACATTGCGAGCATCCTCCATGACCGGTTCAATCGTCTTGATCACGGCAGAAAGTTGATCACGGATTTTCACCAGTTCATGCCCGGCGCTGATCATCGCCTCGCGTTTCCAGCGTCGTTCAATAATCTTGCGAGCCGCATCGCGAGCTTCCGCCGTCCAGCGAGTCTGATCAAAAGCGCCGACGATCTCATTCTTCACGCCGGCTTCTCGCAGCCGCTGACTCGCCAGTTCGAAGCCTCGCTGCACAAGATCCCAAACACGAGGATGCTCGATGCGTGCCTGAAGGTCCTGCGATCCCCAGCGTTCCAGATTCGTTAGCTCGTCCAGAGCATCACGCACGATCGTGAGTTCATGTCCGGCCTCCAGAATCCGATAGGCCGGTGCAACCTCCAAAAGCTGTGCTGCCAAAGCAGATTCCTGAGGTGACACCTGACGATGCTGATTCAATAAAGAAGTGACTGCTCGATGAGTCAATCCGGCATCCGCCACATACTGGGCATCGCCATCTTTGCGGGCCTGAGTTAGTTCTTTGCGAAGTCGAAGCTGGTCCAGACTTCGCCGATGCTTCAGATCAATCTCGGCCACGAATCGTTCGGCCTGATCCAGAATTTTCTGCCCGGCGGCCGAATCCAGTGAGGCGGCCGCCTGAGCCGTCAGTTGATTCTCCTGTTGAATGGCCCGCGCTAGTTGCTCGACAGGAAGGTAAAGATTGCCCGCGCGGATATCCAGATCTCGCCAGGCATGGACAATCCGATTGGGCAGATTTCCATCGACGACATCAAACCGCTGACGATCCAGTAACTGACGATACAACTCCTGTGAAACCGTCTTTAGCTGTTCCAGCTTCTCTGCGGATTCCATCGATTCCTGAAGTCGATCTCGACTCGTTTCAGTCCAACGGATCATTTCATTCAACTGACCTTCGAGATACTTTGGCAGTCGCTTACGCTGGTCTCGAATGAGCTGCTCAATTCCTTTGATTTGATTGAGCACCAAAGTCTCCTGACGCTGCAATCGCTCCCAAGTTTGTGTTGGACTGTCCACGACCAATTTTTGCTGACGCAGCAATGCATCCATATCACTGGCGACGGCCGTGACGAAATTATGAGTCGCCAGAATCTGATAGTGTTCATGGATCATTTTGGCGTCGTCGGCGGTCCGCTCAAACGTCCGTTTGATTTCATCCAGATCACCATTTTTGCGATTCTGATCTTCGGTATGCTGCCGAGCCTTCAAGGCAAACGCGGGAATATTTGAGTACTCCCGCTGCAGCCGCGCAACAACTCGGCCGATCAAATCCAGATCGTAAGCATCAGCACCGGCCGCCACCTCTGTTTCGACAGCCAGTATCTCATCCAGAATTTTTCCGGCTTGTTCTCTTTGCTTGCTGGCCAGATCCGTCAGCAGATTCCGATCCTGCGTCGCCTGTTCTTCTGTCTGATCCGGCTTTCGCAATCTCTCGATCACTTCCAGAGCAGTCACTTTCTGTTCCTGAAACAGTTCCGAGAACTTCACCAGTTCATCGACGAGTTCAATCTTGCGTTCCATCTTCGTGTGCCGCTCCGGATCAAAGTCCTGAGCCGCCACGATGACGCGCAAAGGGATCGACTCCCCAAGGTTGCCCTTGCGATCTGTCGCCACGAGCTTGGTCATGACCTGGTCACCGGTCTTCAGCTTGTGATTCTGCAGATCCCATTGCCACTCGGCCGTCAGATTGCGACCTTCTGTCTCAGCGTCCGGTTTTGCGTCGAGGGGCAGGGCGATCCAGTCCAGCCCGTTGACAGACACATGTTGTTCCAGCTTGACCAGCGGAAGATCGTCCTCCGCCATGGCTTGCAAAGCCACGATATCGTTTGGGGGCAGTAACAACGTCGTCTCTTTTTGATCCACAAAACCCGCACGAGGTATCAAATCCGGCTGCGGTCGAATTTCGTACTTTGGGCTGAAGAGATTCTCAAAGCCTGTTTCTTTCGAAACCAGATGCACCTTGTAAATCGCGGCCGCATCCACAGGAACAGTCGCCTTCCACCGCAAACCGTTCTGACTGTCCGCGACCGGAGTCAATGGGATCGTGATCATCTCATCGGATTCAGACGGATCAATTCGCAATTCCGCAGCAGACACCTGCTGATCCAACTCCAGTTGCATTTCTGCTTTCGTGCCTTCCAGCACAAGCAGATCGCCATGATTGTCCGTGACAGTCTTGTCGGGCAACAAGGCATAAGCGGGATAGACGAAGGATTTGTGGAACGCTGTCACGCGAGGACGCGGACGTGCTTCAATTCGAAAACGCTCGGTCACCGCATCGCCAGCAATAATTCGATATTCGACCGATTCCTCCATCACGTGGATATTGGATGTGAATTCCGCCTCCGTGCGACCTCGCATTGACTGCCGCACAGCCCCCTGTTTTTCTGTGAAGGTCTCAAGCGTCACGTCATCAAAACTGCCACCAGTGACAGAAGCCACCACCGCGACCGTTTCATCTTCGGCCATCATCAGGGAACGCGGTGAGGGCTGCAAAATCTCGACGTTCACCCGAGAAACCCGCGCGATGTTTGCTCCCGGCAGGATCGCTCGCGCAGCGAGTTGACGGTAACGATGATCATTCGACATCAGCAACACGGAAGCAATCGCCACGACGACCCCCGCAACCGCCATCCATCGTGCAACAAGTTTGAGCGGCAGCAACGTCGGGACTTCGATCCGTTTCATCTGCTCGGCAACTTTGCCCTGCAGCAAACTTCGAAAGACCGGGGAGTCATGCACCGAGGCCGGATCATCCGTGGCCAGTTCAACGGCCGAAAGCAGATTTTCGCGAAGCTGCGGTTCAGTCATCTCCACCTGCGCTGCGATCTCTTCTCTCAACGGCCGATGCAGAATCCTGCGCAGGCTGGTCGCCCAGATGACAACAATCACCGGCAAGTAAATCGCCGCACTTAAAGCCCATCGCGCGCGATCGCTGAGCAGCCAATACCAGTCGATTGCAGCCACGATCGCGACACAAATCAAAAACGTAGCAACGCCCGCGCAGAGTCCTCGCGCGACGATCAGTCGAAACCGACGGCGTCCGAATTCTTCGAGTTTTCGAGCAACTACGGGATCAAGCGAAACACTCATCGTGAATCTTCCTTTATGCGCACCGTGCTGCCGGCAACCATGCTGTTAGTCACAAAGCCATCACCGTTCAAAGTAACCCGGCTCGTTTTCGTAAGACCCACTCAGCCGTCAACAGGATAACAATCGCTGCAAACCACCAATAGCTCTGCCAAATCTGTGTATCGGATTCGACCACTCGACCGCTGCTGAGAGGACTCAACAACTCCGGCAATCGGAAAAGTTCCTCTTCGCGAAGGTAATGCCCTCCGGAGACCGCAGCAATCTGTTTCAGCAGCGTTTCATTGGCCGACGTCTGAGTCATCTCGCCGGATTCCGGTGGTAATACAACAAACCGGCTGCGAGCCTTCAGAGCGGCTTCGCTATAACCCGCCGCCCGCACCGACACTTCGTACTCACCTTCCGGTAAAGCCCCGACGCGACCTCGATAAATCCCAGGGACATCGGCATCGGGAGTCAGACTCAGAGTCGAAACGATTCGCCCGTCTTTCCAGACCAGAGCGTCTGCAGAAACATTGGTCGCCGGTTTCCCATCGAGCCCCAGCAAACGAGCTCTCACATCAACTGTCGCGCCGAAGTCATAACGTACCGAACCAGTATCGAGGGAAACATATTCATCGCTGACAGCAAAGGGCCGAGGCATCACATACTTGGCCAATTGATTCCAAGCGCGCTGATGCCAGAGGTCCGCCGTCTTAAATCGCCAGCGCCACGATTCATCGAATGCAAGATAAACAACGCGGCCAGAACCAAACAACCGCGTCACCATGGCCGGTCTTTGCCGACCATCCACGTTGGCTTCGATCAGCACCTCAGCTCCGGGCAAAGCATTAACGGCCACTAGTGAATGAGGAGGCGGCAGCTCGGTCCAGAAGCGACGATTCTGTTCCGCATCCGGCGATAGTCGCAGCGCACTTTCTGAGGAACCCTTGTCCGTCAATTGCAACGATGTTGGCTTGGCGGAAATCGTTTCGTTCAGCCATTCGACGGGAATCAAACTGCCAAGCTTCGTGCTGGCGAGTTGCCGCAATCGACCTCGCTGACCATCGATAAATACAATGCCGCCGCCCCGCGTTTCCACAAACTCACTCAGCCATTGAAAATCCTGTTCACTGAAAAGCTCGGACGCAACTTCACCGAAGATCACCAGATCGTATGCAAACAGTTGCTCGCGCTTCCCCGGAAACTGTCCTTCTTCTTCGCCTCGTGTCAGGGCCGCATGATCAGTTCCCGGACCTGCGATGACCGTATTCACGGACCATTGTTCATCGCGTTCAAAGACGTTGCGAAGATATCGGGTTTCCCAGCGAGAACGTCCATCAAGCAACAGAACCTTGTAGCTGGAGACAATAGCGGCCAGTCTCATTGAACGCTGATTATTGTCCGTTTCAGACTCTTCGGGCAACGCGGCAATCGACGCCTGAAACTCCAAAGGCACTGCATGCTGCTTGATGTCGGAAGCAAACTGGGCTCCCAGTTTTGTGACCAGTTCATCGATCTCAAAATCAAATTCAATACGTCGCTCTGCAACGTTCTGAGTCTCCAGTTGCTGCTGCCAAAGCACTTCATCCTGGTAGCTGATCTGGGCAACGAAAGGTTTCCCCGGCATCATTTGATCACGAACGACCAGCACGCCGCGGACGTGATCTTTCTGGAACACGAGATCAGGGTGTTCAAGGCCGATCACCGCGAGGTCTGCAGCCTGTTGAGACGCACCAAGTGATACGCTGAAAAACGGAACTCCCTGACTTCCCAAAACCTGTGCGGTCTGCAAAGGCGACGGTCCGGAATTGTGCTGACCATCCGTGATCAGAACGATCGCGGTCTTCGCCTCAGCGGCTTTGGCGTCTGTCGATGGGGTTTCCCCGGAGTTCTCCGACGAAGTAACAGACTTCTGAGTCGCCACAATGCCGGAACTCAGGTCCGTGACACTGGAAAAATCGTCGGCGGTTCTTTCGTTCTGGCCAGTCGATTCTTTTTCTGCACCGCCATTGCCAGAGGTCGGAGTGTGGCGGCCCTGTAACTCCGTTTTTTCGCCCACCAACCGAAGCACTTCAACATCATGCTGCTCGCGGAGCTTATCCAGAATCTTTACAGATGACTCCGACATGCCCATCTCCACTCGACGCCAGCGCGGAGTTTCATCGAACATCGCCAGCGCGGATCGAATGGATTCGTCGCCGGCTTCAACAACCCGCGAAACTTCTGACTCAAACGAACTGCGTACTGAACCTTCAAGCGATTCACAGACCTTGGCCAGTGCCACCAGTGCCTTCGTCGCGGCGGCCACGTCTGCGTCGATCGTGGATGCCGTCACATCCAACGGTTGAAGCAATTCATTCTGATATCGCTCTGAGATTTCTGACGGCAGGGATGCTTTCAACTCCAGCAAACGTGAACGAAACGCATCAACCGCAGCGCGAACAATGCTGGCAGTGACGGCAGGGGACGAGTTAACAGTCGGAGTATTCGCTGCAGCAGCGTCGGCAGTTTTCGTATCGGCTGTCGCTACTGAAACAGCATCAGAACTCACGGCTCCAATATCGCCCGCAGGTAGGGTACTCTTCGGAGCGATGGCATCCACAAATCCCTGCCGAGCCTCAGACAATTGATCCGCGAGTTTCAGCAGCTTTGAATCGATTCGCCCGGCACTGATCCAACCCAGTTGCTCAGCAACTAACAGTTTTCTTCCCGTCGACATGTGGCGATCCTGCATCGTCATGCTGCGTGAATCATCGACATAGATTTTGACTCGACCCAGTTCGCCAAGAATCAAGCGATGATGCAGGACCGGTCCGGTCAGCACCAGAATCCCCAGGAGAAAAGCGGAAGATCTCAGCAACGGCAGCAGCCATCGAAGTCGGCGTGGCAAACCGAAACTTTCGCGGCTGTAATAACGCCACGACAACACGCACACGACCAACGCAGCCAACAAACCGGCCCACAGCGGAACATCACCAACAAATCGCAGTGTTGTCATAGACGAACCCTCGCGAATCGTTGTTGCAGAACGAGTTCAAGAAACATGAATGCCAGAAAGGCCGCCAGCACGAACTTCCAGATCTCCTGACCGTGTCGTCGCAGACGATCCTGTTCAAGATACTCGGCCGGTGACTTAATCAGCGTCGAAGCCAGACTCTTTGATAACTGCACCATCTCGGGTTCCGCGAGAATGCTCAGGTCAGATTCACTGCGAGAAGTCTCGGCCACGAAGTGAATTGTTTCGGCCGCAGGCGTGGACATCGCATACACGCCCGGCCGTTGAGTTTCCTCAAACCGAGCCAACTGCAGCTTCCCCTGTGTTGCCGTGTTGAGTGTTCGACGGGCACCGTCGGGCGTTACGACAGATAACGTCGTCGATTGTTCTGCTCCCGGTAATAATGCCACTGCCGGGTCACCGGTCGCAATGTTTCGCGGAGGAGAAATCCCCGAAGCCATGGTTGTAATGATCTGCTGCATGAGTGGCACGTACAGAGGTCGCACGGGAAAATCGGACCAGTCCGCATCACAGGACGTTGCCATTTGCAGCACAACACCATCCCCGACGCGACGCTCGATCAGTAGCGGATCGCCCGAATCCAGCCGGGCCAAAACCGCAACATCGCTGCGACCATCCACGTCGGCCAGTTCATGCCAGCGTCGAATCTCAGCCGTTGATAAATCGCCATTCGCCGGTTCGTTGAAGAATTCCAAAGCGGGATGATCAAAATGCTGAGCGACGACATGAGAACTCTTATTGATCGTGCTGGGCTCAGCACTTGTCTTTCCGTCAGCTTCAGTCTGCCCCTTCAGTAAGCCAAACGCTGCTGGCAGCAGTCCTCCACCATTCGCAAACATCTGCTCGCGATACCAGTTCAAATCAATCTTGTTCCCCGCACAGACTAACAGGGCGCCGCCATCATTCACGAAAGCCGTCAGCGTTTGCAACTGAGCGGGCTCCAGCTTCGACACATTTGCCAGCACAACGACGCGTGAAGTCTTCAGACGTTCTTCCGTGAGATCTTTCGACTGCACGGTCTGGGTCTGCACAAGATCGGCCAGACGCACTCGACCAAAAGTAAATGGCGTCAACGCAATCGACAGATAGTCCGATTCACTTTGCAAAGGCTGCCCGCTGGGATCTCCATCCACCAGCAACACGTCGATGCTGTCCCAGATCGTTACAGCAGCCGCGTAACGATTATCATCCGTCAGAGGATCGTCGGCAATGACTTCAACCTCGATCACATGGGATCCCGCTTTATCAAAAGAGCAGGGAAACAATGTTTGAGTCGTCCCGTTCGCAGCGAGAGCAACTTGCGAAACGGAAGATTCCGCTCCGTCGAGCCTCAACACAACGCGGGCGTTTTCAATGGGTGTGCCGCCATGATTGCGAAGATTTGCTCGTACGGAAATCTGCTGCCCAACCCCCAGGGCGCGGCGAGGGAACTCAAGAGACTCCACGGAGACATTACTACTGACTGGCTGACCGATCGGCAACAAGGTTAATGTGGGTGGAATCTTCAGCGACGCCAGTTGCCCACGGATTGTCTCGGCTGTGTTTTGACCGATGACCTGCCAATCGGCCGGCTGAAAATCGCTGATAACAAGCAGTTCGCGGCGAGCATGAGACATCGCATCCACGGTCTTCAGAGCCACGTTCAGCGACGCCTGCATATCACTGGCGCCGTAACCTGCTTTGATCTGCCGCAATCTGCGAACAACGGCTTCGCTGTCGAAGACCGGCTGATCAAAAAGCGGCGTCGGACGACCACCGGTTTGAATGACAGCAACTTCGGAGCCACGACTCACGGCATTCACAATCTGGCAGGCCGCATCGACGGCTTTCTCAAAACGCGAGCCAGACGGATCGACAGTATCCATTGAATAACTTGTATCCAGCAGAATCACCAGCGAAACCGGTGAGTCGCCCTCAAGCAATCGGGAGC
>CAMAXD010000106.1 GCA_945861975.1 Candidatus Kuenenia stuttgartensis | reverse complement strand
GGTATTGAGTCGCTGGAAAAGAACTGGCGAGGCTGGGTTCTGGCCGGCATGCCCAAATTGACTCTGCCCAGAGAACAAATGTTGGCAGCGAATGAGAGCGATGCGGACTCGAAGGCCCAGGCGGCGTCTCGACCAGAACTTCCCGTGTCAAAAGGATCAAAACCACCCGCGAGACCTCGACGTTTACCGGCCGGAGAAATCATTCGCTCCCAAAGCCCCGATACGGAAGAATTCGCAGGAGCTGACAGCAGCGTTAAGGCGGCCCTCACAGCGAAGTCCGAAGAGCTTAAAACCGCAACCAGTGGTGCTCAGACAGAGAACGTGGATCTGCGTCTGAAGCGAGATAAGAAGGCACCCATCGTTGCTCCGACGCCACGACGAGTCGACGGTCAGCCCGCGAGTGCGAAGCCTAATGAACCAGCCACAGAGCAGAATTCGGACCTCTTTGAGTTTCTCAGTGACTCAGAGGGTTCTGAGCCGCGAAAAATGGAACCCACAACATCGAAGTCAACCAAGCCTGCCAGAAAAGGAAACGCCCCCATCATAGCAGGGGATTCCGATTCTGAGCCGGCCGAGGAATTCGAGTTCAGCGGCAGGAACCTCCCCGACGAGCGAAGCGTGACGTCCGGCAGCACTCCTTCATGGGCCGGATTTCCAGGGCGAAAGAAGTCGTTCTGACTTCAAGCAGAATGGGCATGACCAATCAGGATTCTTTGATTCTTAATGCTCCGGAAATACCAGCTCCTCCTCCCAGCCAGTATTTCTTTTCAGCGTTGGCCCACGCTCCGATGGGCGATTCATTGACCCCCGCACCGATGACTCGCCCGTTTTCTTTTCGTGTGTTCCGGAGATCTCGGCGGGAAATGGGGCGAACGGAATACAAAATGTGGTGCGTGCGATATCCTGCCGTGTCTTCTCCCAAAAATTCATCACACGCATTTCCATAGCGACCACATTCTCGAATCATGACTACGACCTGGACCCCGGATTCCTGGCAGAAACGCCCCGCACTGCAGCAGCCGAACTACGACAATCCCGGCGAGCTGACCGAGGCCCTGAAGACGTTGTCGCAATTGCCTCCGCTCGTGACAGCATGGGAAGTCGATCGACTGCGGGGACAATTGGCGGCGGCGGGAGACGGCAATGCATTTGTGCTTCAGGGGGGAGATTGTTCTGAGAGTTTCGATGACTGTAACTCCGGAACAATTCTGCGAAAGCTGAAAGTCCTGATTCAGATGAGTCTCGTGCTCATCTGCGGATCCAAGAAGCGCATTGTACGAGTTGGACGCATCGCGGGTCAGTACGCGAAACCCCGTTCCGCCGACATGGAGAAACGAGGCGATCTCGAATTGCCCAGTTACCGTGGCGATATCGTCAATCGTTCTGGTTTCACGCCCGCTGAGCGTCGACCTGATCCGCAATTGATGCTCCGCGCGTACGAGCGATCTTCTCTTACAATCAACTACATCCGTGCCTTAAGCGAAGGCGGTTTTGCGGACTTGCATCATCCGGAGAACTGGGATCTGGAGTTCGTCCGGAATACTCCAGGCTCGCGGCGTTATCAGCAACTGCTGGAGTCTTTGAGCGATTCAATACGATTCATGGAGGCTGTCTCTCAGGGCGAACTGACGCAGTTGACGCGAGTTGATTTTTTCACATCCCACGAGGCATTGCTCCTGTCGTTTGAGCAGGCCCTGACACGCATTGAACGACAACGAGGCTGGTACAACCTCGGGACTCATATGGCGTGGATCGGTGATCGCACGCGAGCGATTGACGGGGCTCATATTGAATACTTCAGAGGCATTCGCAATCCAATCGGCCTGAAGGTTGGCAACTCCATGGCGCCCGATGAATTGATCGACGTGATCAGGATTCTGAATCCGGATAATGAGCCGGGGCGACTGACGTTGATTCATCGTTTCGGTGCTGAAAAGATCCGCTCAAAGTTGCCTGCGCTGGCTGAAGCGGTGCTGCGGTCAGGATGCAAAGTCCTGTGGAGCTGTGACCCAATGCATGGCAACGGCCAGACAGCTCGCAATGGAATCAAGACGCGTTCGTTTGATGACATCATGTCGGAAATCATTACCGCGTTTCGGGTTCACAAAGAATTAGGCAGTCGACTTTCGGGGATTCATCTCGAACTCACCGGGGAGGACGTCACGGAGTGCATTGGCGGGCCCGGGAACCTTTCCGAATCGGATCTGACACGTGATTACCGCAGCCAGGTGGATCCTCGTCTCAATTACGAGCAGGCCATGGAGATTGCGTTTCTCATCGCTGAACAGATGAGATAAAGCCGGTTTTTCCAACTGCGCGGGGCCTTTTTGGAGGGAAACAGGATTCCCGGCCATGATTTTGCCCCATACCCCTGAGACTTCGCGCGTTCAGACTGGTAACATGACCGCTATGACCGACGCGTTTTTGATCCTCAAATTTTCGGACGAATTCCGATGAACAATCTGCTTTTTGAATGCAAACTTCAGCCACTGTTCGCCGTTCTGGGACTCCCGGGTGGAATGGAATTGCTGATTGTGATGGCAATCATTCTCCTTTTGTTCGGCAATCGACTGCCCGGGACCATGCGATCACTCGGACAAAGCCTGGTGCAGTTCAAGAAGGGTATGAAAGAGGGCGACGAAGAGGGTTCTGACAAGCTGCAGTGAGTTCCGCAGGAGGGCTCAGCTTGACTCTTATTTGAGCGGAGCCCATCTTGACTGCACGGGACTTGAATGCACGGGATCCCCTGTTTCGCTGGTCATGAGCTATGTGTCGCGTGTTGAGCCCTCCGAGGGAGAACTTGCGATGGGATTCCTTCCCGGTGTTGGCGGTTTTGAAATTTTGGTCTTGTCTGTCGCAGGTCTGCTTTTACTTGGAAAACACCTGCCGCAGTGTGTCCGGAATCTCAAACATTTGATTCTGGATAGACTTGACGGACTGTTCCGCTGGTAACGAGATATGTTGGGAGGGTTGAGCCCTCCAAGGGAGAAATTGCGATGGGATTCCTTCCCGGTGTTGGCGGTTTTGAAATGGTGATCGTGGGCATTATTGCCCTGCTTTTGTTCGGCAAGAACCTGCCGTCAGTGGCGAAGAATCTGGGCAAGAGTTTTGCCGAGTTCAAAAAGGGCGTCTCGGGCTTTCAGGACGAGATCCGCAGTGCAACTCGTGAAGCCGAAAAGACGGTGACTTATACACCGCCAGTCAGCAAGTCGACGTCAGACGATCGCCCCAAAGTGTCTGTTTCAGAAGCCTCATCAGAAGATGACTTCACTGCTCCAAAGTTTGATCTCGGTTAGTTGTACTGCCGAGAATCTTCTGTGGATGTATGCCGGACCGAGCGGACCGAGTTCAGGCATGTTCAAAGGGCGCTGAATGGCCAGAATTTGCTCCGCTCGGTCCGACCTGCGAAAGACGTCCTTTAATTCGCGGGCTGCGGGCCCGGCTGAGGCAATACAGATTCTCAAAAGACGAGTTGCGGCCTTCCATGACGACTAACGAGTCCTGGAACGCGACCACTTGAGCCGAAGATCGCCTGAAAAAGTGTGCCTGCAGAGCACTATGGACACCTCTGCATCAATGGCCTCGCGGCATGTGTCAGAACAACTCCGCGATTGGCGAACCGCCGTCCACCACAAAACGAGGTCGCCCCTGGTGATCCAGGTACTGGTAGTCCTGAGGAACTCCGAAGTAGCGAAACAGAGTGGCCGCGAGATCGGCTGGTGTGACCGGCCGTTCCTTGATTGTGCCCCCATCTTTTTCCGTAGCGCCGATGACCTGACCATGTTGCAGTCCGCCACCTGCAAGGCACATTGACATCACTTCCGGCCAATGGTTACGACCGTCCGTGCTGTCCTGAGTTCCCATTGACGGAGTTCGGCCGAATTCTCCCATCGCAATCACCATCACGTTATCCAGCAGACCACGAGTTTCCAGATCGCTGACGAGTGTGGTGATGAGATGATCAAACAACGGCAGCAATGGCCCGAGTCCATTGCTGATTCCGCCGTACGGAGGAATATTGTCGCCGTGATTATCCCATGTTCCGGACGCTCCGTGATAGCTAAGGTCCAGTGTGACAAATGTTGTTCCGGCTTCGACTAATCGACGCGCGATCAAAGCCTGTTGGCACCAGAGATGCTTTCCGTATCGCTCACGCGTTTCTGCATCTTCCTGCTTCAGATCGAACGCCTGACGAGCACGCTCACCTAACAGCAAATCTACCGCCTGCTGCTGATAGGTATTCAATGCGTCCATCGAACCGTCCTGGTCCAGGCCGGCTTTCATATGATCGAACTGCTTCAGCAAACTCACTCGTTCATTCAAACGATTTTCGGACAACCCTTTTGGCATCTGGAACAAGTCACCGCCCGTTGTTCGGCCCGTATCAACACCAACATCTGTGTAGACCGGAAGTGTCGTGGCCTTATCACACAGGAACGGGTCGTACTGTTTTCCCAGATAGCCCGCAAACGCCAGATGCGAGCGTGACTTCATGAAGGCGGCAAACGGAGGCATCGCCGGATGATTGGCTCCGTGACTCTTGGCAATTACAGACGCCAGCGATGGATACCTGACCGCTTCCGGGTTGACGCGAGGTTCCGCCGCGAGATTCGCCGTCTGGAAAACCATGTTTGGTTCATGATTACTGTGACGAGCATCCACAGACCTGATAATCGTGAACTTGTCCAGCATTGCAGCCTGCTTCGGCAAATGCTCACAAATCACAACGCCCGGCAACTTGGTTTTAGTGACACCAAATGGACCTCGATTGACCCACGGACGATCCGGCTTACTGTCCCAGGTATCGATGTGACTTGGACCACCGGCCATCCATAACAGGATCACACTTTTGCCGGTCGGTCCAGATATTCCCGCAGCGGCCGCTTCTGCTTTAGCCTGAAGTAAACCCGGCAACGAAAGACCGGCCATTCCGGCCATCCCGGCCTTCAACATTGAACGCCGCGTGTCGACGTAGAGCCCTTCGCGAGTTCGTCCGAAGAAGTCGCCAAACGAATGGCCTGCGTGTTGAGTCTGCACGCAGAACTTCTGCGCATCGGTTTGCTCTGGCATGAAACGTTCTCCAGAGGAGCAACGAGGTCGGTGAGAATAGGCGGCGGGGTTATGAGAGTAACCGGATTCCGCCTCATCGGCAAGCAGGATTTACCCCGTCCACCACGCACTGACCAAAGTCGCTTTCTCGCTCCGCCTCGAAGAGCCTTCTACGATGCACGTTGTTCAGTGAAAGCCTGTTCCCAACCACAAAACACAACCATGATGCTGAAATTGAAAATCGTCCCCCGGTTTCGTCAGCCATAGGGCGAACTCAAGGCCTCGTCTTGACGGAGCGAGACGGCTACTTTGAGTACAGACGGGGGCAGTTGGATTATTCGTCTGAGCGTGACACCGTTCTCACATCGCCTCATCAGCAATTCGTAATCGTTCGTTGCGGTCGAAGGCCAGCAGAGCGGTGATAAGCTCATTCATCTCGCCGGTCATGATCCGATCCAGCTTGTAGATCGTCAAATTACAGCGATGATCGGTCATGCGGTTCTGCGGAAAATTGTAGGTGCGAATTCGTTCACTGCGGTCGCCCGACCCTACCAGCGTTCGACGCGCGGCAGCTCGCTCATTCTGCAACTTCGTGGTTTGAGCTTCCAGGATACGACTCCGCAGAACTCGCATCGCCTTCGCACGGTTCTTGTGCTGACTCTTTTCGTCCTGGCACTTTACAACGATACCGGTCGGCAAGTGAGTCAGTCGCACGGCGCTTTCAGTCTTGTTCACCTTCTGCCCGCCAGGACCACCGGCTCGCATTGTGTCGACCTGAAGATCTTCCGGACGAATATTGATCTCTACTTCATCGGCTTCCGGCAATACCGCGACCGTCGCCGCACTGGTATGAACTCGGCCTTGCGTTTCCGTCTCGGGAACTCGCTGAACCCGATGACCACCGCTTTCAAACTGCAAAGCGTGAAACGCTCCGTCGCCGGTGATTGAAAACACAACTTCCTTCAAACCACCCAATTCCGTCGGGCTGAATTCCAGGACTTCTGTCTTCCAGTTTTTTTGCAGACAGTACGCCATGTACATTTCAAAAACATCCTTGGCGAACAACGCGGCTTCATCACCACCTGTGCCCGCGCGAACTTCCATGATACAGGCACCGCGAGTAATCGAATCGCCGGCCGTAGCCATGTCTTCCAAGTCCACCGAGAGTTCATCTCGTTGAGCAATCAAGATATTCAGCTCTGCCTTGGCGTATTCGCGTGACTGATGATCCGTCTCCTCATCAACCATCATCTTCGCCGTTTCAATGTCGCCCTCCAGCGTATGAAACTTCCGCACCGAGGCGGCAATGCGAGATAGAGAGCCCAGCTCTTTCTGAATCTCCAGCATCCGCGAGATGTTGCTGAGAACATCCGGATCCTGCATCTGCTTTTCAAGTTCCTCGTAACGAGCGAGTTGGCGTTCAAGAACGGGAAACATTGAAGGAACCTCTGACGAAGTAAGACGAAATCAATCCAAAAAGAAAGGACGTGCGCAGATGAATGCGCACGCCCTGTTGCAAATTGTGAAATTGTCGTCGCTACTTCGCGGCTTCTTCTTTCTTGCCCCAGTTGTACTTCTTCGTGAACTTCTCGACGCGACCAGCGGAGTCGACGAACTTCATCTTGCCCGTGTAGAACGGGTGAGACGCCGCGCTGATTTCCACTTTCACGAGCGGATATTCTGTGCCATCATCCAACTTGATGTTCTCTTTAGAACGCATCGTGGAGTTGATGATGTACTGCGTTCCTGTCGATGTATCCTGGAATACGACAGCACGATACTTTGGGTGGATGTCTTTTTTCATCTCATTGAACTTTCAGGGAGTTCGGCGAGCTGATGAAGAGTACATCAGCTATCCAACCGAACCAAAATGCCGATGTGAATACCAACGGCGTGACAGAATCCGGCCTCCTGGCCGGGAAACGAAGTCGCGGAGTCTAAGCCCGCACGAGCAAATCGGCAAGGAAAAACGACTCCCTTGAGCCTTTGCTGCCCGGACTTTCTCTTTTGAGCATGTTGCCCCGACCTACCGTTCCGGCAGAATTCCGTGTTTTCGCATCTTGTTATAAAGCGTAACACGGCTTATTCCAAGGTGTTTGGCCGTATTCGTGCGGCTGAAACTGTTGCTCAGCAACGCTTGTTCAATAATGTCCTTCTCCGTCAGTTCGATGCGATTTTCCAAAGATTCCCCGCGTCGAACTGCGAAAAACGCAGCCACAGAAGGATCATTTCCCGGGCCAGCATGCCCTTCAATCACATGGGACGGCAATGTGTCGGCCATCATACGACCGTCATGACTGTAAATGACAGCACTGCGAATCGCATTCTCCATCTCACGCACATTACCCGGCCACGGATAGTTCAACAGACATTCCAGAAACTCCGGAGTGATCTCTACCACATCGATCCCCAGATTCGATGCATGATGGTGGACAAAAAACCGAGCCAGTGGCTCGATATCCGGCAGTCGCTTACGCAATGGCGGCAGAGTAAAGCTGAGCGTATTCAGTCGATAGTAAAGGTCCGGACGAAAGCGGCCCGACTCCACCAGCGGCTGAAGCTGCAGGTTGCTCGCGGCGATGATTCTTGCTTTCACGTGCAGCGTCTTGTTCGAGCCGACTGGTTCGAATTCTCCCTTTTCAATGACTCGCAGCAATTTGACCTGCTGATCCGGAGTCAGTACGTCAATTTCGTCCAGCAGAATCGTGCCGCTGCCCGCGACAAGAAACTTACCGTCTTTGTCAGCATGAGCACTGGTAAACGCACCTTTTACATGACCGAATAATTCACTTTCGATCAACTCACCAGGCAACGCTCCGCACGCCACATGCAAAAACGGTTCATTGTGACGAGTTGAATGTTCATGAATCAGACTGGCAAGATGAGTCTTGCCGGCTCCGGTTTCTCCGATGAGCAGAATGGTGACATTGTGCCGAGCAGCCACTTCCAATCGCTTCAGCATGGTTCGAAGCTCAGGAGTTCGCGTGCGAAACTTCTCCGCCATCAGTCCAGGCATGGAATCGACAACTTCACTGCGACTACGCAGGTCGTCTGACGCATTGATTCGAACCGACTGTTGTCGCAAAACCTGCGGGAGCGGTTCTTTCATTCCCTGCAACTTCGCTGCAGGTTTCTGAGTGGGATGTTGATCGACCACAGTTTCGTTCTCGAGCACCAAATCAGCAGCAGGCTTGTCCGGTCGAAGTATCGACTCTACCAGTTCATGGCAATTCTCGTCATGGTTTGTCATCGGGATCATGCGGGTGGAGTGCAGAATTTCCTCCGGCAATGAGTCATGGGTTAACTGCCTGGGAACGATAACAAGCACACAGTCAACCGATTTTACGTTACTGATTGTCGCGTACGTTCGAGCCAGTTGCTGCGGAGAAGCAGAGCGAACATCGAACACGGCAAAGTCAGGCCGATGCAGTTGAATCATCTGCGCGGCTTCTGGCAGAGAATAGCATTCCATGAGTCGGCACTTGCCAGCCATCAGGCTTCCGACACTTCGCAGGAATCCCGGCGAAGCACTACAGATTAATGCAACTTCCAACGCCTTCATCACGACACCTCTGTTTTTGTTCATGTAGCATTTCGGCATCGCGGCGCGGGCCGAATGCCTCTTTTGGACTACAGAACAAAAACAATGCCATTGAGCGCGCAAGTGCAAAAATGTCAAAAACAGGCCGATTTGCGCGCCACGAAAGATTTACACGTTGGTGAGAAGACATCACATGTTGCCATTCGTCAACATCACGACACCCGTTATCGGTAAACGATACCACCCGCCACCGAATACTCCGGATGATAACTCACGATGCTACGATCGTCTGATGTCGTCGATGGCTTCATGCGGAACACCGTAAAATGCGAAGGCGAACCTTCCTGAAGCCCAGCCACTGCTCGGTTCATCATGACCGCCGGCTGACTGGAGGCCAACGGCCACGCCTCCGCAAGCGTTACCCCGCAGATATTCATCAGGTGAGCCACGCATTCCCCGGTCGTGGCTCCCGAGCCAGCAAGAAACTGAGTCTGCCCGGCCACCACAATCCGGCCATCGTCAAGCACTTCGACAGAAACATCGCCGGTCGAATATCGTCCGGGCCGACATCCGCCAAAGCCGGAAACATCCGATGTCAGGATCATGCGACTCAACGTCTTACAGCGCAGAATACAATTGAGCATGTGAGCTGGAACATGCCAGCCATCGGCGATCACGCTGCACGTCAGACGATCATCGGCCAACTGCGGCCAGAACACATTGTCATGTCGCGGAACCTGCCCGGAACAGCCATTGCCCAGATGTGTTCCCAACCTCGCGCCGCAGTCAATCGCTTTGCGAATTTCAGCACTCGTGGCTCCCGTATGACCAATCGCAATCACCACACCCGTCGCTGAAACCTGCTGGATGAATTCAAACGCTCCAGGACTTTCCGGTGCGAGGGTCACGAGTTTCACCAGACCTCCGGCCGCATCCTGCCAGCGTCGAAATTCCGCAACGCTCGCGGGCCGAACATGGCGCAACGGATGCGCTCCGCGCGGCCCATCGACTGCGGAAATAAACGGTCCTTCGACATGACATCCGACGACGACTTCTCGCACAACGTCAGACTTTTCCCGAGCCTGACGAATGACCGACAAGCCATGCTCAATGGCTTCAGCAGAGTTTGTAATCAACGTGGGAAAGCACCGCGTAATCCCCTGTTTGAGATAGTCATGAATCACCTGTTCGACCTGAGCCACCGTGAGCTGTTCACTGCTGAACCAAATACCGTTGAAGCCATTGAGCTGGATGTCAAACATTCCGGGAGCGATAAACGGCAGTAACTCCAGTTCCGCCGCTGAAACACTCGCCGGAAAAATCGACGCAACCTGTTTCCCACGGAAATGAATGCGAATCGCTTCACCATTATCAAATCGTCGAGCAGTCAGCGTGGTCATGAGAACCTCTTAGCCCTTCGGCTTTGTAAACACACACAGCATTCTTGAATGCCGCGTTCCGTTTTCATCGGCGATAGAATATTTTTCGGGGCCCCACGATGTGACACCCGCGTGTCGCGTGTCGCCCGTCTTTTGCAATCAGATAGAAGTTCAGACCATAGTCCGGACGTCCATCGTTATCACGCAATCGAGCTTCGGTGGTCGTCACGAGGCGATTCAGAATCTCCATCCCGGCTTCTTTCCGGAGAGGCCCCCTGACGCATCAGTTCAACACCAGCGAACGCACAGAGATCCTGCAGGTTGGCTTCATCACGACCCGTGCTGCCACAGGATCCTACTTCATTGTCACAATAGAGACCGGATTGTCACAGCACAGACCGGCCCCAATAATCGGTGAACACCGACTCGCCCGCACCATGAATCCGGGAACATCCCGTTCTTGCCGATCCGTTGAGAAGCATATCAGTCGCCGCCCTTGTTGCGAGCCAGTCCCCGTGTTGAATCGAGTTCCGTCTTCTACGTCGTAGCTTCGCCGATTCAGCCTGTGGTTGAAAATATTCTTGGGTTGCAACCCACTCTGTCTTTCTCGGCCACATTGCGATTCATTGCAGAATGCACAGAGGACAGGACTGCGTTCCAGCAGTGATCTTTGGTCCCTCGAACCAGTTGCGATCGAGTATTCCTGTGGATAAGCCGCGAGCTTTACCAGTCACTCTGCATTACTGACCGGGACCGTTTGACTGCAGCCATGAAAACAGATCACGCAGCTCCTGGGGTTTGAATTGGCGATAGAGAGTGTCCGGCATATGAGACACACTCGACTCGCGAACTTCTTCGATCTCACCAGCACTGAAACTCTTGCGTTCGTTTTTTGACGTTACGATCGTCAGGCCACCGTCGTCCCGCGCGACAGCCAGCCCTGTTTCGACTCGACCATCCGTTGTCAACACCACCACGCTGACAAACTCCTTGCGAATCACACTGCTGGGGTCCACTAAACTGACCAATAGAAAGTCGCGGTCGGCTCGATTCGCTGAAGTTAAATCAGGCCCAAGTTTTGTGCCTTCGCCAAATAACTGATGGCACGCTGAGCAATGCTTCTTGAAAAGCTCTCGACCCGTCTCCGGATTCCCCGAGCCCGCGCGCAAATCATTATTGAGTCGTCGAACCTCGGCCAGCTTCTCTTCCGCAGTCGCGCCCTGAAGTCGGCCCCAATGCTTTGTCACGATGGAGTTCAAGTTGTCATCTTCCAGCAATGCGACCAGTCGAATCTGATCCAGCGGCGTCAGACTGGCCGCAATCTCGTCCTTTTCAACGGCACTCAGCCAAACAGACGCTAAAGACTTTTGCGACAACATGACGCCCCGAATTTGTGACTTCAACTCCTCCGATCCTGATGACTGATGCAACTTCAGGAGCCGCGCACCAACCTCTGCAGTATCAGCACGTGCCAGCAATCGGATAGCCGCAGCTCTGACAGAATCAGCCTGATTGCTTTCCGCCAGTGCGATCAACGATTCAATACGATTGAGATCACTCTTTTCTCCAACAATACTCAGCAAGGCCAGCCGTCGGTCTACAGAGGCGGACGCATCCAGTGCCTCTGAAAAGGCCGCGTCGTTCGCAGGAGAATAGCCGACCAGGATCGCCAGATGGAGAAATGTCAGATTCTCGGGTGCGGCCTGCCACGCCTGATTGACAAGCTTAAAGAATGGATGTGAAACGACCAGTTTTTCTCGCTGAGCACTCAACTCTCCGCTCGGTGTTTCACGCCAGCCCTGCAACACAGCTTGCCACAACGGCTGCCGCGCCGCATCATCAGGAGCTGCAGCCAGCAACTTCACAACGCAATCGAGCCCCTCGTTTGTGCCTTCGGCTGCATAACGTCGAATCAGACGACGAAGCAAGGCCACGCTGCCCAGCTTCGACTTCCACAGTGACGGTCTCACAAATCGGCTCATCACTTCCGGTCGACCACTCACGCTGTGACGCTCAACAGCCCACCACCACAGCAATGGCATACAGGGATCATCAGAATCGATGTCTCGATTGATGTTGGCATTGATAATCGGCATTGCCTGAGCCGCAGGCCAGCGAGCCGCCGAACAGGCCAACTGCTGCCGCACTGCAATTGACGGATCAACCTCGGCCAGTTCATCCAGCCGATGAGCCAGTTCAGTCGACAACATTCGAGAATCGCCCAGCAACCGCACTGTCCAGGTTCTGACAGCCTCATGCGGACTATTCAACAGCTTCAGCCCAAGTCCTTCGTCGAAAGATTCCAGCGATGCGATTGTCCAGAGTGCTTCGAGTGCCCGCTGACCATCTTCAGATTTCTCTGCACGTTCGATCAAAACGGGCAGAACGCTCGTGGCATGGCGCCGCACCAATTCCTTTCGCGCATGCCTCACGAACCATTGGCTGGAATGATCATGCAGTTTGATCAGTTCGTCATCGCTCAGGCTGGCGAAATCCGCGACGCTTTTCCCCGAGTGTCCCGTCGGAGCAATTCGATAAATTCGGCCGTTGCTGCGATCCCAATCCGCATCCGGATCCGGATGGGCCGTACGAGCATCATGCCAGTCGGTCACATAGATCGCACCGTCCGGGCCCATGGTCACATCGGTGGGTGCGAACCATGGATCACCAGATTTCAGAAGTTCACCACCGTGCGAAGTCTCCACTGTTGAACCACGCGGTGAGATGTCATGCCAGTAAACTCCGTGCCCCAGAAGATCGCCCGCTATGTATTGGCCTCGAAATGACGGTGGCAACGCGTCGCCCTGATAGACGATTCCTCCAACCGTGACATGGCCGCCCGTAAACGTTTGATGCGGAGCGTGTTCGAAATAGCCGTACGCATGAGGATTATGCAGCGCGCCGTGCTTGGCGAATGATTTCACATAGTTGGCTCCCTGCAAACCATGCAGCAGCACGTGACCGCCATAGTTGGTGCTGTAGAAGAGTCGACCGGTCGCATCAAAATCGAGCCCCCAGGAGTTTCCTCCTCCCTCGCAGAACAGTTCGAATTCTTTTGTCGTCGGATGATAGCGCCAGACGCCTTGTTGAAATTCGCTGCCGCGAATATTGGCCGTCACTGTGCTTCCCTGACATCCATATAACCAGCCATCAGGTCCGAACATCAGCGAGTTCGCTAAGCTGTGAGCATCCTCCATCCCAAATCCGGTCAACAGCACTTCCGGATCGGAATCCGGGACGTCGTCGCGATTGCGATCGGGATAGAACAGCAGATAAGGCACGTTCAGAACATAGACGCCACCATGCCCAAACGCCAGGCCTGTGGCCAGATTCAGCCCATTGACAAAGTCCTTGCCTTCGTCCATCACCCCATCACCATCGGAGTCTTTCAGGATTGTGATGCGATCCGCTCCTTTGGGTCCATACGGAGGCGGTTCAGGCACTCGATCGTATCGAGTTCGCGAAAAGCGATCGACGGCGACTCGTTTCAGTCCTTCGGGATTGGGGTATTGCAGATACTGAATCACCCACAAACGGCCACGATCATCGTGTTCGATGCAAACAGGCTGCCGCACCAGGGGTTCACTGGCGACCAGTCTGACTTCCATGCCCGGCAAGGCCGACATGGCCGCAACAGACTGTGACGGAGTCAATTGCTGAGCCGCACAATGACCTGAAGAACCAATAAGCCCAAGCACCACGCTCAAACAAAACGCCGCACAAACACGAGTCGACTTGAACCTGTTCATCAACGCCCCGTTCCGGAAAAATAGTCCTCGTCAGGCAACACGGTGGAGACTTTGATTCTAATGTTTCGCAGTATGTTCGAAAAGCGGTCCACCAATAACGAACAGCAAGTCCAGATGCAGCGACTTGCTGTTCTATTCTTGCCGAGACTCAGATCGCCCCATGGCTTCCACCATAAAGTTGAACAGCAACTTGTTGTAATGCGAACCGTAAATGCCGTGCCGCGCGGTGGGGTACAACATCAGCTCGAACTGTTTGTTGGCCTGCTGCAGGGCATGAACCAGTTGAATCGTGTTCTCCGGATGGACGTTGTCATCTTTCAGGCCATGCAATAACAGCAACCGTCCCTTCAGAGAAGATGCCGCTTCAATCACCGACGCCTTCTTGTATCCATCCGGATTCAATTGCGGCGTGGACATGAATCGCTCCGTATAAATGGTGTCGTAGTTGGCCCAGTCTGTCACGGGAGCACCCGAAATCCCGGCGCTGATGCGATCGCAATGAGTCATCGCGTACGCTGTAAAGTATCCGCCATAACTGTGACCGCTGAGCCCGATTCGAGCAGTATCAGCCCACGGCTGTTTCCCCAGCCAATCACACACGGAAATAAGATCCCTTATTTCTTCGACTCCCAATTTCTGATACGCAATCCACGCACTGCGAGCCCCATAACCGCTTGCGCTGCGAGGATCGAAAATGATGACGACGATATCGAGGTTGGCGAGCAGATGTTCCGGAAGTCGAGCATTCCAGATATCTTTGACGCCGGGAGAATGAGGCCCTGCGTAAGTTTTCAACCAGATGGGATACTTTTTCGCGGCATCAAAATCCGGCGGCAGAACAAAAATCGCCGATGTCGTTGAACCATCCGCCATCGGAACTTCTCGCAACGCAACTTTTCCGAACCGATACTTGTCTGTCGGAACTGAAATTGGTTTCTGGAGAACTCGAATCCGATCACCACGGCCATTCCTCAGTTCAACCGTATGCGGCTGATGCAGATTGCTCCACGTGTCAATAAAGTGCTTTCCATGAGGACTCACACTTGCAGTATGGTGCCCGTTTTCCGGCGTCAGTCGCGCCGGTTCCCCTATGCTGCCATAAATAGAAATCCAATAAAGATTTTCCGCGATCTTCGAATCACGCGTCCCGGTGACAACCACCGTTGCCCTGGCTTCATCGATACACAGCAATTCACGAACTTCCCACTCGCCAGTGGTCAGCGGGGTGATTTCTGAGCCATCTGCGGCGACTCGATAGAGATGCTTCCAGCCCGTTCGTTCGCTGAACATCAGGAAACCCCCGTCATCCAGAAACTGAAGATCGCCGGGATTCTCAATCCACGCTTCCGTCTGGTCCCTCAGGATCTTTCTGTTTCTCCCATCGGACTCAGTGCAAACGACGTCGAGCCACGTCTGGATCCGATTCTGTGCATACCAGAACAAGCCTGAGCTATCGGGCTTCCACTGAAAATGAGTCAGAATCAGGTCGTGAGAATCGTAAGCAGATGTGTCGACCCATGTCGTCGGACCTCCGTTGCGCGAAACAATCCCGAGTCGCACGAGCGGATTCTTGTCGCCAGCCTTCGGATAGTGTTCCACCTCAAACGACTGAGTCAGGGTCGTGTGGTCGCTGATCTGAAATGTCGGCACCTCAGAATCATCAAACTGTTGGTACGCCAAAGACTCACCATCAGGACTCCAGCGATAGGCCTGCCATTTTCGGTTATAGATCTCTTCGAAATACACCCAGTCGGC
>CAMAXD010000105.1 GCA_945861975.1 Candidatus Kuenenia stuttgartensis | reverse complement strand
CAGTTTGAGGCTCCGAGGATTACATTCGGATCAGGACTACTTGAACGCAGCTTTGCAAGGATTCGGCCCATGTTAATTCGCAGACGGTTTCTGGCCGCCGGAATCGCCGGCATTTCTGCTGTCGCGAGCACTCCGCGTTCCACAGCGTCTGCGATGTTAAGTCTCGTTTCTGATGCTCCGCAAAATGAAGATCTCATTGTCTGGATTCAACGGACCCAAGGCAGATGGAACGAGCACCTCTATCGTCAGATGCTGGGTGCAGCGAATGAGTTTAAAGAGGGGGATCAGATTCTGGGGGTCGCTGCGGCTGATGATGCAACTCGAAAGCTGGCTCGCAATCTCCTGTCTCGCACCACGGTTCAACAAATCGATGAACATCCCCCGTTCAAGGATGAACTTTTTGAATTCATCAACGCGGATCTTGATGCCAGCCTGAGAACTCGTCTTGGCGAAATGACGCTTGGCGATCTCAAAACCTTTGTGCTGGAGCGCAGCGAACAGGACATTCACGAGATTCGGAATGGTCTCTCCAGCGACGTCATCGCCTGCGTTGTCCGCTTGATGAGTGACGAAGAGCTCATCAAAGTTGGTGCGAAGGTCTTCAATCCACTGCCCGGCACTCAACTCGGCGCAAAAGGCTACATGGGGGCTCGAATTCAGCCGAACTCACCCATCGACAATATCGACGATATTCGCTGGCAGGTCTTCGATGCATTCGCGTACGGCGTCGGTGATGTCCTGATCGGAACGAATCCGGTTTCAAGCACTCCCGAATCTGTCGCAGCCATCGAGAATGCTCTGCAGGATATTCTCGCGACATTCGGAATCACAGATGTCCTTCCTCATTGTGTCCTGTCCCATATCGACGTGCAGGCGGAAGTGGAACGCAAACATCCGGGCTCCACAGAGTTCTGGTTCCAGAGCATTGCCGGTAACGATGCCGCCAACAAAACTTTCGATCTGACGGTCGAAAAAATGAAGCGGCATGCGAGATCTCGCACAGGACGTTATGCGCTCTATTTTGAAACCGGGCAGGGGGCCGATTTCACAAACGGACACGGCCACGGCACGGACATGGTGATTCATGAATCTCGCAAATACGGCTTTGCCAGAGCACTGACCGGAATTGTAGCCAAGGCACTCAGGAAACGCGGACTGGACCGTCCGCCGTGGGTGCATCTGAATGATGTTGCGGGCTTTATCGGACCGGAAGTCTTTCGCTCCCGCGAGCAGCTTGTTCGATGCTGCCTTGAAGATATCGTGATGGGAAAACTTCACGGCCTGATGATCGGCCTCGACGTTTGCTCCACACTGCATATGAATGTCAGTCTCGACGATCTTGGTTGGTGCATTGATCAAATTATGCCGGCCAACCCTGGCTATCTGATGGCTCTGCCGACGCGAATTGACCCGATGCTGGGATATCTGACCACAGGCTATCAGGACCATGTCCACATCCGTGAGAAATTCGGATTCCGCGTCAATGATCGCATGTGGAACTTTTTCCAGTCGTTAAACATTGTCGACAACAACGGAAAACCCACGCCGCACTTTGGCGACCCGACGTGGGTTTATCTGCAGTACTGCCGACGGAAGAACGATGCTCGCGATGACGAAGCCATCCGGCAGGAAGCCAGGGATCGTATCGAAGATGTCCGCTTGCGCGGCGTGTTTGTGGCGGAAGGTTACGGAGCCAGCCCGGCTGATCTTCAGCCCGAACTGGCCAAACAGATTCAGCTCATTTATGAAGGCGCCAGAATCTCAATCTGGAAAGAACTGGATGACGCCTTCGTCGCGACTATCCCGAACGCCGTTCGACTCCGCAGTCAGTCAGCGGATCGAACCGATTACATTCTGCATCCGGTGTCCGGTGAGCATCTCTCCGAGCAGTCTCGCGAGATGATTGATGGGA
This sequence comes from Candidatus Kuenenia stuttgartensis, assembly GCA_945861975.1. Classification (GTDB taxonomy): domain Bacteria; phylum Planctomycetota; class Planctomycetia; order Planctomycetales; family Planctomycetaceae; genus SXXK01. The sequence continues at coordinate 13,644 of CAMAXD010000105.1, read as the reverse complement.
TACGGGTTCGGAATGATCAGTTGAATACTCAGATCGTTATCTCCGATGGACTAAACGCGCAGGCTGTGACCGACGGTGATCAATTAATGAGCCTGATCACGGGACTCCGCAGAGAACTGCAGACTGCGGGCTTCAGAACTTCGCCAGAGCATCTGGTTGTCGATGCGGGACGAGTTCGAGCTGGCTATCGTATCGGTGAGCAACTGTTCGGAGGCCGCGAGGGGCGTTTCACACTTTTGCATATCATTGGTGAGCGTCCCGGAAGTGGACATCACACACTGTCAATTTACATGACAACCGCTGATGGCTCAGAATGGTCGATTCCTGATAAAGTGGACCATAACATTACAAGAGTTGTCTCAGGCATTTCCATCACGGCCATGGCACCGGATGCGGCAGCCATCGACGCTGTTCGCATTTTGAGGCAGATATAGTCCCCATCGATCATCAAAGGCACCTTCATGACTAGTCCTCTCTTTGATCTTTCCGGCAAAGTGGCAATTGTTTCCGGGGCCGCCAGCGGTCTTGGCAAAGCGGCCGCGCTGGCTCTGGCCGCACACGGTGCGGATTTACTGCTCGCGGACCTCAATGAACCGGGACTGAAAGCCACTGCTGAAGAGATTCTGCAGACCGGTCGCAAGGCCGTTTATCGCCGCACGGATGTCTCAGATGCAGATGAAATTCAGGAGCTGTTCACGGTCCTTGATCATCAGTTCGGACGCATTGACTTCCTCGCCAATATCGCGGGAGAAGGCATCCTCGGCAAACCTGAAGAGATGCTGCTGACAACGGTGCAGCAGGTCTTTCAGAATCTCGTTTTCGGACGGTTTCTGATGTGTCAGGAAGCGGGGCGCCGCATGCTGCTGGCTGGCAAAGGAAGCATTGTGAATATCGGCTCACTGGCAAGCACAACAGCTCTCGGCCGTGGCCATATTGCGTACAGCATGGCGATGGGCGCTGTCATCCAGATGACTCGCGAATTGAGCACTGAATGGGCCGCTCACGGAATCCGCTGCAATGCGATTTTGCCCGCTCAGGTGCTGAACCCCAGCCTCGAAAAACGCATCGCTGCTGATCCTGCGATCGAACAGAAATGGCTAAGCGGAATACCGTGCGGTCGGTTGGGAAAGCCAACCGATATTCAGGGCCTGATTGTGTTGCTGGCCTCCGATGCCTCGGAATGGATCACAGGCACTCTGATTCCCATGGATGGCGGGAATCTCGCGGCCAACGCAGGTGCGACATTACGGAAGCCCATGCATCAATAAGCCTAAGGAAGCCAATGTCTTGACGTCATCATGGCGTCCGGTCAGTATCCGTTTCTCATTGCACCATGACGAAAAATGGACACATGGTGTTCCTATGCAGCGAATGATTAATAGTTTTTTCAGGCTCACGGCATGACACTCGACGAACTACAGCAGTTGATTGATCGAATGTATTCTCGCAAAGATCAGGCACGCGGCGTGGAGGGCACCTTCATGTGGCTCATGGAGGAAATCGGCGAACTCGCTGCGGCTCTGCGTGAGTCACCTAAAGAAGAGATCGCCAAAGAATTTGCTGACGTTCTGGCCTGGCTGGCGACCATTGCCAATGTGGCCGGCATCAATTTGACCGAAGCTGTCCAGATGAAGTACGGCCACGGATGCCCCGGCTGTCACAAAATGATCTGCGTCTGTGCCGATTCGGAAAAGCCGTAACGTGCCTTCTACTGATGCCCCCTGAGAATCTTTTCGCTCTCGCCGGGATCAATTGGTCGCGACAGAGAGTTGCGACATGAGCGATGAGGGATGTACCGTACGATCCTTGCTTCACTGACAGTTTCCGGTGTCTCACGATGCGTCGTCCGAACGATCGCGATTTGCCTGATTCAGCGAGATAGATTCATGATGCCTCCACGGACGTTGCTCCTGACTGTTCTCTGTGCGTGTACAAACTGGCTGACACCATGGGCGCAGATTTCACCTGCCGTCCTCGCGGATGATGCAAAGCCCGTGATTTTGCTGACGGGATTCGAACCGTTTGGCCCCAGCCGTCCCGCAAATCCTTCGTGGCAGGGCATTCGGAATCTGCATCAAACAGAATGGCACGGACATCAAATCATCGCTCATGAGCTACCTGTTGTCTGGGGCGAACCGCTCGAACATCTGCAGAAGCTGATTGAACAGCATAAACCAGTCGCTGTCTTCTCCTTTGGTCAGGGAGGTGCAGACGGATTTGCTCTTGAATCTCGAGCCTCCAACCAGCGAGGTCAGATTCCGGATAACGACGGCAAGCTTCCCGCTGTGACCGCGATCACTGCTGACGGCCCGGCGGAGTTCAAGGCGTCTCTCGACTGTGACACAATGCAGCATCGATTGGCCGACAGGGGTTATCCCGTTCGAGTATCTCGCCGAGCAGGTCAGTATCTTTGCGAGGAGACTCTGTATTCACTTGAGTATCTGCATGCCAAACATCCTGAGCTGGATGTCGCGTTTTGCCATGTCCCGCCGCTCGGAGCAACGGTAAGCGAAAACCGCGTCGACGCAAAATACATTCAAAAGTTCGTGGGCGATTATCTGGAAACATGGCAAACTCTTCGAACAACTCAGAAAGCCGCTGACACCAAAGCAACTCCGACATCACTGATCACTGCTGAGCCAACAACTCAGTCGGCAGAGAAGTCGAGCAAGGCAACAAACCCTGAACTGCCGGCTGTCGAGAAACTTATCAAGCACTATTTCCTGTCGTGGTCCGAACAGCGGATGAAGGATTATGGCGCCTGTTTTGCCGATGGTGCTGTAGTGCAGGAGGTTAATCGTAGCGGCGAAATCTATACTCAGAACAAAACGCCGTTTGTGGCAGGCCAGACCGCGTATCACAAATCGGCCGCGCATAAAGCGATTGAGGTTCCCGTAAAGACGGAGATTCGCTTTGAAGCCGATCTTGCACGAGCAGTCGTGTATTGGAAACTGACCGCTGGCCCACGTTTACAATACGGCTACGATCACTTCACGCTGATCAAACAGGGTGACGAATGGAAGATCGTGAACCTGGTGTTCTATGGAACGGACGACAAGGAATAACTGGTCACCTTGCATTAATCGGATCAACGTCGATCGCGAACTCCACATCATCCGGCAATGACAGAGATTGCTCAGCAGATTGCCACAGTTCTTTCACGAGCTCCGGCGTTTTCGCTGCGATCTGCAGATGAAATCGCCATAGCCCGCGTAAACGAGTAATCGGGGCCGGGGCTGCTCCCAGAACTCGCACCACTTCAGTCGCGCCCTTGCGAGCCGCCCGAAGCCGATCCGCGACAGCCTGTGCTGTCTGACGAGTTCGCATCTCATCGGGCCCGCGAAAGATTACTCGCGCTACGCTGGAAAACGGCGGAGCCTGAGTGTCATAGCGTTCGGCCAGTTCATGTTGAGCAAACCCGATAAAGTCATGCTTCGATGCAAACTTCACGGCGGGATCATTCGGGCTTGTTGTTTGCACGAGAACTCGCCCGCCACGTTCGCCGCGACCGGTTCGTCCTGCGACCTGAGCAATCAACTGAAACGTACGCTCGGCTGCACGCAAATCCGGCTGACGCAGCATCGTATCCGCATCGATCACGCCAACGAGAGTGACGTTTGGAAAATCGAGCCCTTTGGCAATCATCTGAGTTCCCAACAGAATCTGCACCTCGCCTTTCCGAAACTTCTCCAGAGCCTCATCATGACTGCCCGGCTTCTGCATGGAATCGCTGTCCATGCGAATCACCGTCGTATTCGGAAATGTATTCCGCACTTCTTCATCGAGCTTCTGCGTCCCTGTCCCAAGGTATCGCACAGCAGGACTCTGGCAGGTCGGGCAAGTCTTGGGCGGAGTGATCTCATAATCACAACTGTGGCAAACAACGCATTGTCGGTCACGATGCCATGTCAGAGTAATATCGCAGTTCGGGCACTTGATGCCGGCTCCACAACTGCGACACCAGACAGTCGGCGAGTATCCTCGAAGATTCAGAAACAGAATCACCTGTCCCTTGTCTTTCAGAGCACGATCAATCGCGCCGTAAAGCGCACGACCAATGGCGGATCCTTTTGCAATGCGAGGATCACTGCGCGTATCGACAACTACAACCGGCGGCATCGGTCGGTCTTCGACTCGACTGGGCATTGAAACCAGCACATCCAGTTTGCGAGTCGCTCGGATCCATGATTCCAGAGTTGGTGTGGCTGACCCCAGAATCAGCGGCACACGCTCATCCAGACAACGCTTTCTGGCAACCTCGCGCGCGTGATATCGAGGCGTGCTATCCTGTTTAAATGACGGCTCATGCTCTTCGTCGATCACGATCAGTCCCAGATTCGGAGTCGGCGCAAAAACCGCGCTGCGGGCTCCGACGACGACTTGAATTTCGCCGCTCGAAATCTGCTGCCATTGCCAGTGTCGTTCGGCATCAGTCATGTGACTATGCAGCACCGCGACTGTCGAAAATCGGCTGCGGAAGCGACGAATCGTCTGCGGTGTAAGACTGATCTCCGGCACCAGCACAATCGCCTGCCGACCATAGCTGACCACCTCACGAATCGCGCGAATGTAAACCTCCGTCTTGCCACTGCCGGTCACGCCATGCAACAACAGCGTTTCATGTGCCCCAGCTCGAATCGGCTGCAGAATCCTGTCCAGAGCCTGCTGCTGCTGAACGTTCAATTTCAGGTCTGCCTGCTGTTGCACCGGTAACAGGTCATCACCGGAAATCTCGGAACGAATTCGCAGCGCCTTGATAAGTCCTCGCTCCTGCAATGACTTCACTGGCCCCGGGCTGCAACCAGCTCGTTCGCAAAGATCCGTCGCCGTCACAGGGCCGGTCGATTTCTGCAGAACCTCAATCACCATCTTCTGCTGACGACTCAGACGCGAGGAACTGAGCTTTTCCTCTATGCCCGGCACAAGAATAAAATTCTGAACTTCCCGGGTTCCACTTTTTTTGCGAACACCGGCCGGAATCACACTGTCAAGAACCTGTCCCCAACCGCATAAATACCGTTCGCCAATCCAGCGAGTCAGCTCCAGCATCGGATTGTTCAGCAATGGTTCGCTGTCAAGCAATTCTTCGATCGGCTTCAGACGCTTCTGGCCGGACTCACCGGGCCTGATCGCCACACAATAACCGACAACGATGCGATTGCTTCGGCCCAGCGGAGCCTTAACTCGCTGTCCGGGCTTGATCAGATCTCGCAATGGTTCTGGAATCGAATAGGTGTAGGGCCGCTCCAGCGGCAAATTGAACACAACCTCTGCGACCTTGATATCATCGATCGCAGCGTGCTCCCATTCACGCATCTCCGCAAAGCCAAATTGTCCCTGAGAACTCACAGTCGCTACTCACCCCATAACGCTTAACAACCTTGATGACGCAGTATGGTACTTTGATGAAGCGAAACACGACAGCCAGTGCAGACCACCATCAAGCGGCGGGTGCAGTTCCGGATCTCGGCAAGTCGCAACAACATGCAATTCCGGGACAGCGAGGCTCCTTGTTGATGTCACGCGAAGGCGCGAAGAGTTGGTGTCTCATGGCTGTTCCCTGCGCATCTTCGCGTGATCTTTCCTGCAGCAGGTGATGCACGGCGGCGGAGAGGAGCTGGGTGCTGGCGGATTCGACTTGGCTGAGTTTGGCTTCCCGTATGTTGCACAGGGACAGCGGCTTGGTGACCGGTACTTTCTGACGGTGATTTCCCATTCCTGCCAGCGGTCGTCAAAGATCTTGAGGAAGAGGAGCTACTTGAGTTGCCGAAGTCGCCGTGCGTCTCCATCGACACCAGCGTCTTTTCGCATGATGTCCTCGATAGATTTGATGGTGGCGGAGTTGAGGGCCATAGAGAGGTGTTCGGTGTTAAGTGTTCAGAAACAGCAGGTCACGACGCCGCTAATCTTTCGGGACGAAGGCGAATTTGGCGTGGCGTTTGGCCACGGCGGTATCGAACGTGGCAAATTCGCGGCAACCCTGATTGCGGCTCATGGAAATGAGAAGTTCGTCGGAGAGATCAGCACCGCGACGAACGGCTGCCAGTGAATGTCGAATGCGGTCTTCATCTTCGAACTGCAGATTATGAATTTGAAGCAGTCGGGCGAATGCGTCCGCGATTTCCTCGCGAGTCCAGTCGTACAGGCTGGAGAGGACCCAGTCAGTTTCGACCAGGACGAGATCCGCGACGAAGAAACTGGCCGACCTGCGCATCAGCAATTTCATCGTCGCGCTATACTGCGATTCGTCGTCTCGAGTCAGATAACGTATCAGGACATTCGTATCGAGTCCGATCATTATTTGGACTTCCTGAATCGCTGCGCCGCACCGGCTCGAACGGCATCCTTCATCTGTTCGCCTGAAACCGGCTTCCTGGGTCGTTTCGCGGGGAAAGTGTCGGCCAAATCTTCGAACGTTGCGGACTTGGCAGTCAGGACAACTCGACCATCAGGTTCGATTTCATACATCAGCAGCGAGGACGGCTTGATCTGCAGTGCTTCCACCACGGCCTTGGGGATGGTTGTCTGATTCTTCGAGGTGAGTTTGGATGTAATGCTCATGCAAGGATTCTACCTGTGAACAAGGAATCTGGCAATTGGCAAGGAATCCGCAAACACGCATTCGGATCACTTCGCCCGTGAATATCGAGCGTTTGAACCTTCAGTACGTTGAAGGATTCAATCGTTTCAATTCCCTCGTCCGCATACTGCTCCAGCAGGGCTTCCAGAACGACACGTGCCTGATCTCACCGTACTTGGCAAAGTAGTTTCTTTTCTTCACGTTCTCGGCTTGTTCACGGCGTGTCAGAGGTGGCTGTTCGAAGGCCACGTGACAGACTAAGCCGAATGGATCAAAGTCTTTACCAACCTGTTCGGCCAGTTCTACGAAAAGGAAGCCACGTTCTTCCAGAACCAGTCGCCGATCCATGTCTTTCTGATTGTAAATTCGATCTTCAATCGGGTTTCCGTGTTTGCCGAGCTGACCGGCCTGCGGTCTCCAGCCCTGAATATCACGACCAAAGTCGATGCGAATGACTTTGTACGGTGCGAGGAAGCCGTCCTCGAAACCCTGTTTCAATGAGTAAGTGTAGACCGGTTTTCCGAAGTAATCGATGTTGGAAACGTCCTCGGTTTCACTTCGCCGTGGCAGTGAGGCCGACTTGCACGGCGGAAACAAAGTAGTTGAGAATTTCTCGCCAAGAGCTGCTTTCTGCCGCGCTGCCGCGATGGCATTCGTCGATGATGATGAGATCAATAAATCTGGAGAGAACCGCTTGTAGATATCTTTCTCTTCGTCGGTACCGCTGACAGGCTGAAAGAGCGACACCTAGATCTCATAGGACTTGTTGATTTTGCGGTCTTTAATTTTTGTCATAGCCGAACCGAACGGCTTGAAGTCGTTGCTCTTCGTCTGATCGACCAGGATGTTGCGGTCTACCAGAAAGAGAATTCGCTTGGCTCGGCCTGGTTTCCAGAGTCTCCATATGGTCTGAAACGCTGTAAACGTTTTCCCCGTACCGGTTGGCCATGATCAGCAATGCTCGCTTTTTGCCGTTGCTGATCGCTTCGACGACTCGATTGACAGGGATGGCCTGACAGTATCGATCCCAAAATTCCGTGGGTGACGGGAACTGGTCGAGTTCCAGCTCCTGCTCGATGGGGCCATCGAGGTCGTCAAACGGTCGTGAAAAAGGAATCGGTCACCATAGGTGCTGAAGACGTACGGAACGTCCAGGGTTCTGGCATAGTCGAGCCCCTGCTGCATTCCGCTGCCGATGCTGTAACTGTTGTCTTTGGCTTCGATTAGCGCCAGCGGCCTATTGGGTTTGAATGAAAGCAGGAAGTCGGCGAACTTCATTTTTCCCCGCTTTACAGTCGTCCTTTTCACGAGGACCTGGCCTGCCGTGAAGAGATACTCTTCTTGAACCTGATTCTGGATGTCCCAGCCTGCTGATTGCAGCGCAGGCACGAAACATTTCGCGAAGATGTCGCGTTCGCTGAGTTGTTTCTTTTCCCTCGGACTAGTTTTCTGCCACGGGACGGGGTCGGGAGCCGCCCTGTGTGTGGCACCGAGGCGATGAATAGTCAATCGTCATCCCTGGTGTGGATTACGCTGAAAGACGCGACCGATTTTGCTCAGAATAGTGATGACGATTCTTGGAGAGATCGCTTAATCCAGCACGGATTCCCGGGAATATTGCGATTCGCTCTCGTCGAAGACGGAACCACCGGCGGACATGTCCAGTTCCCAGATCGAATCCATGCGGGAACCATCGGCGTCATCGTCTGGCAGGTTAGAGCCTCGGAAAATTGCTGAATCATGATCGTGATCGCGACTTGTCTTCAAAGACGATTCCGGAGCCTGTGTTTCTCTGATCAAAAGCAAACCGGAACACGGAACATCATGCCCCTTGACCTGGACCTTGAGTTCCGGCCAAACCGCCGAACGAGTCAACATCTCAAATCCACTGGGCATCACGAGCACTGTATCGCCGAGCATTGCGGCGGATACTCCAGGATGCCAGAAAACCGGAACTGGCCCCTGCAATTCAAACTCGGAGGACGGCGTCAGTTGATGTTCGCTGGTCCGATAGGCCATGATGTCGGCCTGATCACACAGTTGCCATTCGGAAGGCAGACCGAACTTGTCGTAAATGCGTTTGACCTTCGGCCAGACATCTTTCAACTGCTGACCGTGTCGCGAAAAATAAATTCCCGTGGCATGCATCATGACCGCTTTTTGATGAGCCGCCCAAAGATCCTGAGGCACCTCATCCAGACACACAGTTCGCGACACCGCGACATGCAGCCCCCAGCGGCGAGCCACACAGGAGACCGTCGCGTAGGATTCAATGGGATCTTCACTGTAACTCCAGTGGCGATAACGAATATTGCGACCGTCAGCACACACCTGAATTCTTGCTGGTGTCACAGTCCGTCGCAGAAGTCGATTGCTCAATTCACCGGCTACAGCGGCTTCCGTGACTCCCTTGCGAATATGACCGGCCGTCACTTCAACCGCGTGAACCAATACCTTGCTCAGTTTTCGTAAACGGTCGACTTCGAGACTCGTGAGCGGCAGGCGAAGTTTGGCAATTCGTTTGCCGACGTTACGAGTGCCCTCGAACCCGGAGTCGCTCACGACCTTGCGGCCACGACAGAGATCTTCCACCAATGCACAATGAGGCTGAAACCATTCGCGTTGCTTCAACTGGAAACCGAGGCCAAAGCATTCCCGTTCAAAGAGCTGCGCGGAATCAACGGCGTTGGTGGCAAACAGACGAGCGTCTTCGGTGACAAAGACGCTGCTGGTACAACTGTCGGACGCACAGCGACTTACATCCCCGCCAGCCGTAAACCATGCGATGTTAGCCGGGTCCTGAAGCAACACCGCATCGGCACCAACCGACGCAAGGAATGCTCGAACCCGCTCCTGCTTCTCTTCGACATCAGCCAGACGGCGTTTGTCCTGAATCAGACAACGACGGCGGGATGCATCATCCATGCTGCCAGAGCTCATTGAGAACTACTCCTGCCGTGCCGCTGAACGATGCCTGAGAATGCATTGGGCCTGAGAATGCTTTGGGCCTGATCTTCAGGTGTGCCAAATTCAGACTGCCAGACACCATCGTTTTTAAACTGACGCCTAAGACCCCACACTGTGTAAATTCCAGATTCTGCGAACTCGCGTTTTATTCGCAAAAACATCCGGCCACAACAGCCCCGTGATGTCCGGCCCCAAAAAACTATAACGTCGGGAGTCCGCCAGGCAGGCAGCATTTACGACAATGTTGCTCACGATGACGCCTCTGTAGGGATTGTGAGGACTCTAGCGGAGCCAATGTCACTCCGATGGAACAGGTCTCACGACAATGAAACAGCCCAAATCAGGCTCATTCTGGAAATGTTCGTTGCCCTGGGAGGAACGGAAGGGTGCGTTGCCGGGACTGAGGGGCTTCTCTAGAATCCGTGACACGGCTGTCAAAGTGGGATTTCGTGGCAGCCAGACCCCTGTTAAGGACATGTGAGCGGCCCCAATGCTCGAACGGCGTGAGCTTTTTCCAAACGTAATTGAACTCAACTTTCAGGCGCGACGTCGACTGGGATGCTGCGTGTATCTGATTTTTTCCGGCAGCGACTGGATGCTGCTGGATATTGGGTACGCTGACACCGTCAACCAAATCGTCGATCTGATTCGTCAGATGGACTTTCCTCTGGCCAACTGCAAGTACCTCGTCGCGACACACGCGGACGCGGACCATGTCCAGGGATTCCAGCGTGCTAAGGAACTGCTCCCCGGATCGCAGCTCGTTGCTCATCCCGATGCGAAGATCATTCTCGAGTCGAACGATCGCATTGCTTCATTTGCAGAAATCCCCGCGCAGGGAATTTCCATCGACATGCCGAACTTCGTGATCGACAAAGAGGTCGATGAAGGAACAACACTGGAGCTTGGCAAACTGAAGATCCAGGTCTGGCATACTCCGGGTCATGCCGTCGGTCAGTTGGCATTTCGACTCGGGAACCTTCTGTTTTCCGGCGACAATATTTTCCGGGATGGATGCGTTGGCAGTATTGATGCACATCATGGTTCTGACCTGCCAGCGTTTATTGACTCCCTGAAGCGAATTCAGAAGAGCAGTGTTGAGTGGTTGTTGCCAAGTCACGGACCAGCATTCCGAAATGAAGCAAAGCTGCTGCAGTCGGCGATTGATCGCCTCGACAAATATCAACACATGGCCGACTTCGGAACGTGCGCCGTTGACTGGCCTTTGCTGGACGAGTGGGAAGCGGAACTTGCGAAGGGTCAAAATCCGGCTGCATCCTGATTAAGCGTCGGATGCGGTTGCGTGATGGTTTCGTGGCGGAATTACTAAAAGTATCAGGCGACTCTCATGAATGATGTGCTCGATTTTCTTCGACAGCAGCAATCGATCTCGCTGGAGCAGCTTTGCAGCTTCCTCCGCATTCCCAGTGTCAGCGCGGACAGTGCTTATGCTCCGCAGATGGGAATTTGTGCCGAGTGGGTGCAGAACTCAATGACGGAAGCCGGCCTGAAGGCCACCATCTATCCTACCAAAGGCCATCCGATTGTTTACGGCGAGCGGATCGAAAACCCCGCTCTCCCGACGGTGCTGGTCTACGGTCATTATGATGTGCAGCCTCCGGATCCTTTGAACCTGTGGACGACTCCTGCCTTCGAACCCCAGGTTCGAGATGGGAAACTGTTTGCTCGAGGAGCAACGGACGACAAAGGCCAGTTGTTTACTCACCTGAAGTCCATCGAGGCCTGGACCAAGATTCACGGCAGTCTGCCGGTCAATGTGAAGGTTCTGATCGAAGGGGAAGAAGAGGTTGGTGGAGTCAATCTGGATCACTTCCTTGAGACTCACAAACAGCTTCTGAAGGCCGACGTGGCGGTTGTCAGCGACACCAGTCAGTATGCGGATGGCATTCCAGCAATCACTTGCGGTCTGCGAGGAATCGTTGCCGCAGAAGTGCGACTCAAAGGACCATCCAAGGATCTTCACAGCGGCATCTACGGCGGCAGCATTGCGAACCCGGTGAATGCCCTGGCAAAGATGTGTGGCAAGCTCGTTGGTGACGACGGACGGATTCAGATCCCGGGCTTTTATGATGACGTGCTGGAGCTCACCAGTATCGAACAAGAACAGTACGCAGTATTGCCGTTTTCTGAATCAGCTTTTCTGAAGGAAGTTGGGAGTTCAGCCACGTTTGGGGAAGCAGGCCGATCGACTCTGGTTCGCCGGACCGCTCGACCAACCTGCGACATTAACGGCATCGCGGGAGGATATCAGGGCGAAGGTCCGAAGACGATTATTCCTTCTCGAGCCGTCGCGAAGATCACCTGCCGTCTGGTTCCTAAGATGAACCCGACGAAAGTTCTGGATGCTCTTGAAAAATTTCTGAAGGCAAATTGTCCGCCGGGAATTGAGTTCGAATTCAAGCGATCTCACGGTTGTGAAGCCTTCGTCTTTGATCCGACCAGCGACTGGCTGACAGCCGCGCGTAAGGCGGTGGAGACCGCTTTCGGACAGCCGCCAGTTCTGATCCGCGAGGGTGGTTCCATTCCGGTCGTTCTCAGCTTCAAACAGATTCTGGGAATCGATACCCTTCTTCTTGGATGGGGCCGAAACTCGGACAATCTTCACAGCCCGGATGAACATATTCACGTCACGGATTTTCATCGTGGCACTCTTGCCAGCGCCTGCCTTTGGTCGGAATTGGCAAAGGTAAAGAAAACCTAAGGGAACCGCCGACATGAAAACGGCCTGACGTTCTCCTCTCTTTGCTCTCCGCCCTCTGCTCGTTGCTTCACTGACTATTGAATCTGCTCCAGGAGTTTTCCAATGCTGGATCTGCAGTTTATCTGCGATCATCGTGATCTTGTTGTCGACAACTGCAAAAAACGCGGTGTTGAAGTCAATGTTGATGCTGTTGTGCGACTGCGTGATGAGCGAAATGCGCTGATCGCCAAAGGTGATGAACTGCGCCGCCAGCAGAAGGAAGTGTCTGCACAGATCCCAAAAGCGTCGGCTGAAGAACGCCCAAAGCTTGTCGAACAGGGCAAGCAATTGCGCGATCAGGTCAGCCAGACCGAGGAGCAGCAGAAGAAGGTCGAAGAACAACTACGCGACGAGCAGATTCGCATCCCGAATATGACTCATCCTTCCGCGCCGATCGGTGGCGAAGAGGATGCGTTTGAGATTCGCGTTTGGGGTGAAAAGCCGAAGTTTGACTTCAAGCCTAAAGACCACGTTGAGATTGCTGCCAATCTTGATCTCATCGATTTCGAAGCCGGGGCTCGTGTTGCAGGTTCAGGATTCTACTTCCTGAAGAACGATGCTGTGATGCTGGAGATGGCTCTGGTTCAGTTTGCACTGACGAAGCTGCGCGGCGAAGGTTTCACACTGTTCACGACGCCGGACCTGGCACGCGATTCCGTTCTGGAAGGCATTGGCTTTAATCCTCGCGGCAACGAAACACAGATCTACTCCATTGCCAATAGTGACCTCAGCCTTGTGGCTACGGCTGAGATTACTCTGGGCGGGATCCAGAAGGATCAAATCCTTGATGCAGCGACCCTCCCTCTGAAGTATGCCGGACTGTCGCACTGCTTTCGTACGGAAGCCGGTGCTGCGGGTCGAGCTGGTCGCGGGATCTACCGAGTTCATCAGTTCACGAAGGTGGAGATGTTTGGCTATACCGGGCCGGATCTGAAGGACTCAGATGCGTTGCATGCCGAGGTCCTGCGGATCGAAGAAGAAGTCTTCCAGGAACTTGGCATTCCTTATCGGGTCATCGATACAGCTTCCGGAGACCTTGGCGGTCCGGCGTATCGCAAGTTCGATATCGAAGCGTGGATGCCGGGACGAGGTGACGGCGGAGAATACGGCGAAGTCACCAGCGCCTCAAATTGCACGGATTATCAGGCACGCCGGTTGAATATCCGCTGCAAGAGCCCGGACAAGAAGGGCACTCAGTTTGTTCAGACATTGAACGGCACGGCCATTTCCTGTGCTCGTGCGATCATTGCGGTTCTGGAAAACTATCAGCAGGCCGACGGAAGTGTGGTTGTGCCAAAGGTTCTGCGACCGTGGGTCGGCAAGGACGTGCTGACGA
>CAMAXD010000104.1 GCA_945861975.1 Candidatus Kuenenia stuttgartensis | reverse complement strand
CGACTAACAGTTCAATAAGCGTAAACCCCGGTCTTCTCGTCGCTGGTCGTTGGCTCAACATGGAGCGCTCCTTAGGAAAGGGAAAAATCGCACCGACATTAAATGAGTAAAATTCATGAATATTTAATTATTCTCGCATTTGCAACATGAGAAACCGGTTTTTTCGCATTTTGGTATCACACTTGTAGAATTTCTATGCGATTGAACGTTTTTAGTTGAGTGTTTGTTCATGCTTGCCTGGCGAGTTGTTGCGTCCTCGCTTTCGACCCATGCGTCGGCACTATCACAACGACCAGGGAATGACTTATCAGTGCTCAGGTCCTTCACTGTCAAGTCGCCACACCACGGCGGATGTTGTCGGGAGTTAACATGAGGGTTGTCGCAGTTGATGCGATGCTTCGGGCGGCATAAGTTGAGGTCGGGGGTTCGCTGGGTTCGCGGGGTTCGCTAGTCGTCTACATATTTGGGCTCCGCCGAAGCTGGGGCGGTCGTGAGCTGATTGCAGCGGATCTGGCAGCAGTAGATGAGTCGCGTCACCCATGGTTACGTCGGGACGGAATGCCGCATCGACGATGCGTAAAAAGAATGTGGGTAAAGTCCAGCCCTGCATGCAGGACCTGCAGAAATCCGTGACTGCAGCCATCGAATCATGGAAGCGCTGAACTCGCAACAACTTGCCGAACGAACCGTTCCTGATAGACTGAGAGTGTGACGCGGCGGTTCACCATTTGGTTGCTTCCGATCGCGGTAGCCTGCACGGAACTTTATTTTCGACAGCTTTTTTAAGGGATTTGTGATGTTACTTCGCGTAGCCGTAATCGGAATGATGCTTCTCACTGCAGGGTGCTCAAGAAGTGAAAAGTTGAATCGCCTTCCCGTATTCAAAGTGCGGGGTGTTGTCACATTAAAGGGAAATCCGGTGGCTAACGCCGACATCACCTTTTTGAATGCAGAGGCCAACAGGGGGGCTTTCGGGAAGACCGATGAAGAGGGTGCGTATCAACTTACGACCTATACTGCATTTGATGGCGCTGTGCCGGGAAAACACTCTGTTTCAATCGTCCACACTCCGCCAGTGGCCAGTACCCCGGCCTTGCCGGCAACTGAAGATACCGCTTACCAACCTCCGGGAGTTGGTGAATCGACCCTTCCGCCGGCCCCCAAATCCAATGTTCCAGCAAAATATGCTGACGCTGCAACTTCCGGGTTGATTGCGGTCGTCAACGAAGACAACGAGAACGTCGTGGATTTTGCACTGACGGAATAAGAATGGGTTGTGGTCAGTGATCTTGCCGGAGGGGTATGATTGCTTGAACCATCCATTCAATCGACGGCAGCTTTATTGAAACGAGAATGCGGTCTTCGACGGATCTTCGATCGCCTTAAGGCTGATCCCTTAAATCGAAGTCGACAACGTGCTCGACGTGACGCTCAGCGGCAGAAACTGCCGCTGGATTTGTGGCCGTGCCTTTCCCTCATGGAAATTGGCCTGCCCTTCAATCGTCACGAGCCAAAAAACCAGAAATGTTTAACCAACCGGTACGACAGGACCGAAGAATGGCTTGTGTAGTTCTGTTGCGCTGTCGCGATGATGTTTCCGTGAGAACGGACACGCGGAGGTGATTGGGTCAGG
The DNA here is from genome assembly GCA_945861975.1 of Candidatus Kuenenia stuttgartensis. Taxonomy (GTDB): domain Bacteria; phylum Planctomycetota; class Planctomycetia; order Planctomycetales; family Planctomycetaceae; genus SXXK01. Next base: position 14,108 of record CAMAXD010000104.1, on the reverse strand, counting down.
AGACCGATCACCACTGACTGACGTCGGCGGTTGCAGCAGTCTGGAGTTCTGGCGGATGTGTCTGCCAGATGCAGTCAGCGTCCGAGAATTGTAGACAGTAGACCACCGGGACGGTTTCTCAGCAGTACGAGTGCGATCCGGAACGGAAGGTACCTCACGGAGGAGAACTTTCATGCGAAAGTACGGTAAGTGGTTGCTCGTGCTGAGCGTTATCGCGGCCAATCCGGTCGTCGCCAGCGCGGACGGGTTTCTGGGTGGGCGAATGAAGCCTCAGATGCCATTCTCGGGATCAGCCGAGAAGGCTCGCAATCAAGCAAAGGCCGACGAAGTGGCCTCGGCTCTGAGAAGCGGCAATGTACAAGGCAACGAAATTGAAATCGAAGTGAAGGATGGCGTTGCGATCCTGAGCGGCAAGGTACACGAAGCCAGCCAACGAGCAAATGCTCAGCAGCTTGCGGCTTCTGTGCCGGGCATTCGTGAGGTTGAGAACAACCTGCGATACGTGCCAGCCGGCGGACAGATCGAGCGTGCTTCGGCCACTCGTCCTGCCGATCCTCGTCAGGGTCGCGTTACTCAGGCTGGTGGTGCTGAATCCGGCGAGACATCTCGACCAATTCAGCGAGTCAGTGCGGAGGTTCCTGCTGGTCAGGACAACACCGCAATGGCCAATCAGGTCGCTTCATCACTGTCGCAGGTCGGACTTGTCGGTTACGACATCGAGATTCGCGTCAATAATGGCGTGGCCACTCTGGGTGGTGAAGTTGCGACCGTCGGTCAGCGACAGGCGGCGGGTGCTGCTGCTTCGCAGACGCCAGGCATTCGCAGCGTCAACAATCAGTTGAAGGTCACCGGACCGATTACTCAGACCGCTCACAATCCGGAAGCCATGGGCTATCCAGGCAGTCCGCAGATGATGCAGATGCAGGGACAGGGAATGCCTCCGCAGCTCATGGGCCCGGGCATGCCTCCTCAGATGATGGGTCCAGGCATGCCTCCTCAGATGATGCAGACTGGCCATATGCAGCCAGGGATGCAGCAGGGGCTGGATCCGAGCATGATGAATCCATCAGCAATGGGTTATGCTCCGACCAGCTTCAATAATCCTCACTTGCCATCACATGCATGGCCATCATACGCACAGTACCCGAACTCGGCAGCAGTCAGCTACCCGACTCAGTACAGTGCCAGTGCCTGGCCTTACATCGGTCCATTCTATCCGTACCCACAGGTACCGATGGGCTGGCGTGAAGTGTCCCTCGAGTGGGACGATGGTCAGTGGAACCTGAACTTCAATAAAGAAAAAGACAAATGGTACTGGATCCTAAGCCCAAAGAACTGGTAATGGCTGACTCGGTATCGTGATGAATCCAGACTGCTGACGAAACAGCTCTGAAGAGGCAACTTTTCAGAGCTGTTTTTTTGCGCGCGGAGAACCGTGAAAGTAAACTCATCGCCTTGAACAAATCATCAGGCACGCATGAGCCGGCTATCTATTGTTGACACCATAGCCGGAGTCGGTTGTGACGTTATTGGAATCGGGTGGGACAAGTCAGCCTATCGAACGACGGCGCATCGATTTACAGCATTCGCATTGGTGGGCCGGCGCTTCGCTGGTCCACCCTACCGAAACTTGCCCTCATACGACCTTTTTCCGCGAGGTCAGGTGTGTTTCACGCTGAGGAACAGTCCCGAAATTGCTTCCGGCTTTGCATTAATTGGAGACTCAACAGGTGTGCCTGCGTTCGCTGAGGCTCACTTGTCACACCCTACAGAAACCGCTGGAATTTGTAGGATTTGACCAGTTCGCGCCAACAATACAGACACGCCATGTAACGGACATTGCTTCGAACCCAATCCTAAGCCGCGTTTCTATGCGACGTGGAACGAAACACGAATGGCTGGCCGGCGACGTCATAGCTGCGGTGCATTTCGATGTTCATGATCAGTCCGATCGCTGCGTAGGTCGTCAAAAGACTACTGCCGCCATAGCTGCATAACGGAAGAGTCGTCCCGGTGATTGGCAACAGCCCGACCGTCATGCCTGTGTTCAGAATCGTCTGCACGCTCATGAGTGTGACGACGCCGGTAATGACGAGTCGGCCAAACGGATCCTGAGTTCGCCTTGCGATCAATAGTGATCTCCAGATCAAAATGGCATACAGGATCATCACGGTGACACAGCCCGGGAATCCCAACTTCTCGCCGATCATCACAAAGATGAAGTCTGTTCTTGAAGCAGGAAGTTGCCACGCGGAGGGGTCGTCAATGGGCGGTTCCTCCTGATTCATGCTGCCCCAGAATCCGCCAAGTGCAAGAACCTGCTTCGACTGATGCAGATGAAACCCGTCACCGGTGGGAGCCAGTCCACCGTCTCGCTGAATTACAACAGAGACCAGCCGCGACTGCTGCTCAGCGCTCATCTGTGTCCATAGAATGGGCAGGCAGGCCATACCCATTATGGTGACCATCACCAGATGTCGAGTCTTCGCGCCGGCGGCGAACAGCATGAAGTAGAGCACCGGAAGATACAGCACCGCTGTATCGAGGTCGGGTTCCTTCATAATCAGCAACATTGGAACCATGGCCAGCACCAACGGCGGGACAAGTCCCTTCAGCGTGCGATGGTTGTCGCGATACATCAGGTACGAAGCCAGCGTCAGTACGAAGGCCAGTCGAGCCGGCTCGCTGGGCTGAAAATCGAACAGCCCCAGAGGAATCCATCGCCGTGAACCGTTGATCGGTGACATAAACAACGTGATAACCAGCAACAAGGCTGACACGATGTAAGTGGGAACACTGACCGCACGCAGCCAATGAGTCGGCGCGAAGGCAATGGCCAGCATCAGGGGCAGAGCCATCATCAGCCAGACGATCTGACGCTCAATCAACTGCGACCGACCATACAATTCGTCCGCGCGCACCAGACCGCAAAGTCCCAGCCCGGTAATAGCGAGGCAGACAGCACATAACATCCATGGAAATCGTTTCAGCAGTCCGTGCATCATCCGCGACAGGTCTCGCCGGTAAATCAGAAGCCATTATCCCATGACCTTGAGAATTCGATCCGCATTGTTTGCTCGAGCTCTGCGGCACCGATCACGAAGCATAGACAATTGCCGTGCTGATTCCATCCGCAGGGCCTACGCAAGTACACAGCGTTCTGATGGCGGACATAATCTGATGGCGGACATAATCTGATGGCGGACATAATTGGTCAGGTTGAGGTCAGAGCCGGACCTCTGGCCCACTTATGCAAAAGGCAATACGCTCAGCCGACCACTCTCTGAGCGGTTGAACAGAAACATCGACTTCCCGCTATCAACCCGAAAGGCAACCAACCCGAAAGGCAACCAAAGCTCTTGGCTAAAGTGTGCCTATTTCATCAGAGTCGCCAGTTTGCCGACGGAGCTGAGGGCTTTCTTTGAGTCGGAGCCGGTTTTTATCACCGCGGTGGCAATACGAACAAAATCACGACTGAGAGCGTCTTCCTGACTCGATCCAAACTGGGCGAGCGCGTCCACTCCCATGATCACGAGTTCTTTTCCTGCAGAGTTACGCACAGCCAGCGATGATGAGGCGAACGTTTCAACAACGTAAGGAACGACGGTGGGTTGATCTTTTTTCCATTCCACTCGAAAAATGGTCTGACCACGACGAGGACGAATGAATGCGGATTTCCGAGGCATAACGATAACTTTAGCAAAGAATCTAATGAAAACCTGAACGTCAGGTCGAATCGCCGATCGACAGACTGATACTGAGGAAAGCTCACTGCTGCTGGTATCTAGGGTGCAAAACCCGGTGCTGTCTACGAATGTTGGCACGCGAACAGGCAGGAGACAAGCCGTTTAACGTGCCTTTTTTGGAGGCGGCCCAGAATATTCACTCGTCCGTACTGAACAGATAAGTTCTGCTTCCGAATGTGGCATTACTCACCCCCCGATTGCATCCGATGGCTGCCTGTGGTGAAATCCCACTCCCCCCAATTTGGGGTGTTGCTGAAGTTTGTGAGTTTTCAACCGTTTACTGATTACTGAAAAGCTGTTTCACCATGGATCCTGAGTTCCGCGCACACTGCAATGAATTACTGAAGCGTATCGTTCACCTTCGAGACTGTCTTTGACCTGGCTGGCAAGACGACCCGCATCGAAGAAATTAACGACCGAATGTCTGCCAGCGACTTCTGGACTGACCAGGAACGCGCCAGAACTCAGATGGAAGAACTGCGAAAGCTGAAAGGCACCGTGGTGCCTCTGAAAAAGCTGTCCAGCAGTGGCGACGACATGCTGGTGCTGATGGAGTTCGCGGCTGACGATGATTCCGGTGAAAGCGAAGGTGAGCTGAAAGCCCTGGTGGGTCCGCTTGCCGCAGAAATTGATCGTGTCGAACTTCAGGCGACGATGGCCAATCCCGAAGATGTCTGTTCAGCCTATCTGACTGTGCAGGCAGGAGAAGGCGGAACCGATTCGGCCGACTGGGCTCAGATGCTGCTAAGAATGTACGCGCGCTGGGCCGAACGCAGCGGTTTCAAAATTGAAGAGATTGATTTGTCGCCAGGGGAAGAAGCGGGAATTCGCAACGCCACCGTTTTGATCACCGGCGATTTCGTCTACGGCTATCTGCGTGGTGAAACGGGTAATCATCGCCTGATTCGTATCAGTCCGTTCGACTCGGCCGGACGTCGTCACACGGCGTTCGCGGCTGTGGATGTGGTTCCGGAAATCGACGACGAAGTCAACATTGATATCAACTGGGAAAAGGATATCAAAGAAGACACCTATCGATCCAGCGGAGCGGGCGGACAGCACGTCAATAAAACTGACTCGGCGGTACGACTGACTCATATTCCCACAGGTGTCGTAGCGGCCTGTCAGAATGAACGCAGTCAGCATAAGAACCGAGCCACCGCGAAGAAGATGCTGACCGCGAAACTGTTTCAGATTGAAACCGAAAAGCGCGAAGCGGAGGTTTCCGCGCGACGTGGTGAGAAATCAAAAATCGGTTTCGGCGGTCAGACGATTCGAAACTACGTGCTGCATCCGGATCAGTTCGTGAAGGATACTCGCACCGGGACAAAGGTCGGGAATCCGCAACCCGTTCTTGATGGCGATCTCGATTTGTTCCTTGAGTCGTACCTTCGCTGGACGCTCAACGAACAGGTGGCTCTGCCGACGGATCTGGAATAGCGACTTGACGAAGCGCAAGCCACCGGTGTCATTTTTCGACACACAGCGATACACCGGCGGCATGGATCGAAATCTGTTTCTGTGTTTTTCTCTGCATCGACTTCCACTCTGGATCAGTAATATGAACTCACGCTCACAGAACCTGTTGGCGGCTCTCGCGAGTGCTCTGGTCATCGGATGTAGTCCGGCCCCGAGTGATCAGTCCTCCGCCGAGACCAGTCCGATAACACCCGTGGCCGGAGGAAAGATCTCTGTCTCTGGTAAAACGCCCATCGCCGAAAGCCCCACGTCCGACAGCGGGGCGTTGACAACCGCGGCTGTGGAATATGTCGCTGCACCTTTGTCACTGGATGAGATCAAAGAAGGCTGGATCAGTCTGTTTGATGGAAAGTCACTTTTTGGATGGGACGTATCAACGATCTCAAACTGGCATGTGGAAGATGATACGATCGTTGTTGACAGTGGCGAAAAGAGCCTTCTGTTGACTCCTTATGATCTGGATGACTTCGAACTTCGCTGCGACTTTCATCTGTCCGCGGGTGGCAACAGCGGACTCTTCCTGCGAACCGCATTGAACGCAGCCAATCCAGCAACGGACACTTATGAATTGAATATCTGCGACAGTCATCCGACTCATAAAACCGGCAGTCTGGTGGCTCGTCATATTGCCGAGAATGTTCCCGCTGTTGAAGGCGCTTGGCATAATTTTCGAGTGCTCTGCGACGGACCTCGCATTCAGGTCTGGCTCGATGGTCAGCAGATTGTGGACTTTACGGATACCTCAGAGGCCGTGCGCCTCACGGGACGGCTCGGGCTGCAGATGAATCAGGGGCGAGCAGCCTATCGAAATGTTTGCATTCGCCCGCTGAAGTTTAGACCTCTGCTGAATGGGCAGGACACAACCGGCTGGCGAACCGTCCCTGGTTCGAAGAGCGAGTTTGCCGTGAAGGATGGGCTGCTGCAGGTGTCCAACGGGCCTGGATTTCTCGAAACCGAAGAGACCTTTTCTGACTTCGCGATGAAGGTTGAAGCACGCATTAACGGCGATGGCCTGAATAGCGGAGTTTTCTTTCGAGCACAGCCCGGGATGGAAGCCACGCCTTCACTTGGCTACGAAATGCAACTGCATAATGGGATAAAAGAGGGAGATCGCTTAAGGCCGGCCGATGCCGGAACTGGTGCGATCTTTCGCCGCGTGGCAGCACGCTATGTCCCGGCGAATGATCGAGAATTCCTGACGGCGGTATTGATCGCACAGGGAGATCGGTTTGCTTCGTGGGTGAACGGTTATCAGGTGGTTAACTGGCAGGATACTCGCGAGCCCAATCCAAATGCGCGTGTGGGCAAACGACTGGAAGCCGGGCATCTCAGTCTGCAGGGGCACGATCCAACGACCGATTTGGACTTTAAGGCGGTTGATGTTCACACATTTTCCGGAGAGGCCTCACCGGTTGTGGCTCCGGCAAAGTAACTCATGTTTCCTCGCTTCGAAAACCTGACGGAGGAACGCTTCGACGCCAACTGCGAAAAACTTGCGCAGTTCGGAATTGCTGATCCGCCTTCCGGTGTCAGAATTCTGGAGCGGCTGCGAGACGCCTGGCTGGCGTCGGAAGGATGTCGATCTTCGAGGGTCACTCCAACAACTCCGCCAGCCGCTCCACTTTGGTATGAGACGCTGGAACGAGTCGTCCGCGAAGCTCCTCTGCGAGGTGTCGTGCTGAATGTGATGGATCAGTATGTTCGTAATGCGACCGAACAACTGGATGCGTTTGCGTTGTTTGAACAGTCACGACGCTCGCTGGAGATTCTGGCGAGACTGGCCTGCGGCAGCCCTTTTCTGACTCAGATTCTACTGGCAGATCCGTCATGGTTAAGCAACATGACGCTGCATGGTCGTACGGCGGAAATGAAATCGCGGGAACAGTTTGTTTCCGAAGCCATGACGGTAGCCGAACAACATACCCGTCGCACAACGCGGCTGACAGAGCTGCGGCGATATCAGCGTCGGCAACTTCTGCGAATCGGGATGTGCGACGCTTTCGGATTGCTGGATCTGCGATTCGTGACATTGCAGCTTTCACTTCTGGCCGATGCGATGGCCCAGTGCTGTTTGAATATCGCCTGCGTTGAGATTAAAAAGTCTGACTGTCGCCTCGCGATAATTGCTCTCGGCAAACATGGTGGCGAAGAACTCAATTACAGTTCCGACATCGATCTGGTGCTTATCACCGATCGCGACACGTCCGAGGTGCAGCGGATCGCTCGACTCACGATCGATGGCCTGGCCGAAGATATCCCGCCCGGGTTTCTTTATCGAGTCGACCTGCGACTGCGTCCGTGGGGAGAAGCCGGACCGCTGGTCAGTACGATTGATTCCTACGCAGACTATTTGCTGCATGATGCCGCCATCTGGGAAAAACAGGCGATGCTGAAAGCTCGCCTGGTGGCCGGCGACCTGACGATTGGTGAGCAGTTTCTGCGAACAATGCGGCCACTGCTGTTTTCTGGCACAGCCGCTCAGGTTCGCAGCAGTATTCAGCAAATGAAAGAGAAGATCGAATACCGTCTGCGTCAGCGTGGCAAACTGCACTCAGAAGTCAAACTTGGAATTGGATCGATTCGTGACGTTGAGTTTCTGGTGCAGAGTCTGCAACTGATTCACGGCGAAAAGGAACCTCGAATTCTGAGCTTCAATACGCTCGACTCACTGGTGCGACTGGCGGAGTTTGGTCTCATTACCGCCGCGTGGTACCGTCAATTGCGAGCCGGTTACGTCTTTCTGCGGACGGTTGAGCATGCTCTGCAGTTGCTGCATAACCAGCAGACTCACGAACTTCCTGAGGATCGCCGTCAGCTCGAATGGCTGGCTCATCGACTTGACTATCCCGATGCCGATACACTGCTGCATCGTTTCGATGAACATCGTCGAGCTGTCCGCGCGATCTTTGACGAATGCCTCCATGGCGAACGATTACAGGACATCACGGTGCAGTCCGATGCCTCTCGGATTGACGGCGAACTAATACCTGTTTCGGCGAATCCTAAGCCTTTGACCGATCGCCAGCGTTTGCAGCGTCAGGAAGCTCTGGCCGGAACTTTTCAACGTCTGGATCGCGGTGAATCGGCGGTCGTGACCAGCCAGCAGGTTTCCGAAGATGATGCTGAGTTGTGGGAGCTGACCATAGCCGGCATCGATTTTTCCGGGTGGCTGGGGGTAATCTGCGGACTACTTTCCATTTGTCGTCTCGATATTCGCCGCGGCGACGCGCTGACTGGCGAAGGCATGAACGGCTTTGGCGATCGCTGTGTCAGTGGCAAGTTTCTCGCCTGCTTTGATGTGTGCCTTGATCGCTCAGTTGTTCCAATGGCCGCGAATGCGAGTGCCGAAGAGTTGGCTCTGTCACTGCAGGAAGAGATCTCTCGTCTGGGGCAGATGTCACGAGCGGGACGCATTGACGAAGTGCGTAGTGAATTGCTGGCTCGATTCTGTGATGCGGTTCCGGATCAGGCAGAACGCGAATCGGGGTCTGACGATGTTGAAGTGGAACTGGTGCGTTTGCCGGGTTCGGTTCTGACTCAAATGAATATCACCGGAGCAGACTCGTGGGGCTTCCTGTATGAACTGGCCAGTGCGTTGTCGCTGAGTCGCTTTCGAGTGCTGCGGGCCATCATTGATGCGGAAGGTGATCGAGTTCAGGACGTGCTGTATGTCCGTGAACGTAACGGTCGGCCGATTGAAAGCGAAGAACGATTGCAGGAGCTGCAGCTCGCTGCGACATTGATCAAGCAGTTTACTCACTGGCTGCCTTCGACCAGCGATCCGCACCATGCTCAGGCACGATTTCGCGAACTGGTGTCACGGCTTCAGCCAGCCTCGGCATGGCCTGACAATATGCAGTCATTACTGCGGCCCAACGTTTTGCATGCGGTCGCGCGTGTCCTGGGGATCAGTCAATATCTGTGGGAAACATTCCTGCAGTCACGCCATCAGGAGCTGTTTCCTCTGTTGGTCAACGCGGAAGCATTGGGGATTCGTGAGTGTCGTGAGTCCTTGTCTTTGGAGTTGGACGAAGCCATCAGTCATGCCACAACAGATGACATGGCCTGGGCGACTCTGAATTGCTTCAAGGACCGCCATCTGTTTCGCATCGACATGCGTCACGTGCTCGGCCACTGTCGACCTTTCGGAGCGTTTTCGGAAGAGATTACGGAACTGGCGGAGATAGTGGTTTGTCGCGGTCTGGAAATTTCCTGGCAACGACTGGTTCGTGATCACGGAGTTCCAAAGAGCGAAGACGGGCTGACCGATTGCCGTTGGACAGTCGCCGGCCTCGGAAAATTTGGCGGTGTCGAGATGGGGTTCGCCTCCGACATCGAACTGATTCTGATCTACGAATCTCCCGGCCGTACCTCGGGGCCCGACAGTGTTTCGAATTCGGTCTTCTTTGATCAAATGGTCGGTGGAGTCGCGACCGGCATTCGTGCGGCTCAGAATGGTATCTTTCATGTCGACCTTCGCATGAGACCATTCGGCCAGGCCGGTTCGTGTGCCGTGGCGCTGATGGACTTTTTGAACTATTACGGGATGGATGGCCCCGCATGGCCTTATGAGCGGCAGGCGATGGTAAAGTTTCGATGCTTTGCAGGTGACAAGGAGTTTGGGCCAACTGTTACTCACGCCTGTCATACGGCAATTTACTCTGCTGGCTGGTTCGATTTTTCTTCCATGCGTGCGATGCGAGAACGTCAGGTTCGACAGCTGGTTCGTGGCGGTTCAGTCAACGCAAAGCTCAGCGATGGCGGCATCGTGGACTGTGAATATGCTTTGCAGGCATTGCAACTGACGTTTGGCCGCGATCTCCTGACGCTGCGACATCCGAATACGCTGATGGTTTTGCACGAGGCGTCGCGACTGAGTCTGATTCGCCCGCAGGATAAAGAGACGATCGAAGGCGCTTACGTGTTTCTGCGCGAGCTGATCGACTGCCTCCGCATGGTCCGCGGCAACGCACGGGATCTCACCGTTCCACCGCAGGGTAGCCACGACTGGCATCAGCTTTCCAGGCGAATGCGGTCGATTCACGATTCAAGGATTGCTCTGGAACGCATCGAAGAACAGATGCAGCTCGTTCGTAATTTTTCGCATACGATCGAACAGCATTGCCGCAAAATGCGCCAGCACAAAGAGCGGCGAATTCAGACGGACTCGTGATGCAAAACGTAGCGTGGCGACGTTCGACGTTCCCGTTCGCGGGCTCACACTTCCACACAAAGGGAGTGTGCCGAAGGCACAGGAAGCCAACCTGAAGACTGTGTTCTGGAATCCGACGTGCTATAACAACTCGACCTATAACAACTCGACATCGACACCTCGGCTTTTCTTTGCAGCGCAACACAGCCTATTCAGGCTGTGCCACCCAGCGAGGCAGAACACGCTCCACTGTGCTTCGCGCCGCGCCGATGCTGTTCGGTTTGTACACGCTGGTCTTGCTGCTTTACGTACAGATGCCGTCTCGGTGGAGGACGGTCGCTGGGATCTGCTGGTCCGGCAAATCCACGGTGACGTTTTTAGACGTGATTACGCGGGTTCGCTGCTGGCTCTTGGCGGAATGAGGTTTTGAAACCATTGGAAAACACCATTTCTTTTCAAAACAACCCCACCGATTTCGCGACACCATTCTCGCCGCACTCGCTGCCGCCTGACGACGCTGAAATTTGGAAAAGTCGAGCTTAGAACAACAACCGCCTCAACGAATCACTGGCCAGCACAAATGTCAGCCAACTGGCGGAAGTCGCGAGGATTGTTGCGGTCAGCATTGTGATGGCGATTTCGGAGATTTGCAGCGTGGCGATTGTCATGCGACTGCATCCCAAGCGGAACATCGTCATCATCTCGGCGGCTCGCAGTCGCATCGATAGCGACAACACCAGAGCCAGCAAAAGTCCGGTCACGACAGCCGCTGCGATTGAACACAGCCACACCATTTGTTCGATGCGAAAAACAATGCTGAGCAGTTCTTCCACAACCTCCGGCGGTTTTAGGCACTGAGCTGTCGAGTCGGTTGATGCGTATCTCCCCAGAATTCGCACGCGGGATTTTTCGTCTTTCGGGACCACAATCACAGCCGTCAACGGAAACGACTCCGGTACGCCATGAAAATGGAATGAGTCGATATTTCCCGGCGTGATTTCCGTGAACGGCAGAACTCCTGCATTAGCGGTCACAGAAGTCTTGTCATCAGAATTCAGCAACAAGGCAGGATCGGTCTGCGGACTAACTTCCTGATGGCCGTGCCCAATGCCAGCGATAACCCAGGCCGTTCGCACATCGGTGAAGACAGCGTCGTCGTCCGGCGAATGCGATGGCTGCAGAACTCCCGTGACCTTCATTTTCAGCGGATAATCGCCGGCCAGATTAAACGCGTTCTGTGGTGCAGAGAGAATTGAATCGCCGGGCTTGAGCGACATTGCGGCGGCAACACGAGATCCGAGGACACAATCGCCAAGCAACGACAACATCTCTCCTGATTGAATCCGCAGATCTCGAAATTCAAAGTACTCGGGCGATGTCCCAACGATCGGAGCACCGTCAATTCCCGGCTGCGACTGTGTCCGAAATCGGACATGCAGAGGAATCGCGATCCCCAAATCCGACGACGTCAACTGATCGACCTGTGCCATTGTGGTTTCGGCCGGTGGCATGGCTTCGAAATAAAGTGCATGCAGAGCCAGGTCGACTCGACTTCCCGGGGCTCCGACAATCAATGGCGTCGCGGCCGCTCGAGCAGAGATTTCACTGCGAAACTGGTTTAGCACAAGACGCACAGTGACCGGCAGCCAGATCGTGATCGCAAGACTGAGCACAATGATCAGCGAACGACCGCGATGCCACAACAAAGATCGCCAGGCAAGAAAAAGTGCATGCTTCATGGTATGTCAATTACGGCAACTGATGAACGCGGGCCGTGCCATCGCCATTCGCCACGACGACTCGGCGACCGTCCGGCGCGAACTGAGCATAATTGCCGACTCGCCCCACGCGAGTTTCATACAATAGACGCCCATCGGCCGTATTCCAGAGCTTCAATTGTCCCGAATAGCCATACGAAAGCATCTGCTCCCCATTCGGGCTGAATGTCACGCAATGGATGTAGTCCGTGTGGCCTTCCAGAGTTCGTTGTTCTGTTCCCGTGATCATGTCCAGCACATGCACTTTCCGATCGGCTCCGGCCGCGGCAATCAATGCGCCCTGAGGATGCACTGCGACAGTATACATGGTCGAGGTGTACGTCGTGAGTTGCTTCAGCTGGTGTCCTCCGACGATATCCCACAATCGTAATGTGCCGTCAGCTCCCGAGGACACCGCAAAGGTCTCATCAGGACTCATCGCAATTGCATGCACGGCACCAGTATGTCCATTCAACTGAAACTTCTGTTGGCCTGTGACCGTATCCCAGACACGCACGGTCTGATCGGTGCTGCAGGAGATCACCGTCGAGCCATCTCGATTGCTGTCGACACCATAGACCGGCCCGCCGTGATTAAACTGTCGAAGTTGTTGCGGCCCGGCATAAGACCACTCATCAACTCGCCCGTTGCCCAGCGACGTCCAGATCGATCGACCGTCCGGTGAGAACAGCAGGTCTGTGATCGCAGCTTCAGTCGTAAACTGCTGATGCAGGACAAGTTCGACGGGCGGCTGAACACTGGGCAGTGATGGACCGAGAACTCGCACGACATTGTCGGCTGTAGAGACAAGCAGGTTGCGATTATCAGCACTCCACGAGATCGCCGTGATCGGTGAACCGAAACTAAACGTGAGCAAAACCTGTTCGCCGTTGCTGGCATTCCAGATTAGTAATTCCCCTGAATCGAATCCGGCGGCAACTCGCTGATTGTCCGGTCGACTGGCCACCGCCGTCGGTTTGCGATCGCCCACTGCAAAGTTGCGATCGACGTTTCCGTTTGTCAGATTACTCAGGACAACTTGACCATCAACGCCGCACGTCAACGTCTGCGCCCCGCCATTGACCATGGCCAGATCACGAATCTCCCCGGCATGAACTGGCAGTGATCGAAGCACCGACGTTTTCATCGTCTGCAGCGTTTTGTCATCGCCCGTGGAAATCAATGTTGCGCTGTCATTGACATAACGAACAGACTGCACGGCAGTCCCTGGAGCATGTTCACGAAAGGATTCCAACAACGCACCCGTTGCGATGTCGAACACTCGCACCAGACCATCAACGCATCCCGTGGCCACGCGAGTCGAATCGGCCGATACCGTCACCGATCGAACAACCTGCGGATGCTCCAGAGAAAACGTACGAACGGCATCGGCCATCTTCCAGATCTGCAAGGTCTTATCGTCACTCACTGCACACAGCGTCTGGCCATTCGGAGTGACTGCAATCTCTGCAATCGACGCAGTAGATCCTTCAAAGGTCTTGATGATTGCTCCATCAGTTAACGACCACAAGCGAAGCTTGCCATCTGCTCCGGCCGCTGCGATCTGCTGCTGATTGGGCACAAATGTGACGGAAGTCGCTCCGCCAGGCATCTCCTCCCACAGCCGCAGCAACGATCGATATGCCAGAGTCGCCTCGTTGGCTGCTCCGATGGCAATCACGGATTTCTGTTCCGCACCTAACCAATCAGCATCGGCAACAGGAGTTGCAAGAGGAATCTCTTCCTGCACACGGCCGGTTTCAATGGACATGATTCGAACACGCGGCTGGCCGTCGCAAATCAGCAGTTGTTTGCCCTCACGGTCGAACTTTGCGGCAGTTAAACCGGCAACCGGCGGCATCATCTTTTGTAAGGTTCCGTCAGCGGCGAACATATGAATGTGTCCGGCATCACTGGTCGCCAGGAATGTCGCGCCGCCTGCGGCGACATCCAATCGACGGATCGCACCGGCCG
>CAMAXD010000103.1 GCA_945861975.1 Candidatus Kuenenia stuttgartensis | reverse complement strand
TGTGCAAACGTGGGATACTCATGTGGATAACTGGGGACGATTGAAGACATCGCTCTTGCCATCACTTGATCAGGGCTTGGCTGCGTTGATTGATGATCTGGCGTCGACCGGAATGCTGGATCAAACGATGGTCATTGTCATGGGTGAGTTCGGCCGTACTCCGCGCGTGTCGATTCTGCCTGGGCAAACTGTTCCGGGACGTGACCATTGGGCTCATGCGTATTCAGCGTTGTTTGCCGGTGGTGGTGTTCGCGGTGGTCAGACAATTGGTGAGACGGATTCGATCGCTGCTTATCCAGTGTCTCGATCGTGGAGTCCTGCGGATGTCGGGACGACGATCTTCGATTCGCTCGGCGTCTCTCACGATGCTCAGGTGATTGATCCGCTGGGCCGTCCGAATCATTTGCTGAACGGCGAAGTCATCGCTCCACTCTTCACAGGAAATGCCACGTGATTGCGCATTGGTTCAGTGGAAAGAGGCTTCAACGTATCTGAAGTCGTTCGTGGAAAGGCATTTTTCGGAACCACGAAATACAAGGAATACACGAAAAGTGTCGGTCGAAAACGGCCGTTTCGTATTGCGGTCGGGAGTGATGGAACTCTCATCTCGCCGTGTTGGACGTTTCCGGATGGTCGCGATAGCATCCGTGGTAATCTTTCTGGCCACATCGCGGATCAGCTTCCGACGTTCTGTTTGTTTAGCAGCGTTGAGACGGCGTGCCGCGTTGTGAATCGCAGAGATGATCGTCCGACAAACCCTGGCAACCAAGAGATTTACTCGTCGATGAACCGTCCTCTGACTTCTGAATTGATCGCTCAACTGCAATCCGGTGAAACGACGTCACGCCAGCTTGTGGAAAACAGCCTGCGTCGGATTTCTGAACTGAACGGTGTCCTGAATGCGTTTGTCAGCATCGATGCGGACGGTGCGTTGGCGAAGGCGGATCAGATCGATCAGCGACGCCAAGCAGGAAAACCAGTTGGCCGACTGGCCGGTTTGCCGGTCGCTGTGAAAGACAACATGTGTACGATTGGACTGCCGACTTCCTGTGGCAGCCGCATGTTAAAGGATTTTCGAGCACCCTACGATGCTCATGTTATCCAGCGAATCGCTGCTGAAGACGGCGTGCTGATCGGGAAATTGAATCAAGACGAATTTGCGATGGGCTCCTCGACTGAGACATCGATTTACGGGCCCACACGAAATCCGTGGAACCCTGACTACACGGCTGGTGGTTCGAGCGGTGGATCGGCTGTCGCAGTTGCGAGCGGCATGGTTCCGCTGGCACTGGGATCTGATACTGGCGGTTCCATTCGTCAGCCAGCCAGCTTCTGCGGTGTTGTCGGAATGAAGCCGACTTATGGTCGTGTGTCACGATATGGGCTTGTCGCCTTTGCAAGTTCACTTGACCAGATCGGCCCGCTGGCCGGTGACGCGTGGGGTGCTACGTTGCTTCTGGAATGCATCTCCGAGCACGACAAGCGTGATTCGACTTCGCTGAATGTGGAACGACCAGACTGGTTGAGTCAGCTGGACTCATCATTGAAAGGTCTCCGCATTGGTATTGCGGATGAGTACTTCGTGGAAGGCCTGGATGCTGAAGTTGAAAAGAGCGTGCGAGAAGCCATCCGCGTTTTTGAAGCCGCCGGGGCCGAGGTTGTTCCGGTTTCGTTGCCACATTCAAAGTATGCTGTGGCGACCTATTATCTGGTAGCCTGCAGCGAAGCTTCCAGTAACCTCGCACGCTACGACGGGATTCATTACGGTCATCGTGCAGAAAAGTTTTCAGATCTCGTTGATTTGTACAGTCAAAGTCGAGGCGAGGGTTTCGGGACGGAAGTGAAACGCCGCATTATGCTGGGAACGTACGCTCTGTCGGCCGGATATTATGACGCATACTATCTCAAAGCTCTGAAGGTCCGTCGCCGCATTCGTGAGGACTTTGACAAAGCTTTCGCGTCGGTCGATGTGATTGCAGGCCCCGTTTCGCCAACCGCCGCGTTCCGGCTGGGCGAAAAGCTGGACGATCCGCTGGCGATGTATCTGAACGACATTTACACGATCAGTACGAACCTGGCCGGTCTTCCCGGAATTTCGATTCCCTGCGGACTGACAAAGACAAGGCTACCGATTGGCCTGCAGCTTCAGGCGCCTGCTTTGGAAGAAGCCCGACTGCTGCGATTCGCTCACCAGTTCCAGCAGGCGACTCAGTGGCATCGCGAACAGCCATAGACGCGGCGTCGCTTGTTAGGTCCCCACTTCTGGCGACCGGCTGGGCGTCAGCCCTCCGTGTAACGATCCGAATCGCAGATTGACCACAGACGAAGCACAGGGATTTGAACGCAGAGTTCGCAGAGGAACGCAGAGGTCAGCACACTGCGATTTTCTCTGCGTCCCTCTGCGTTCAAAATGCGATCTTGTCCCCTCCTGCGATTCTTCTCTGTGACCTCTGTGGTGAACCCCTTCCTCGCAATGTGCGCGGACACGGAGTTCTGACGCCCTGCCGCTCGCCGGGGCAGTTCTTTTGACAAAGTCGTGCAAAACGTTGCCACCCGTGCAATTGGTCACTCATGAGGCGATATCGCTCGAGAACGATTTGGTTGAGGCGATACGTCCCGAAGGCATCTTGAATGTCAAGCCATGATTTCTGAGCTTTCACGGCCAGGTCAGAGATTAAAGTCGGTACCACCGTCCACTCGGCTCTGCTGGCACAAGCGGATTTTCGGCAGTCCCTCGTTGATTGTTACATCCCGCAGGTCGTGCCTGTGTGGTGAGTTTTCGAAACGTCCTTTGAGTTTTTGCAACAGCGGACAAAAGTTGAGGTGGTAGTGTTGCCGGGGCGCTGGCATGGATTGCCATTATTCCTGCGCCGCAGAAGGTCTATCGTGGACGGAGAACTCGCTCTGTCCACCGCCAGCAATCATCGTCAAGTTCCTCAAAGAGTTCTGTCAGTGAATTCACTTCGAATTCGCAAGGGCATTGCTCCAGTGAGCTGCTGCGCGCGGTGAGTGTTAACTTTGAATTTGTCTGGATCATCAACGTGGATACAGAACGACTGAAAACCGACTTACTCGCGCTGGGGCTGCTGGCCCTGGTCGTGTTCGTTGGTTTGAGCTTTCTGAGCTACGACCCTGCTGATCCGCCTTCGTCGCTTGTGTTTCCCGTTCGACAGGCACCGACCAATATCTGTGGAGAAGTTGGAGCGGCTGTTGCGTTTCATTCTCGGCAGTTGATGGGCTTCGGAGTCTGGATCGTTCTGGCAACTCTGATCTCGTGGGATCTCAAACTGTTTTCGCGTGAACAGGCTCGCCGAACGGCTCCGACGCTGATGGGCATCTTTTTGCTCGTCGTCTCGTCCTGCGCGCTGTTGCACTTGTTTGCTCCGGGAATTTCTTCGGGGTCGACTTATGGAAGTGGCGGACAGATTGGTGCGTGGACGGGGCTGGTTCTGCAGAAGAAGTTTTCTGCGATTGGCGTGATGATCTTTGCCGGAAGTCTGGCTGCGGCTGGAATCCTGCTGACGCCTCTGTCCGATATTCTTCAGCCTGCGTTACGTCTTGCGGCATTGCCAGCCAGTGCGATTCGTGGAGCTGGCGCGATGTTCCAGCGCACTCCGGTCAAAGTTCGAAGTCCGAAAGAGACTGCGAAGCCTGGCAAAGCGTCGATTGAGTCACCTGCGACGATCCCATTCGTCGTCCCTCCTCCGGCCGCACCTGTTGCGGACGCGGTGGAAGAACCTGAGCCTGTATCGGCTGCTGGCAATGGTCGATCGATTCGCATCAATCCTCCTGCTGCTCTTGCACTCCATAACCCGGAAGGACTCGCGGTTTCGGAACGTCGCGGTTTCTCGCTTCCGGATATTGCTTTGCTGCAGGAATCAGAAGAGTTTCCGTATGAACTGCTCGCCAAAAAGGCACGAGTTGCGGCGACGACTTTGGAAAAAGCTTTCGAAGAGTTTGGTCTGAACGTCAAGGTTGCGGAGATTGATACCGGTCCGGTGGTGACTCAGTTCGAGCTGGAGCTGGAACGCGGTCTGCGCCTGAACAAAGTGACGGCTCTGGAAGAGGACCTCGCCATTGCGTTGCGAGTACCCTCCGTTCGCGTTGTCGCGCCGATTCCTGGCAAGAACACAGTCGGTGTCGAAGTTCCGAACGACAAGCAGATCATGGTACGAATGCGTGAGCTGTTGCAGGTTTCGCGTTCGACCTGGGACGATCTGCGCCTGCCGTTGTTCCTTGGCAAAGACGTGAGTGGTCGTCCGCTCGTCGTCGATATGGCCAAGATGCCGCATCTGTTGATTGCTGGTCGAACAGGAACTGGTAAGAGCGTCTGTCTGAACACATTGATTCTGTCGTTGTTGATGACCAGAACGCCGGACGAAGTACGCATGCTGATGATCGATCCGAAAATGGTCGAACTCAGTCCGTACAAAAAGATTCCGCACCTCATGCATCCGGTCATCACGGACATGAAGAAGGCGGAAGCGGTGCTCGCCTGGGCCGTCGATAAGATGGAAGAACGTTACGATCTTCTGGCGCGAGTCGGCGTGCGTCATCTGGACAGCTACAACAAGCTTGGCAAACCCGAAATTCTTGAACGACTGGGATTGAAGGAAACAGATCCCGACGCGGCTGCGATTCCTGATCGGATGCCGTTTATTGTGATCATCGCGGACGAAATGGCGGACTTGATGATGACCTCGGGCAAGGAAGTCGAGGCACACATTATTCGTCTGGCTCAGAAATCTCGAGCGGTCGGGATTCATCTGGTCCTGGCGACTCAGAAACCAACGGTTGACGTCATCACCGGTCTTATCAAATCGAACTTGCCTGCTCGAATATCATTCCAGGTGGCGAGCAAGATGGATAGCCGTGTGGTTCTCGATGAGGGCGGCGCGGAGCGACTGCTGGGCAGCGGTGACATGCTGTATCTTGCTCCTTCGACCAGTTATCTGACACGTGCTCAGGGCACATACGTCAGTGATGAAGAGATCAATGCGGTGATCGATTTCTTCAGCGATGTCGAACCTGAATATAGTCCGGAACTGACCAGGCTGACTGCTGCTGCGTCTGCAGCAGCTTCGGCTGGTGGAGCGTCCGGTGAAGGTGGTACCCGAATTCATGATGACCTCTACGATCAGGCGGTAGAAGTTGTGATTCGCGAAGGTCGAGGCAGTGTTTCGCTTCTGCAGCGAGCGTTGGGCATAGGCTACGGTCGAGCGGCTCGCATGATCGATTACATGGCTGAGGATGGCGTTGTGGGCGATTACAACGGTGCTCAGGCTCGCGAAGTGATCTGCTCGATTGACGAGTGGGGAAACCGCAAAGCCGAGCGGGATGATTGAAATCTCCGCAAACGCAGCCTTTTGTTGCGTTGTTTAAAGTGGATTACGGCTGGCCAATCTGTCAATTTCACGTAGGGTGTGTGCAGCGGAGCGAAACACACCAATGCGAATTCGTCTAAAGCCATGGTGCGTTGCGCTCCGCTCCACGCACCCTACCGGAGTCGCAGACTCACAAACTGGCCAGCCGTTTAAACTGGATCTGTGACACTTCGTAGATCGAGCAAATTTGGTTAGAGTGTTGTGTCGTGTCAGCCTGAATTGTTGATCTGACGCGAATCTTCACACTGCTCAATCCGGCTGTTTGCTTCATCCGATCGACTATGAAAACACACCTGCTCCTGCTCACGCTTGTTCCCGGGCTGTTGCATTCTTTGGCTGTGGCTCAGGAAAATCCTGCGTCCTCGGTACCGCTGATTTTTGACACCGATATTGGCAATGATTGTGACGACGTGCTGGCGATGGGCGTCATTCACTCGTTGCAAAGTCGAGGTCTGTGCCGACTGCTGGCGGTCACGATTACAAAAGATCATGATCAGTGTGCTCCTTTTACGGACGCCATCAACACCTTTTATGGACGTGGCAACATTCCGATCGGTGTTTGCCGCAGCGGGATAACTCCTCAGCAAAGTCGCTTCACGGGATTGGTCATCGAGAAGAACGGGGATGCTGATCGGTATCCGCATGATCTTCGCTCGGGCAAGGACGCACCGGATGCGGTCAAAGTCCTGCGACAGGTCTTGTCATCTCAGGCGGACGGAAGTGTTGTGATTGTCCAGGTGGGCTTTTCGACGAATCTGGCCAACTTGTTGAAGTCGCCTGCGGATGACATCAGTCCTTTGACCGGTCGCGAACTGGCGATCAAAAAAGTGAAGCTGGTTTCCGCGATGGCGGGAGCGTTTGCTCCGATCAATGGTCAGCCTCATCCGGAATACAATGTCACGGAAGACGTGGCGTCCAAGAAAATTTTGGCGACGGAATGGCCAACAGCGATCGTTTACAGTGGCTTTGAAATTGGGCTGGCGATTCCTTATCCGGCGTCCAGTATTCTGAGCGACTATCAGTACGTGCCTCATCATCCGTTGAAAGAGTCATACGTGTTGTATGAGCCGCCACCGCACAATCGTCCGACCTGGGACCTGACCAGTGTGCTGTATGGGGTGTTGCCTGATCGCAACTATTTTGGCATTTCGCCGAAGGGCTCTGTGTCCGTGGATGACAAAGGTTTCACGACGTTTACTCCTTCTGAAAATGGGCTGCATCGTTATCTGACGCTGACGGCCGAGCAGCAGATTCGAGTTACGGAAGCTCTGATCCAGCTATCAAGCGAGCCGCCGCATCTCAGTCCAAACAACTGAGCTGTCCCATGGCAAAACTCGCGAGAATCATCGTCGTTGGTTCGATTAACATGGATCTCGTTTTTCGAACACAACAGCTTCCTCGACCCGGAGAGACAAGAACGGGCCACAGCTTTCAGCAGGTCCCCGGTGGAAAAGGTGCCAATCAGGCCGTTGCTGCGGCACGGCTTGGGGTTCAGGTTTCGATGGTCGGGCGAATCGGTGATGATGGTTTTGGCCGAACGCTGATCGACGGTTTGACCGAGGAAGGCATCGATACGAGTTTCGTAAAGGTGACGCCGAATTGTTCGAGTGGGCTCGCGGTGATCGGCGTCGAAGACAGCGGGCAGAATTCCATTACGGTGATTCCCGGAGCCAATGGGCTCGTCACGCCAGATGATGTGATTGCGGCGGAAGAATTGTTTCCGTCGGCCGATGTTCTGTTCCTTCAGTTTGAGATTCCCTTGCCTGCAGTTCAGAAAGCCGTCGAGCTGGCTCATCGCCATGGCGTAAGGATTATTCTGGATCCCGCCCCGTAGGTGAGCGTTGTTCCTGCCGATCTCCTGCAGGTTAATGTCATCTGTCCGAACGAAACAGAGGCCGAGTCACTGTCCGGGCAGGTCGTGGATTCGGTTGCGGCAGCGGTGTCTGCTGTTCAACAAATTGGCAGTCGAGGTCCACAAATCAGTCTCATCACGTTGGGATCTCAGGGCGTCGTTGTATTCGACGGGAAAACCTCGGAACACGTCCCGCCGTTCAGTGTGGATGCCGTTGATACGACGGCAGCGGGCGATGCCTTCGCTGCGGCCTTTGGAATCGCCCTCGCGGAACAGATGTCCGTTTCTGAGGCCACTCGTTTCGCCGCCGCGGCGGGCGCTTTGGCGACAACCAAACATGGTGCACAGCCGGCGATGCCGACGCGAAATGCAGTCGAGGCCCTTCTGCGAGGCCGATAAATTTATCATGCCCGGGTGAAGATGCCTGCGAAGTTCAACGATGATGTCACCGCTGGCGGCCAGTTCAAGCAATCGTTTCGCGGACGGTTCCTGACACCATGTCACGGTCTTTGACACCATGTCACGGTCTTGTACCAGAACTCTGCATCAGCCCCCTTCCCTCTTGATTCTGCGCCGATGAAGAGGAATGAGCATGTTTTTCCGGGAGACGTTGTTCCAGGACTTCCAGTCTTCACTGTGCCATAGAGACATCGTTGCGATGACGTTCCAGTACCTCGCCCTGCTCTGTCACGCCGAGCTGCAGGTCGGCTTCGTTCTTGCGACTGATGACTGAAAGGTACCAAGCCTGCCGTCCGTTAGAATTTTTGTAGCCGTATTGCGGAATGCGTTCGGCTGTTGTCAGACCATCAAGCCATTCAGGCTCTTTCAGGAACAGATTCAATTTGTCCTGATCATCGAACTCCGTTTCTGAGTCGCGATACGCCTTGACCTCCATCCCCTGAAATTCACCGCGAGATGAATTGTTTTCAGGGATCTCCAGCAGTGTTTCCAATGTGTACCCAACGCCTTTTTCGCCGGGGCGAAGAGTCCTCACAAAGCCGCGGGCGGACACTTTGTCAAACTGAACGAGGAATTTCTGAAGGATCGATTCGTGCAACTTCGCGACTGCTGATGGGACCCGTTGCTCGGCTGCGCTGTGAACTGACGTCAACAAGAGGGTCAGTAAAAGCAGGTACCTGCAGAATGTGTGAATCAAGAAATTCAACCTCCGCTCCCATGCGAATTTTTTTCAGCAGGCCTCATCTCAATCGTCCTGCCCGGGTTATTTTCGAGGAAATCATTTCGCAACACGATCTTCTACACGCCTCAGAATCATTTTCTACATCGCGAAACAAACTACGAAATCAAAAGTAATGATTAACAGTGTTCATCAACAGAGTGACGTGTGTTCTTTGATTGCGTCGCTCCGTCGACGTGATTTCGTTTCCTTATGACAAGGCGGCTTGAATCACTTCGCCATGCACGTCGGTCAGCCGGAAATGACGCCCCTGATACTTGTAGGTGAGTTTTTTGTGGTTAACTCCGGCCAGATGCAGCAGCGTGGCGTTGAGGTCATGAACATGGACGGGATCGCGAACAATGTTGTAGCTGAAGTCATCGGTCTCACCGATCGTTGTTCCCGGTTTGATTCCAGCTCCAGTCATCCAGATTGAAAAACATCGTGGATGGTGATCTCGCCCATAATCATCCGGCGTCATCTTGCCCTGGCAGTAAACCGCGCGGCCGAATTCGCCGCCCCAGACCACCAGCGTATCCTGCAGCAGACCTCGTTGTTTCAGATCAAGAACCAACGCAGCGGTCGGTTGGTCTGTTAATTTGCATTGAGCCGTGATGTTTCTCGGAAGTTCCAGATGCTGATCCCAGCCGCGATGAAACATCTGCACAAAGCGGACGCCTCGCTCGCACAATCGACGAGCCATCAGGCAATTCCATGCGAACGTTCCGGGCTTTCGAGCATCTTCACCATACAAATCGAACGTGCTGGCCGGCTCACCTGATAAGTCGGTCAGTTCAGGCACCGACGTTTGCATGCGGTAAGCCATCTCGTACTGCGCGATGCGAGTTGAAATCTCGGGGTCGCCTGATTCTTTCAGCTTCAGGGCATTCATCGCCGCCAGATCATCCAGCATTCCTCGACGTACTGAGCTGCTGATTCCCGGCGGATTGGAAAGATAAAGAACCGGGTCGCCCAGCGAACGAAATTTGACGCCCGCATAGCGAGTCGGCAGAAATCCACTTCCCCAAAGCCGATCGTACAGAGGCTGATCGCCGGACCCGGAGATCATCGCCACAAAAGCCGGCAGGTCACTGTTTTCGCTCCCCAGTCCATAGGACAGCCACGACCCAAGACTTGGCCGGCCAGCTTGCTGAGCACCTGTCTGTACGAACGTAATTGCCGGATCGTGATTGATGGCTTCTGTGTGCATCGTCTTGATAAAGCACAGGTCATCCGCGATCTTTGCCGTGTGAGGCAGCAGTTCGCTTAGCCACGCACCGGATGCGCCGTATTGTTTGAACTTGAATTTCGTGGGAGCAATCGGAAAGCTCTTTTGGCCGCTGGTCATTCCCGTTAACCGCTGACCCTGACGCACGGAATCCGGCAGCTCCTCACCTCGCATGGATTCCAGTGTTGGCTTATGCTCAAACAGATCCAGCTGTGATGGAGCACCCGACTGAAACATGTAGATGATGCGTTTGGCTTTGACCGGCAGATCCGGAAAGTCGCTCAGTCCAGGAGTTCCTGCAGGCACATCGGCCGCCTTTGACTCCTGCAGCAGGCCCGCCAGGGCAGCCAGGCCAAGAGCCTGCGATCCTCGCGCAAAAAAGTGACGTCGATTCTCGGCGAACAGATGATCGTTCAATATCGTCATGGGAAGACTCACTATTCTTTCGTCACCACTTCATCGAGATTCAGAATCAGACTTGTGACCGTCGTCAGAGCTGCCAGCTTTGCGGGATTCAGGTCTGCATTCACTGCAAATTCGCCCGAGTGAATCAGTTGCCGCGCCGTCTCAGGGTTACGCTCAAACACGGTCAAATTTCTCTCGTAAGATCGCTGGAGAATGGCAACCTCTTCAGGTCGCGGTTCTCGAGCTGTTGCCATTACGAACGCCTGAGAAATCTGACGAGCCGGATCGTCGCCGGATTCCATCATCATTCGCTGCGCGAAGACTCGAGCAGCCTCCACAAATGTGACATCATTCATCAGAGCCAGTGCCTGCAACGGAGTGTTCGTGCGAGATCTTTGCACGACGCACGCTTCACGGCTTGATGCATCCAGAGTCACCATGGTTGGCGGTGCGACCGTGCGTTTCCAAAACGAATACAGACTGCGTCGATACAAATCAGCTCCGTGTGATTGAGGATAATCTGTGATCGTGGCGATCTCTTTCCACAGTCCGTCCGGCTGATAGGGATTCACTGATGGCCCGCCGCGTTGTTCGTTCAGCAGTCCGCTGAGAAACAACGCCTGATCACGAATCGCCTCCGCCGGAAGGCGCCTCCGCGGACCTCGAGCCAACAGGCGATTGTCGGGATCAAGTCGCAGTAACTCCGGAGAAATCGCCGACGACTGACGATATGTGGCACTGGTCACAATCAACTTGTGCAGCGCCTTCACATTCCAGCCCGACTCCATAAACTCGGCAGCGAGCCAGTCCAGCAATTCCGGATGACTTGGTCGATCGCCCTGAGAGCCAAAATCCTCGGTTGTTCGCACGAGCCCCTGTCCAAAATACTTTTGCCAGATACGGTTCGCAGCAACGCGAGCCGTCAGTGGATGTTGAGGGCTCACCAGCCAGCGGGCGAAGCCCAGACGATTGTTGGGAACATTCTCCGGGATCGGTGGGAAAACGGCTGGTACGCCAGGCGGCACTTCTTCGCCGGGATTATCGTACTGTCCTCGGATCAGCACGTGAGTTTTTCGAGGAGTCAGCATTTCTTCCATCACCATCACTGTCGGGAGGTTTTCCTCAAATACGCGTCGTTCGCTTCGCAGTTTGTGCAGGCTCAGATGAGCTTCCCGGATATCTGCAGCGGCGTGATTCAGGATGAAGTGTTCCGTCAGCTTCTTCTGTTGTGCGGCAGTTCGCATCTCGGGCTTGATGCGAAGAATCTCTGAGATGCTTTGAGCGACTGCGATGAGTTCAGCTTCGCCTGTGGAGACATCTCGGTTGTAAATTCGAACGTCATCGATCGCCCCTCTGAACGGTGATGCTCCGCCACCGATTCGCAGGGTCTCCAGCGGCAGTGCAAACGTCTGATTAATACGGTCCAGAGTAATGTTCATCTCGAATGGCTGACCGTTGACATAAACCTGCACGCCGCGAGCAACTCGAGAACCGTCGTAAGTCATCGTGACGTGACACCACTCATTCGGTGGCAAAGGTTGGCGGCTTTCCAGTCGAATTGCATCGTCGAGCCAGCGATTGATCAGATTGACCTGCAGCAGACCATCACGAAGTTGCAGGTAGTAGCCAGCACCTTCTTCAGCTGGAGTCATTCGTGAAATCAGTGTGCCGTTGGCGTCATCCGCACGAAGCCACAAGGCGATGGAAAACTTATCCATGTAGCCGAACAATGCCGTATCGCCCGCGCTGATAAAGCTGCCATTTTGGAATTTGATCGAATGACCCACTGCGCCCAGTGAATAGGGGCTGGATGTGACGTCGAATACACTGTCAACTTTGCGTGCCTGATCGTAAAGGCTCAGGTCGAATGCCAGGTGGTTGACCAGCCCGTCGGTGATGGACCAGTCGAACTCGGAAGCGGCGTCGACGCTGCTTTCCCATGCCATTTGCGTTGCACGTAACGCTTTGTCGAGTTCACGAATTCGAGATTCCGTCGCCTGAATCTGCTGATCCAGTTCACGCAGCCGTTCTTCTTCAGGCGGACGCGGTGCTCGAATCATTGGAGGCGAATTGCCTTCCTTGAGGGCTCTTCCACTTTCCGGCACATTATTGAAGTAAGCGAAGACTTTGTAGAACTCCGTCTGTCGGATGGGATCGTACTTGTGATCATGACAACGGGCACATCCCATGGTCAGACCAAGCCAGACGGTTGTTGTTGTGTCGACACGATCAACCACGTACTCCACTTGGTACTCTTCGGCGATAATCCCACCCTCGGAGTTACCTCGATGATTGCGATTAAATCCGGTCGCAATGCGTTGATTGAGTGAAGCGTTCTCCAGCAGGTCGCCAGCAATTTGTTCTACCGTAAACTGGTCGAATGGCAGATTGCTGTTGAAGGCCTCGATCACCCAGTCGCGCCAACGCCACATCGAACGAGGACCATCGTTCTGATAGCCACTGGTGTCCGCGTAGCGAGCGGCATCCAGCCATGTCGCCGCCATATGTTCGCCGAATCGTGGCGACGCCAGTAACCGGTCGACAACGGCTTCATATACGGTCGGTGAGTTATCCGTGAGGAAGGCTTCGACTTCGGCGGGAGTTGGCGGAAGTCCCGTGAGATCCAGTGTGACACGACGAATCAATGTGCGTTGATCAGCTTCTGCCGAGGGCTTCAGGTTTTCCTGATGCAGATTTTCCAGAACCCAATGATCGATCTCATTGTTGCACCATTGCTGATCTTCCAGTTGGGGAAGTTCATGTTTTTCAGGACGGAGAAAAGCCCAGTGCTCGGTCCACTTGGCACCTTCCTGAATCCAGCGAGTCAGCAACTGGATTTCGGCCTCGGCTAATTCCTGGCCCGAATCTCCGGGTGGCATTTTTTGATCGGCGTCTGTGGAGGTAATCCGCTGATGCAACACACTTGCGATGAGATCCTTCGGCACAATGGCCGTCTTGCCGTCACGTACTTCGAAGGCACTCTCACGCACATCGAGTCGTAGTCCGCTAACTCGTTTTTGTTCATCCGGTCCATGGCAGGTAAAGCATTTGTCGGAGAGAATTGGACGGATGTCGCGATCAAAATCAACGAGCCGAGCAGGCTCTTCCGCACCCGTGGCGATCATGTGAAACATTGACAAGAATGCTGTCAGTGAAAATCTAAGCAAACCAACTCTCATGCTCTCGCCCCACGACCAGTGTCGCAATAACTCCGGATGTTCCCAGCGTACCAGAAGACCGTGCCAGGTGTAAATTGACCTCACTCGGATGTGCGTGCGACATGAGCGTTCTTCTCTCAGGGCGATGAGTGAAGAAGCTCATTCCCGGAGTTGCAATCGGTCCTGATCAAGGCTGCGAGCCTGGATGGGATTTGGCAGAGCGGCGTGCGTAAAGTCTGCGGTATATCGCAGGGCACACGTTTCCTCGATGGACGAATACCCCTTTGCGAAACATCGTGACGAAGTCCCCGGAGGTGGGTAAACTGAATCGAAGTGCAGCGTTTGCCTTCACCGCTGTCCGATTCTTAATCCGATTCTTAATTTGACAAAATTCACTATCCAAATCTGCCGCTATCCATATCGACAGCAGTTTTGAATTCGTTGAACCGACCAATTCTCGTGTGACTGCGATGTTTTGAAAATGTTCCACGGATACGTCCAGCTCTAACGGACACAAGTCCTTTTCCTCATCTGCAGAAGTGTTCCAAATGACCAGGCTTTTCCTCTTTGTTCTTGCTTGCCTTCTTCTGACTCAGCCGGCCCTCGCAGATGATCGTCCTAACATCGTTGTCTTCCTTGTTGATGATCTCGGGCGACAGGATCTGGCCTGCTACGGCAGTACGTTCCACGAAACTCCGAACATTGATCGGCTGGCCCGTGAAGGAGCCATGTTCACGGATGCCTATGCGGCGTGTCCGGTCTGCTCACCAACTCGAGCCAGCCTGATGACCGGCCTCTGGCCTCAGCGTACTGGAATCACCGACTACATCGGAGCACCATTGACTCCTGAAGACTGGAAACGAAATACGCTCCTGCTGCCCGCGTCTTATGCAGACAGGCTATCTCTCGAAACCACGACTCTGGCAGAGATCGCGAAGTCCGCAGGCTACGCCACGTTCTTCGCCGGCAAATGGCATCTGGGACCCGAAGGCTGGTGGCCCGAAGATCAGGGTTTTGACATCAACATGGGAGGCATTGATCGCGGAGGCCCCTATGGTGGCAACAAGTATTTTTCGCCCTACGGAAATCCGAGACTCAAGGACGGTCCTGAAGGAGAGCACCTGCCGGATCGCCTCGCAACCGAGACCGCTCGCTTCATTGAAACTCATCGCGATCAACCTTTCCTCGCGTACTTTTCGTTCTACTCGGTTCACACGCCTTTGATGTCCAGAGTCGACCTGCGCGAGAAGTACGAAGCCAAACGAAAGCAACTGGGACTGCAAGAAAAATGGGGACGCGAAGGAGAACGTGATGTTCGCCTGGTTCAGGATCATGCCGTCTATGCCG
This sequence comes from Candidatus Kuenenia stuttgartensis, assembly GCA_945861975.1. Taxonomy (GTDB): domain Bacteria; phylum Planctomycetota; class Planctomycetia; order Planctomycetales; family Planctomycetaceae; genus SXXK01. The sequence continues at coordinate 1,201 of CAMAXD010000103.1, read as the reverse complement.
GCATGGTCGAAGCGATGGATCTGGCCGTGGGAAAGGTTCTCGCCAAACTTGATGAACTCGATTTGGCAAAGAACACTCTGGTCATCTTTACGAGCGACAACGGAGGACTCTCTACCAGCGAAGGCTGGCCGACCTCCAACGTACCTTTGCGAGGAGGAAAAGGCTGGCTCTATGAAGGCGGTATCCGCGAACCGTTTCTCGTGCGCTGGCCGACAGCCGTTCTTGCTGAGTCGAAAATTTCAGAACCCATCAGCAGCCCGGACGTATTCGCTACGGTACTCGACGTCACAAGGGCCACACTCCCTGAAGACGAGGCCATTGACGGAGTCAGTCTCTTGCCAGTCCTGAAAGGTCAATCTCTTCCCGACCGATCTTTGTTCTGGCACTACCCACATTATGGCAATCAGGGCGGAGCTCCCGGTGCGGCCATTCGTCATGGGGACTGGAAGCTGATTCACTGGATGGAAAATGACGAGATCGAATTGTTCAATCTTTCGCAGGATCTCGGTGAGCAGCACAACATCACAGCACAATATCCTGAGATCGTAAACCGGCTGCGCATTGAGCTATCAGCCTGGCAAAAAGATGTCGGGGCGAAGTACCCTGAACCTAACGTCGCCTACGATCCTGACAAGCTGAATGGTCGAGCGGCCGCGAGACTTGGCGGCCAGACAGAAAAAAAGCCGCCGACAGGAAAGAGTAAACGCGGCACGAAAGAATGAGCAGTCTAAGAATTGCAGGCCAGAATTGTTCAGCGTTTTACACTAACCAAAGAACAACTCGGACATACTGCATTCGCGTTGAGTGCGTCGGGATTGCAACCAGGCGGGGCCGTTGAACAAAGAGACATGCTTGCTGATGGAGTCAATTCGAATCAGTCGTCGGCATTGATCCTGAGGCACGCCTCTATAGAGAAGCCCAGGGACAATGGCAGCGTCCAGCGAAACTTGAACACCGCCAGCAGGGCTTTCGGAAAGAAAGCACGAATTGTCGTCGCTGTCGGGGCGTTGCATGATCATGGCAAAAAAAACTCCGGGTCAAACGTGCTGCAGCTGATGGTGCAACGTGAGCGCAAAGGTTTTCGGTGGGGGCGGTCAGAACTTGCAGGCTGTTCAGTAAAATCTGCTGATGCTGAGAAGAATCTCAGTTCGTTTCCGGCTTCTGTTGTGCAGCTTCCTGCTTTGCCTTGTACCACTCGTAA
>CAMAXD010000102.1 GCA_945861975.1 Candidatus Kuenenia stuttgartensis | reverse complement strand
CTTCCGACGCGAATCTTTCACTGGCTGCTGACAATCGGCTTCTTTGTCTCGGCGGCCATCTCTGTCACAGCAGATGAAGACAGCCCACTGTTCTCTGCACACATGATTCTGGGAATCGTGCTTGGCGTCATGGTTGTGCTGCGAATCGTCTGGGGCTGCTTCTGGCGACTGCGGTCACGGGGTTGATGATTTCCAATGGCAATGAAGCGGGCGAAGAGCTGCATGAGATCGCGTCGTATTTACTGATGGCTGTTGTCGCTGTCCATATTGTGGGTGTCGTGTGGTATTCGCTGCGGCACAAAGAAAACATCACTTCGAGTATGATAACGGGCTGCAAGGAGGCATCGCCTGACGACGCTATTAGATCCAGCCGCCCGATCGTGGGAATTGTCTTCCTGTTGTTGATCAGCTTCCTGACAGTACGACTGTTCCAGAACTACGACAGGGCCTCCGGGACGACAACGTTTCCCGGGCTGGGAATCACGATTCCTCTCGGAGAATCTGAGGGCTCCGAAGGTGGAGGTGGCGATGACAATGATTGAAGGATCAAGGATTGAATAATGCCTGTTTGCCGATGAGAGCGAAATACTGATGGCGACATTACCGATCTTCGAGGACCTTGGCATTTCGCTTCTGCTGGGACTGTTGGTTGGCTTGCAGCGTCAGCACGTCCAGTCGCCGCTGGGAGGAATTCGCACTTTTCCTCTGGTGACGGTCTTCGGCACCGTCTGCGCATTGTTGGCCGGCACGTATGGTGGCTGGGTTGTCGGTATTGGACTTGTGGGTGTCGTGGCGACTGCTATTGTAGGAAAAATAACGAATCCGGATCGGGGTGATGACCACACTGGGCTCACGACAGCGGTTGCTATGCCGCTGATGTACGCTGTCGGCGCCTACCTTGTGAATGGTGACTGGTCCGTTGCTGTGGCTGTCGGCGGAACCGTTGCCATCCTGTTGGAAATGAAGTTGCAGTTACACGGAATCGTAGCAAGACTGGGCGATGCTGACATCAAGGCCATCATGCAGTTTGTCCTGATCTCGTTCATCATCCTGCCGGTGCTCCCCAATCAGACTTACGGCTGGTACGACGTCCTGAATCCGCGTGAGATCTGGTGGATGGTAGTGCTCGTGGTCGCCATGAGCCTTGGCGGTTACATCGTCTGGAAGTTCTTTGGTCAACACGCTGGCACTGTTCTGGGTGGTATACTCGGCGGAACAATTTCCAGCACCGCCACGGCCGTGAGTTTCGCCAGGCGTTCCCGGCAGGCCCCATCCTCCGTGCGGGCTGCATCCACAGTACTCATGATTTCCACAACTGTCAGCTTCGTTCGTGTCGCCATTGAAATGGCCGTAGTTGGCCATGTTGTCATGTTGAAGGCCATTGTGCCACTGGCGGTACTGATCTTATCGGGCTTGTTTCTTTGTCTCTTTGAGTGGTTCGGATCGCGGAAAGAAGCTGAAGCTGTTTCCCAGCAAACGAATCCCGCGGAACTGAAATCAGCCCTTGTTTTTGGAACGCTCTACGCGATCATCCTGTTTGCCGTCGCCGCGACGAAAGTCCACTTCGAAAGAACCGGCCTGTTTGTCGTCGCCGTGCTATCCGGGCTGACGGATATGGATGCGATCACTCTGTCAACATCCCGTATGGTGTCAGCGGGTCGGCTCACGGCAGACATGGGCTGGAAGGTGATTATCTCCGCGGTGATGGCAAACCTCATCTTCAAAGCCGCACTCGTGGCGATGCTCGGAGATCGGAAGCTGTTTATCCGAGTCGCCATTTTATTCGGAATTCTGATCATCGTCAGTGGTGTTCTGATCGCAGCGTTTCCGTAACGTATGATCTGAAGGCTATCCTCTGATGACCGCACTATGCCCGCGCCTTCGGAAGTCGGAATGACGTATGAGATGCCAGGTTTCAAAGACAGTGTTTTCGCTTATTTTGAGCGTTTGTTAAGGGCCGCCATTTTTTCCGGAGAAACGCCCAGCTTGAAATCGGCGACAATGATTTGATTCAGAAGCGTGGTCTTCAGAATTCCGATACGCTGCCATCGTCTGGTGGAGACTGTGGTGGGTGTTCTGGTGATCATGATTGGTCCGAGTTGTCGCAGTCTTTTTACGAAGTCATCGTCTTCCAGCAGAGGCCAATTCCGAAATCCGTTCAGAGAGAAGGACAGATCGGTACGGATAAAGATTGCCTGATCGCCGTAAGGCAACTGCAGCCAGCGAGATCGCAGATTGGTTCCAAACTCGACGATACGGTATAGCCAGCAGTCATCGTCAATGCGAAGTCGAAACGCGTCTCTAAAGTAACCGGTTGAAACGCTGTCCCAGAGGGTTTATACAAAAACATCCGGGAAATGAGCGTCCGCGTGAAGGAACAAGATCGCTTTGCCGCGAGAGATTGAAGCCTCAGCGTTCATCTGACGTCCGCGCACCCTGCTGCAGCGAAGCACCTTCGCACCTGCCTGTTCGGTGGTAAACTCTTCCGAAACCAAACGGCAGAAAACATGGTCCATCCTCTGGATGCCGAAACGGCGATATGCTTCCGACTGGCATGAGCAAGGTTGCTGCTGTCTGCAACAACTGACAGACCCATTGCAATCACGGTGACAAAAAAGACCGCTGACCAAATCGAGTTGCGCGAGCATGTCGTTCTACTCTCGCAGCATTTGTTGATTTGAGGACTCCATTCCTTGAGTCGACAGCTGGGCACGGCCCTGCAACAAAGAGTGGGCTTGAAGAAGAGGCATTCCGCAGATCACCAGCAGATGTCCTCCACGGCATCGTGTTGCCTGTCTCAACGCAGCGGAAACTCTCTTCACTGAATGGAGGACTCTTTCGAGAGGAACGCATTTGTTCGAAACAGAGAACCGTCAGGTGGGTTACGCAGTTTTTTCCTTCATCAGGAAGATATGGACGTGCCAGGCGGGAACGTTGAGATAGAGACCACGCTCAGTAAGATCATCTCCATCACGCACCAGGATCTCTTCTGTCAGTTGATCGTTTAGGGTCCAGGTCCGTCCGTTCAAATCCGCCCAGGGTAACCTCACAAACGTCTGAGCGGATTCCGATCCGTAGTTCACGCAAATCAACCAGCGTTCACCTAAGTGTTTCCATGAGAATGAAACAAACTGGCGGAACGTCGGATTGGCTTCCCACTCAGGAATACATTCCAGCAACGACCATGATCCTTCGCGAAGCGATTTTGATCGGAGGCAAGTCAGCAGGCTCTTGTAAAGTTCCTGAATCGATGGATCTGGAGCCTCTGCTGCACTCCTGGAAAGGTGCATAGAAACGCGATGCTTACGCCCCTCAAACTGTCCCTCATGGAACAGACGAAGGCCGGGCGAAAGATAGGTTATTGCCGCTGCGGCAAGATGTTGAGGCATTGAGAACATCGACGCGGCACGTGGCTCATCGTGATTTTCAAGAAAGCGACAACAGCGTTGCTGAAACTGCAGATCAGCCATGAGATGATCTCGTACGGCTCCACCATCGAATGACAACACGCGGTCATAGAGCCTCTTATCGTATGTGAAATCAAAGCCTTGCTGCTGCAACTCCCATTCGAGATCCCAATAAACCTCAGCCATGAAGACAAAGTCCGCATGCTTTACTCGCACCGACTGAATAGCTTCCGGCCAGAAGCAGACTTCGGTCGGTACCATTCCATCTGCAGGAACAGATCTGTCGCCCCAGGTTTTGGCGATGGTGTCTGGCAGCAGGAGCATCGCCATGTCGCAACGCACGCCATCACATTGTTCAGCGATGTCTTGCAGGACTTGCCTCTGGATATCATGAATTTCTTTGCAGCGATAGTTGAGTTGCAGAGTGTCGACCCATCCGCTGAAAAAAGGATCCCTGCCGTGCGCAAGTATTCGCGGTCCGTGCTTCGTCACAACCTGAACATAGTTGTGTGGTTCTGCTTCGAGATCCAAATCACTCCCGTTTACGTAGTACTCCGGATGTCCTGAGACCCATGGATGATCCGGAGCTGTATGATTCGGAACGAAATCGGTCATGAGCCGAATACCACGTTGAGCAAGCCGTTTCCGAAGGTCTGATAGTGCGGCCCGGCCACCAAAATCCGGATGCACCTCATAGGCGCAAACGGCAAATGGAGACCCGCAAATATCCGACTGTTCCAAGTCCGGAAGTTCCTTCAGGAACTCCTCGCGCCAGACGGGATTGGTTCTTGATATCTCTTGACCTGCTGAACCCGTGGTCCAGACCCCAAGTGACCAGAACCAGTTGAAGCCATTTGTTTCCAGAAGATCAAGAAGCTCCTCCGGGATGTCCTTTAGAGTCACGGGCCGTCCAAGATGACCAGCAAGCTCCTGAAGATAAACACGAGTATTAAACTGAAACAAAAGCGGATACCTGGAGGACGACATTGAAAACTCCTGAGGCTGCTTCAGCCTCGCAAATAGACAAATGCACGATTGCACCTGCTGTTGATCTCCCAAGTGTAGCGTCGCTTTCAAATGGGAAGTTTACAGATCAATCTCATTAATTTTCAGATAACAGCAGACTACGCAGAATCGATATCCAGCACCGCGAACAGTGTGGATGTATGTCGGGGTGTCGGGATCCTCTCCAATCTGCTGCCGAAGTTTTTCGAGATGCACTTCAGTCACTCTGTCGACCACAGCCTCACCGATTGAATACAACCTATCGAGCAGTTCACGCCGAAGAAAGACTTGCCCGGTCGAATTGAAAAGCGTTGACAGAAGAGTAAACTCGAGCGGCATCAACTCCAATGAAATTCCCCTTGAGGGTAAAACGACGCTTCTTGACGTCATAGCTCGAGTCCGGAGAACTCGAAGCCTGCTGAGAGACGAGGACAGGACAGCACCTGCGATCTTCGCAATAACGCCTTGACCAGGGCTACTAATTCACGTGGCCTGAAAGGCTTCGCAACGAAATCATCAGCCCCCAGCCCCCAGCCCCCAGCCGAGAACACGATCCATTTCAGCGGCACGAGCAGACACAATCAGAATCGGACCGTTTGACTCCTGACGAATTTCCGTGCAGATTCTCAGTCCATCCATTCCCGACAGGATCACATCAAGTATTACCAACTGCGGCTTCCTGGCACGGAACAACTCTATCCCCAACTGCCCATTCGAAGCGGAAGCTATCTCAAGGGATTCTTCCGGCAGATCGCTCTGAATGAGCAGTAAGGTTTTGGGATCATCTTCAATAATCAAAATGGGTGAAGAGTTCATTGGAAAATCACACCATTGCCAGCTTGCGGATATCTATGATCAAAGCTCGACCAACTGAGGCACCAGTGAGTTCCCGAGTCGTTTTCGACTGAACGTAGGCCACAAGACGAGTGAGATCCTTCTTTACGAGTCTCGCATCGACCTCGCCCATACCTGCTTCATCTTTCAATGGGCGAGTCTCGAGACTCCTGACCACCCAGGCATGTGACAGCTCACGTCCTCCATTCTCGCCGCGCGGAACTTGCACTGTTTCCGTGTCCGTCACCACAGGGACATTCAGAACATAGTCAGAATCTTCACCGGCATTGGACGACAGTGATGCAACGCAATAACTCAGCGGGATACCAACTCTTCCACGACCAGGTCATGCAGTCCGACCAGTAAACGCGTGGCTTTGCCGAGTGCTCCGAAGTCGGGGCAATAGCAAACAGCAAGACACTTTCGGAGCGATTCCAGTCGACCTTCTTTGCGAGTCGGCACAGCGGATGGTTGAGATTCAGGAGCTGTTCCCACTGCGCCTGAAACAGATCCAGCTGGCTGGTTTGGGGGGAAGATCGGGACTTCATGCTGCTCTCAAAGTGCAAGGTCCTGGTCCGGGAAGATCCCTTTCCCTGCAATTTTAACGACACAAATCTCGTGGCCCACGCCTTACCGTGGGTAAGGTTAATTTTTCAGGGACGGCTTCGTGGAGTCGTTTCAACTCGCGACTAAACGGTGAAGGCCTTTCGTAGTCGACGGCCTGTGCGGTGGTGCTGCAGTTGTCGTCTGGGTGGACCATTAACTGCTTTACGTGATCCAGCCGAATTCGCTTGATGTGCTGAAGAGGCGAACATGCGGTCACGTCGAACGATTGCTTGCCCAACTATCCGATGACCGCTTGGTGGCTGGATTCAAAGTGGGCGATTGCTATGCTGTTCTCAGCGTTTCTGCAACAGCGGAAGATTCCAAACCGTGATTCTTCCATCTTCGCCGGCAGAAGTGAGTTCATTATTTGCGGAAATCGTCAGTGACGTAATTGGACCCAGGTGAGCCGTCACTTCCTCGTCTGTGAAGAACCGATAGGCTTCGTAAGCGACCGGAGTTGCACCGGGCAACTTGTTCTTCCAGTTCCACAGTATTAATGAACCATCCTGCCCGCCTGAAACGAAATACGGAGTCCCGGCGACAAATCCGAGGGCTTTAATGCCTCCTGCTGCATGTCCGGAAAAGCTGCATTCAATGTGATCTGAAAACAATGCTGGCTCGGAACGCTTTTGAGCGCCGTTGTCGTTGTTCGCGGACTCCGGCGCTGCTTCTGATTTTCCCAGTTGAGCAGTACGAAGAACCCAGCCAATGCTTTCTTCGGTACCACTGAATTGTCCGGCCACCCCAATGAATTGTCCATCGGTCGAGATGTCGACCGCAGAGAGCTCTACGGAAGGATTACTCCCCGCAGACAAAGTCTTCAGATTTGCTCCATTGGCGTCAACAAGCCCGATCAGCCCGTGCTTGCTGACGAACACGATTCTTGTTGCATCATGCGACCATTTCGCGGCCGCGATCACGGAGTTGACATTCGCTAAGTTCGTCATTTTCTGAAGCGTCTGTTCGGCCGCAGACCATTGCCAAAGCAGAATTCTTCCATCTTCACCTGCCGTGATGATCTGCGACGAGTCGACGGGATTCACTGCAATCGATGTCATTCGCCCCGTGTGGGCCTTCTGCAGATGAAACAATGGACGTCCAAACGAATCAGTCGACGGATTTCCATCAAAGGCTCGAAGAGATTCGCCTGCTGCCAGAATGAGCTGGTTGCCAGGCAAGTCTGCACAGGCGACCGTCGTCACTGGGTAGGGTCCGCGAAAACTTACAAGATGTCGCCCGGCGGTCAGATCCCAGAGTGATGCAATCGTCCCGTCAAATGTAATGATCTGATCCGACGCCGGGTTCACGTCATTTTCCGTCCGTTCCACAAACTGAGCATCACCGGCCCCGGAAGCTCCTGCGGCGAAGACGCGGACAACTTTCCACTTTTCTGTCTCAAAAACCTGCACCACTCCATCCGCACAGAGCAGCACGCGCTGGGAATCAGAAGACCACTGAGCCGATGTCAGCACAAGAGGCTTCTGCCCCGAAACCGTCGCGGGAACAATTCGCTTTCGGGATTCAGGGTTGTCCAGATGCCAATGATCAAGATGGTACGTCGACGTTTTTTGCTTCCGATCGGTTTCGACGGAGATCACCAGAATCTGAGATCCATCCGGAGAAACCGACATCTGCTCGACTGGCGTCTTATCACGATCAAAGATCGCAACTCGTTCGAGGCGGTTTGCCGAGAGCGTGGAGTTGTCGGCCTCTTTGTGTTCATCCGGGGCGGCAGTGGTCGGCGGACTTTCTGAACTGGGAACAACAGACCATCGAGCGACTTTTCCATCAAGACCCGCAGACAGCAGTGACCCATCGTTAAGCCAAATCAGCGATGTGATGATCGTGTCTTTGCCATGAGCCCGCAGTCGAGCGAGTTGTTGAGCTGTCGCCGAGTCCCAGACGGTGATAACTCCATCACGTCCTCCGGTCGCAATTCGGCGACTATCGTGCGACACTGAGATGGCCGTGATTTCCGCTCGATGACTTCCTTCGAGATGATTCATGGCTGTGGGAACAATCGCTGTCAGGAGATCGGAGAGTTTCCAAATGCTGCATCGACCGATCTTCTTCTTGTCTTCGTCTGTGAGACCGGAAGTGACCACAAACTGGCCATCAGGAGAAGCGGAAAAAGTGTTCACCAGCCCGAGTCCGGAGATGACCTGTTGCTGACCGCCAATTCGACTGCTCAATCTTTGCATATTCCACAGGCGCAGGCTTCCATCAAAACCTGCAGTGGCCAGTACAGACTTGTTCGGCCCGATCTGCCGCATACGAGAAATGTTGAACTCATGACCTTCCTGGAATTGTTCGGAAGCCAACATCGTCGATTGCCCGGACGGACCTGTAACAATAGAACGCGAAGAGACATCCCAGACAACAATTGAACCATCATCAGCCCCTGAAACCAGCCGCTGTCCGTCACGACTGTATTGCACGGATCTGACGGAGCCGCGATGAACTGAACGATCCGCATTCAGGACAACCGATTCGCCGCCTTCATCATTTTCAGGGGAACGTCGTCCCTGCGCACTGGCGACGTCGTTGTTCTCAGGAAATCCAGGCTGTCGAGGCATGACGCAGAACATCGACTGGAAGTGATTGGGCCGCAACTGCGTTAGATTGAACGCTTTCCGAATTTCACGACTGTCTTCTTCGATAGTCTTCAGATCCCACAGGCGACTATACCCGTCAGCGCTGGTCGATGAAATCTGCGACGCTTCCGAGTTCAAAAAACTGGCTTGCATAACTCGAGCACCATGGCCACGGAGATACCTCCGGAATGTCAGTGCTGCTGACTGACCAGCAGTGGTCTCTGTAGACCAGATGCCGATACGACGATCATCGGAAGCCGTCAGAAATTGAGCACCATCGGCGGACCATTGCAGATCATTCACTGGCCGCGAGTGATGCGAAATCAGCCATCGCATATCCCCCATAGCCTCCAGATCGGCCGGCTGTGAAAATGGAAACTGTTTGCCTTCGGCACCGATCAACGTGGGCTGTGCGTTCAGCACAAACAGACTGCCATTCGTTCGATTGCTGACAACCAAAAGCGTTCCGTCAGGAGAAACAGACAGCCCCGACGGTGGATAATTGTGAGCCCGACTGATTCGCAGTTGTCCCAGACGTTGAAGTGCAGACTGATCTTTGTTGGCAGAGATTCGGTAAGCCAGAACTTCAGAAGACTGGCCTCCGCGAACACCGGCATACAGAAAATCACGGGTCCCGGGAATTAAAGCAATATCAACAATACTTGCATTCGCTCTTAGATCGGCCAGCATCTTCCAGTCGGAGAGTTGCCAGGCAATGATGTGGCCCGAGGTATCAGCTGTCACGGCCAGATCGTTGTTGACATCAATCGCTTTTACGGCCGCTGAATGTCCTGTCAGTTTTCTTGCCTCAGCCTGTCCAGCTTTCCAGAGAAGAAGTTCTTCACCAGCCGCGATCAAGAGTTCGTCGGGCGAAACAAACACGAGCTTTTCAATGGGTCCCTGCAGTTGAAGTCGGTGCAGAACTGTTTCCGGCCAGGCCATTTCCCCCGCAGGATTGTGCATGACCACCACAAGTCCCGACATGTCTCCCTGAGCGAGCAGTTCTCCAGACGAGTTCATCGACTGTGACTGCACCGGGGCATCTGTCGGCCGGGCGCGTTTAAGCAGTTGATCTCGCTGAGCACGCAGTTCTGCCGTTCGTTGCTCACGAACGTCTTTTGGCAGAGAGATTAAAACTTCGCCATCAAGCAGTGCATTGATTTCTCGCAAGGCATCGGCAAAGTTCTCATTGAGTGTCAGTCCACGAATTTGCTGACTCTGGATTTCCACTTCCGCAATGTCGGCCGCCGTCTCCGCTTGCTGTTGCTTAACAATTGCATCGGCGGTCCCGGCTTCTGCTTTTATCTGCTGTTCTTCAGCAAGGACTACCTTTTCGTCGGCAGCCTTTGCCTTAGCGTCCGCGAGTTCAGCCTTCTGATTGGCTTCTTCCGCTTCTTCCTTTGCTTTGAGGGCATCGGCCTTGGCGATGTCGGCATTCATCTTTTCCCTGGAAGCCAGCGTCTCTGCGGCTTTCGCTTCCCTCTTTGCGACCTCAGCCTCTTTCGAGGCCTTATCTGCTTCCATCCTCGCCACGTTGGCTTCTTTGGTGGCGGCTTCGGCCTCCGTCTTGGCGACGTTGGCATCTTCCTGCGCTTTCGTTGCCTTCGCTATTTCAAGCTTTGTGACTTCCTCCAGATTCGTAATGATGCCATGGTCATTGATCGCTTTTGCACCGAGTACCGCGACACAAAGCAATGCTGTTAAAGCGGTCCATTTGACACTTGAGCGTACTCGGCGAGCCGTCCGAAGTTTGCGAGCGATTGCCACGAACTCGGCATCAGACTCCTGCGTTGCCACCTGCAAACCAAGGTCATAGTCGCCTTTCCTGGCGGCCAGGTTTGCGTACAATAGTCGCGTCGTTCGTAATCCGTTGCGAGCCAGTCCGTTCTGTGGCCATGTTCGCAGAGATTCTTCGTACAAGGCGGCTGCTGTTTGGCATGTGTGATAATCGCGTTCCTGATTGGCCTGACTGTCGACCAGTTCTGTGGCACGAGAACTCAGGCGACGGCTCTCTTCATGCCGCTGAAAATTTCGAACCGCAAACTGGAATTCGAGGACGCTCCCGAATCGTTCATCGGGATTCGTTCGCATCGCCTTCATTGCGATCTCCAGCAGTTCGCCGGATTCCTGCGTGGAACGAATTACGTTTTGTCGAAGTACATCGTCGATCAATTTCCAGATATCGCTGCGAGCCCCATTCTTTTCTGAACGAGGAAACTCGTGAGGAGGAAGCCCCGTGACGATCTCGTATAAGATCGCTCCCAGAAGGTAAATGTCACTGCACTCACCAATGGCTTCTGGTGGTCCGGCCCAGAGTTCCGGCGACATGTAGGCTGGCGTGCCTGCTCCAAAGGACGCGACCGGCGAGCGAAAGTTTTGTTCCGCAGCGTGAGGTGCCGGAACCGCAAGGCCCCAGTCCAGAACCAGCACTTCCCCGAACTCTCCAAGCATAATATTTTCGGGTTTGAGGTCTCGATTAATGACGCCATGGTGATGAGCATAAGCGATCGCGTCACACACCTTGTGCATGACATCCATGTTTTCCGTGAGCGTCATCGTCGTAATTCGCTTGTTCCACGGAATGCCATGGACACGCTTCATCACATAATATGGCGTCCCTTCGCCTGTCTCAGCCAACTCATGAATCGGGATGATATTAGGATGAATCAGATTCGCTGTGACCAGAGCTTCCGACAGAAACATTTCACGTTTCTGGCGGTCTGCTCGTGAAACTGCTTTCGAAGACTTCGACTTTCCTATCGTTCCTGAAAAGGCACCGGCACCAGACTTGAGGGTCTTGATCGCCAGTTCGCGATTCAGCGATCGCTGCCGAGCAATATAGACGACTCCCATACCGCCTTCCGCAAGCTTTTCAACGATTTCAAAGTCCGCGTCGGCCGTCTGCGAAAAATTTCCAGAGCCGGATACTGGGCGTTTGCGGATGGTAATCAGGTCATCAAGACTGGAGTTCTCTGAGGATGTCCAGATTTGCGATGAAAAGTTACTGCCCGCCCCGGTCCCTGCTCCTCTCCCGCCTGACTGCGAGCTTGCCCCAATGCTCGAACTTGTTCCCGATTCGAGCAGCGAAGAATCAGAGTTCGATCCTGAGGGTGTGTGTGACCCGCTTTGGGAAAGACCTACCGTGGACTTCCCACTTCGCACGCCGGACTTTCGCTGGTCAGCAATCGTGGAGTCCGGAGTCTGACCTCTCTCGGCTGCAAGTCCTTCCCCTGACTGGTTGATAATGGTCGAGTTATCCGCGATCTCGTCCGGATTTTCGGCGATCACCGTTCCGGAGAACGAATCTCCATCGGCGATTTCGTTGCTCTGTTCGGGAAGTACCGTCGCAGGATTGTCCTCGGAAATATCTGAACCTGCAGACATGCCGACAAAAGTTGCAGCCGTGTTGCTAAGTGGATGATCAGACTCTTCACCTGAGTCCTCAACCGACGCCGGCTCCTGAGGAACGAATGTGACCATGTCCGCATTCGACGAGTCATCGTCAAAACGCTCCGAATCCAAGTCATCATCGTCGTCATCAACGTAAACAGGCATCCCCGTAATCGTCGCGCCGTAATCGGTCTCCACTTCCAAAGAGTCATGTACAGACTCTGGTACGAACGTGGCGTCCATGTTCACGGAATTGTCTCGAGAGTTCTCATCACTTGATCTATGAGTCGACTGTTTTGATGGATCAGACATCGGAGGAACCTCGAACTTCAGATTCTGCGTTTGGTGATGAATGTTTTCTTTGGAATCGCGCTGCACGAGAGAATGTGCTCTGAGCTGTAGCCGACTCCTGTTGTCGCTTGCGAAATCGTCGTATCATCAAGCCCAGCAAAGCTGCTGATGAAGGATTCAGTGATTCAGACACCAGCGTCGATGTTTCTTGCTCCGCTCCCGAAGCCGTGGAGACAGTCCGGTCAGCGATGTTGATTTCCGGCGAGGTTGCCTTGTGAGCAGATTCCAGGGTGGCGGAGTCGACGTCCAGGCGGGCCTGCGGAATCTCCGAATCCTGTGCTTCAGGATTCGCGTCCGCTGCAGCAGGCTGCTCAAACGGAAGATCCTTCAATTGTTGTGCGGGACTACCTTCTGGTTCCGCATCATGCATTGTTCCGGGCTGTCCTCCGGAAATTTCAAATTCTACGATCGGCCGTTCGACTTTTTGACCACCGGTTTCAGAGATCAGCCAGATCTCGTAGCCAGCACCATCCTGAAGTTCCGGATTCTGCTCCACAAACTTTTCAAACGCTTCGCGTGACGAGATCAGGCTGCTGTCGATGATGCGTTCAACAACAACTTCGGCGGGCCCATCAGTTTGGTACTGCCGACGAATTTGGAAGTAAACCTCAGTGGAGAAGACGCTTCCGCCCACCGCGCCACTTCCGAATTCCGCCGTGCTCTGGGCTGACATGGCGGCCTGATTTTCAGGGGGAGCCACGTTAAGTGGACGATCTGCACGAGGCACAAAGGTGCTTGTAAACAGTGCTGGCGGTGCAGGAGTGACCGTGGGAATCTTGAATGAGGCGATACCATTCTCAAAGATATCCGGAGTGTCAGAGCCACGATCCGAAACAGTTGTAGAGATGTCTGTTGAGGCTGCATCAAGGCCCGGGACTATCTGTGTCACGCCACTTTGAGCGATCGAAGAGGCCGTCAGGTTAATCGAAGAGTGTTGGGAAACGCTGAGATCAATGATGATCGTCGTGCGATTCTGTTGCTGCTGAAACCTCGTGTAGTCCAACGCAGTGTAGAGATGTCCAACAACAATCTGTCCATTCGTGTTGTTGTCGATGGCTTGTGTAGATGGGCCACCTTTCTCCACAAGGAATTGCTGAATTCTCTCGGAGGAAATCTGATTGTAGATTCCCAGGTTTCGCGCAATTGTCTGAGTGCCGCGGTCATTGTAAACGCCGGGCTCTTCAGATGGATCCTGCCAGTCGATGTCCACGGTGAGGTTTTCTTCGCCCGATTGGCCAATCAAAACATTGAAGGCATTAATATAGGCGTTTCCTGTGCTCCAGGCAGCCGGTGAATTGTCGATCGCCAGCGGTAGTGGATTGCTCACGTATTGGAAGAAGGCTGTCGAAGGAACTCCGACGTCGGGGCGAGGACCAAATTTCTTCGCGACGCCGCCTTCAGTACGAATTGTCACGGGCGATTGAATCGAGATCTTGCCCCCGACTGTCGTATTCCCGACGTGGCCAACCCGAGCCATCAGATCAACGACATCGTCTGTTGTGTCGTCCGATCCATTCACTTCATCATGGTCGGTGCTGATCACGATCTGACGAGTGAGGTCGCCCGGATCTCCGATCACAATGTCACCGGAACTCGCAATGAGCCGAATGCCGTCCGTCGTGGGATCAGTTGAAACAATACCTTCCGGCCGCGTCACGATGTTTCCACGCACATAAATGTTGGTGGCTGCCTGAATCGAAACTTTGCCGCCACCGGGAGCGTATACAGCGATATCCTTCAGCACATCTCCAGCGATGGCTGTGCCGCGATTCAATGTGATGGAGTCGCTGACTGTGGTGATCCTGATTTCACCGACTCCCGTCATCGTCAGATCTTCGAGAATTGCCGTGCCTCGTGATTGAGGTACATCCGTCGTGGAGCTGTTGAAATTGGCCTGCTTCGGACCAGCGATGGAAACATTCACAGCCGCCACAGAATCAATAATCAGACTGTCCGCGTCTTCAATGAATATCCCCGTGCCTGCCAGGGCTGCCAAAGTACTGACCTGAGTATCAATCGCATTCAGATTCGTCAGCAACGTTCCATTGGTGGGATCAGAGTTGCCGATTTGTCCGCCCGCACGAAACGTAATGGACGTACCAATCATATTCAGAGCAGTGCCGTTTGCGTCGCTAACATTGTTGCCAGCCGTAACCGCAGCTCTTGCCGAACGAATCTGTCCCAGCGCAATATCGCCAGCGAGCGACTTGCCGTCAAAATCGCCTCCTCCGGCGCTGATCACAGTGCCGGTTGACATTGTCCAGTCCTTGCCTGCTTCAATAAGCACATCGCCTGAGAGCGAGGTAATGTCACCACTGTCTGATTGAACAATCGTAGTCGTCGCGATTAATCCGACGTTTCCGCTGGCCGATGAAATCAATGCCGTCTGCCGCAGACTCTGAGTTGACGAAATCAACACATCCCCGTCTGCGGTCGTCGTAGTCGAATCAATGCTCACCCCGGCACCGGTGATAAATACTGTCCCGGTTCCGCCTGTGCTGATGCTGGCATTCACATCGACATCATCCGCCGCACGCAGGCTTACATGCCCACGAGCACTGGTGATTGCGGCGTCAACAATAACGTCGCCTGTCGCTGATTGAGTCTGAAGCAACACATCACCCGTCCCATCGGCTTTGATGCCCAGGCTGTCTCCATCGCCGTCGGAGACCGTTATCGTCCCCTGAGCACTTAATAGCTTGATTGACCCATTGTCTGTCGTCACCAAATCGCTTAATGAGGCATCCGTCCGTGTCGTCGTGCTGCTGTTGAAATTCGACTGCTCGACCGAAATGATGCCCGTCGACTGGATCGTCAGCCCATCTGTTTCACGCAGATAGATCCCATCAGCTGACTGAGCCGCCACGGTAGAAACCTGAAGATCCAGGGCGTTTATGTTTGCGTCAGGTGCCCCATTGCCTGTCTCAGGACCGCCAATAATTCCCGCGCCATTTCCATTGAGGGAGATTACGCTGCCTGTCCCGAAGATTGCAGCGTCCGCCACAATTCGTAACGCATCTGACTGAACGTTGAGCGAACTCCCGTTGTTGTCCAGTACTGACCCTTCTGCGCTGAGGCTGACATCGCCGGTCCCGGCATTGATCAGTCCCAGACGAATGTCAGACTCGTTGGCTGCGATCAGGCGGACGTTGCCTCCACCCGTCATGATCGATGTGCCATTCGCCATGACGATTCCAGTCAAACCGTCGTTGAAATTATTCATGGATCGTACGTAAACCGTACCCGTACCGCTCGTCCCGATCTCTGCTGTCAGATTCACATCATCAGCGGCATTCACGGTGATATGCCCGTTGCCACTTTCTATGTCAGAATTAACAACAATATCGCTGCCGTTGCCTCGCGACTCCAGCAGAACATCACCAGTCCCATGCGCACTGACTCCCTTACCGTCTGATGCTTGCGGTATTCCATTGCCGCCATCCTGAATTGTGATTGGTCCATTCTCGGTCAGCAGTTTGATGTCACCATTTCTGGTAGTTGTCAGATCGCTCAAACCACTCAGGCGTTGCGTCAGTACCACGTCGGTCCGCGTGCTGTTGAAATTGACTCGGCCGGAGGTGATGTTGACTGATATGGCAGCGATGTCTCGTACCACAACAGAACCA
>CAMAXD010000101.1 GCA_945861975.1 Candidatus Kuenenia stuttgartensis | reverse complement strand
GGCTGGTGTTGAAAATCGGTCTGTCGGTTCCTCAATCATGGGCGCCCGGCAAGGCCTCGTCTCGACGGAGCGAAACGGCTACTGTGGCCATCTCGCTCCGCCGAGATGAGCCTTAAACTATGCATTTGGCGCTGCCAAAACCGACTGACAAATTCAAACGGCGTCCGTGAGGTTGGTGTTGAAAACCGGTCTGTTGATTCCTCAGCCACGAGCGCCCAGCAAGGCCTCGTCTCGACGGAGCGAGACGGCTACTGTTACCATCTCGCTCCGCCGAGATGAGCCTTAGGCTATGCACGCTGCACAGCCAGACCTGACCGACATTTTCAAACAGCTTTAGTCGAGTCGTCTCAAAAAGCAGTCTGAGAAAGTGCTCGCAGCCATCAGTCTTCTGTTAGGCCTTGTCTGGACGGAGCGACGCGCTGACATTGGCAGCCACTGGTGTATGAATGCTTCCCGACCAGCAAGTTTGCAACATTTGCACACTCTGGGTAGCTTATCCTCAAGAAAGACCCATTACCCCGAGGATCTGGCGTGGAAGTGGCAATCCGGTTCTGAAGGGCAAGGAGTTGCGACCGATAATGTGGCGATTCAGAAGCCTCGCGCAGACGGATCGACCCTCGCAAGCCGCTGTATTTGTTCAGAAACACTGGATTTTCGGGCAACTGACCTCCGTTCGGTGGTCAGTTGATTCGCAAATGGCCAGCATTGAATTTCGAGGCTCATGTCGATAGACTTTACACCTTGCATCGGGGAAATGGTTTCCTTGATCACCCTCTCTTGTCTCCCCTTTCTGGCGTTTTAGGGCATCGTTTGCAGGAATCTGCTGGGGTGTACCCGCCGGTTGGGCTGTTGAAAACTAAGAATTGATTATGCCGATTGCTCAGGATCACAAAGCCAAGGTTATTGGGGAGTTCGGGGCGAAGCCCGGTGATACGGGTTCTCCTGAAGTTCAGATTGCTGTTCTCACTGCAGACATTCAGGCGATTACTGAACATCTGCAGACTCACCCAAAGGATTATTCCGGACGCCGTGGATTGCTGGCGAAGGTCAGCCGTCGACGACGGTTGCTGGATTATCTGAGGAGTTACAGTGTGGAAAAGTATTTGGTAATCATTGGCAAGCTGGGAATTCGAAAGTAGAAATGTTAAGCGTCGCCGCGGTTCTCCTCGGCGACGCTTCTGTTTTGTGGTGCTGAATGGTTGAATGTTTGTCGTTGTAGTGTGCTGGGGCAAGGCTCGTTTGAAGTCGTGTCAGGTTGTTGGTGTCGTTATTGTCTTGTTGTTTGACGGTTTCGTTTTAAAGAAGTGTGTTGACTGCTGCCGCAGGTTCGTAGCGGATTGCCGCATCCTGTGGTGACTTTGAGTTGTCGGAAGTGGAAGGCCTGTTGTCTGACGTGAGTGATTTGGTGGTCTTGGAGCAGTGTGTTGGATGATCGCAACGCGATCTTGTCACTGTCGGCCCCTCACAAGAGACCGATTTGGTCTGCAGCGAATTGGACTGGAGTTCCAGACGTCCTGATGCATGGCATCAAACAGGGCGGCCGTCGGTTGCGGTTTCTGGACAGATCTAAGTTGTTGCGTGCTTTTCTGATGTCGTGAAGTTGCTGCTTGTGCGTTGAATCTGACTTTCGATACCTGCCTGAGATGCAGTCCGTTTTACCGGCTGGTCCGGGTAAGGGATGTATTGTGAAGAAAGTCACTGTTGAAGTTGAATTTGCTGGACGAAAGTTTTCTCTCACCACCGGCGAAATGGCAAAGCAAGCCAGCGGTGCCGTGATGATTCAGTACGGCGAGACAAGCGTCTTCGTCGCTACTCAGTCAGGTCCATCTCGTCCTGGCACTGATTTCTTTCCGCTAACCGTTGATTACCGTGAACGCCTTGCTGCGGCCGGTCGCTTTGCTGGTGGTTACCTAAAACGCGAAGGTCGCCCGACGACTCGCGAAGTTCTGACCAGTCGCCTGACTGACCGTCCAATTCGTCCGCTGTTTCCTAAAGGGTTCCGTGACGAAGTCCAGATCATGGGCAACGTCATGTCCTGTGACGGCGAAAACGATCCGGACGTACTCAATATCACCGCCGGAAGCGCGGCATTGATGATTTCTGGTTTGCCATTCAAAGGCCCGATCGCTGCAGTCCGAGTTGGCATGTTGGATGATCAGTTGATTCTGATGCCAACAGTTGAACAGATGAAGACCAGCAAGCTCGACCTGATCGTGGCTGGCTCGCAGAAGGCTGTTCTGATGATCGAAGGTTTCGGTCAGCAGATTCCTGAAAAGGAAATGGGCGACGCGATCATGTTCGCTCATAAGCACATTCAGACTCTCTGTGCTCTGCAGTTAGATCTTGCGAAGCAGGCTGGCGTTGCTCCGGTTGTCTTCACAGCACCACCGGCCAATCCGTTCTATGCTCCATTGAAGGCGGAAGCCTACAATAAGCTGCAGGAGGCTAAGACTCAGAAACAGAAGCACGAGCGAGCTGAAAAGGTTCGAGAACTGAAGAAGTCTCTTATCGAGAAGTATTTTCCAGCAGGGATTGAAACAACTTCTGATGGCCTGACGAAAGCTCAGTTCGCCGAAGCATTCCATGATCTTGAAGAACGAGTTGTTCGCGATCAGATTATGGCTGGCCGACGTATTGACGGTCGTGCTCCATCAGATCTGCGAGCCGTCTCGTCTCGCGTAGGTCTTCTGCCACGAGTTCACGGTTCGGCGTTGTTCACTCGTGGGGAAACACAGTCCCTGGCAACGGCCACGCTCGGCACAACTCGCGATCAGCAGAAGTTCGACGGGCTTTTTGGTGATGATGCTCAGCGTTTCATGCTGCACTACTATTTCCCTCCGTTCTCGGTGGGAGAGTGCAAGCCGATTCGCGGGCCAGGGCGTCGCGAAATTGGTCACGGATGTCTGGCTGAGCGATCTGTTCTGCCAGTGATTCCGCCACCAGAAAAGTTCCCGTACACGATTCGTATCATCTCCGACATTCTGGAATCCAACGGCAGCAGTTCAATGGCGTCTGTCTGCAGCGCGACATTGGCGCTGATGGATGCTGGTGTGCCGATCATGCAGCCGGTGGCCGGGATCAGCATTGGCTTGGTTGATGAAGGCTCGAAGTACACTTTGCTCACCGACATCATGGGCGACGAAGATCACTTCGGCGATATGGACTTCAAAGTTGCTGGAACTGGCCGCGGTGTGACCGGTATTCAGCTTGACCTGAAGACCGAAGGGATCAACGAAGAAATCATTCGTGGCACTTTGGAGCAGGCCCTCAAGGCTCGCAAAGAACTGCTGCGTGAGATGCTGACGACAATTCGTCGTCCTCGCACGGACGTTTCAACGCATGCTCCAAAGCTGGTTCAGACGTCGATCAATCCCGAGAAGATTGGTCTGTTGATTGGCCCTGGAGGAAAGACAATCCGTGCGATTCAGGAAGAGTCCGGAGCGATGATCGATATCGCCGAAGACGGAACTGTCACGATTTCTGCCGCTAATGCTCAGTCTGCCGATGCCGCTCTGGCACGGGTCGAGGCTCTTTGCGAAGAGATTCAGCCGGGCCGAATTTACATGGGCAAAGTGACTTCGATCAAGGACTTCGGTGCTTTCATTGAAATCGCTCCTGGTAAAGACGGTCTCTGTCACATCAGCGAACTGTCTGATGGCTTCGTGAAGAACGTGACGGATGTCTGCAAAATCGGTGATACTTTCGAAGTGAAGGTCATCGCTGTGGACGACCAGAACCGCGTTAAGCTTTCTCGCAAGGCGGTCCTGACCGCGACGAAGAAAGACGAGCCTGCGGACGACGAAGAATAGGTCTGCTTCTCTCCAGAAGTGCAAACCAACAGAAGCCCGGCCCGCAAAGGCCGGGCTTCTTAATCTGTAGGTCCTGACTGCCGGGCAGCAGTGATTTTCCAGGTCCTGCCGGGCAGGATTTCGCGATCGGGATGGCACACAAGCCGCCATCATCGGCCTGCTTGATCAAGTGTGAGTCGCACAGTTTCGCGTTGCGGGGAAATCCTTTCCGGCAGAAAGGGCCTGCCGTGAACAGACATCGTGAAGACAATCGTACAGGATCGTCCTGATGGAAATTCCCGACGCACAGCAGGAACACAAACGACTTCAGGCGGAGAATACCGAGCTGGCAACACTGGCCGGTGGACTCGCGCATGAGATTCGGAATCCACTGTCGACCATAGGGATGAATCTGGAACTTCTGGCCGAAGAACTGGAAAGCGACGATTCTCAGCGAGCGCGGCGAATGCTGAGACGAATTGGCAACTTGCAGGGCGAATGTCGCAATCTGGAAGACATCCTGAATGCCTTCCTGCAGTTTGCTCGTGCTGGAGAACTGCATCTTTCGGACGGGAATCTCAACACGATCGTTTCGGACTACGTCGACTTCCTTGAGCCGCAGGCTAACAGCATGGAAGTAGAGCTGCGTCTGCATTTGGACAGCGATCTCCCCGTTGTGATGCTGGACAAGTCCCTGATGCGACAAGCCCTCGTCAACCTTTGCCGAAATGCGATTGAAGCAATGCCGGAAGGCGGTTCTATCGACCTGCTGACACGCACTCGTGGTGATGACGTAGTGCTGGAGATTATCGATACCGGCAAAGGAATGGACGAGAAAACTCGCGGGCAGATGTTTCAGGCTTTTTTCTCAACACGCTCCGGCGGAAGCGGGCTGGGACTTCCCACCGTGCGTAGAATCGTAGAAGCTCACCACGGCAGAATTTCCTGTGAGAGTGAGGTTGGAAAAGGGACTCGATTTACGATAACCCTCCCGGCAAAACGATAGAGTATGGTCCTTTCAACGGCGCGGCCCGGATCCATGACCGTGCCAAAACCGAAATCAAAAAACGTACCCGCGGCCAATACCGCGCAGCTCACAATAGTTTTCTATGGCTGAAGTAAAAAACGATCCTGCAGATCTTTCCACCATCCCTGTGCGAGTGCTCATCGTTGACGACGACGAAGGGCATGCTCAGGCGGTGGCTGATTCCCTTGCGCGGATTAATTGTGATTGTCGAGTCGCAGGTTCCGGAGAACGCGGCTCCCAATTGATTGCCGCCGAATCGTGGGACGTCATTGTGACAGACCTGCGAATGGGCGAAGTCGATGGCCTTGAAATCCTTCGACAGGCTAAAGAAGAGCTGCCCGAAGCTGAAGTGATTGTGCTCACCGGTCATGGCTCAATCGCATCGGCCGTGACCGCGATGCAGCACGGCGCTTATACGTATCTCACCAAGCCACTGGATATTGGCGAACTGCGATCCGCCGTTGAAAAAGCGTCCGCTCGATTGCGACTGATTCGCAAGAACGCGGAACTCCGGCGAGCACTCGAGGAGCGTTTCGGATTCGAAGGCGTGATCGGCAACAGTCCGCAGATGAGCCGCATCGTCGAGATTCTAAAGTGCGTTGCGCCGACCGACAGCACGGTCATGATTCAAGGCGAAAATGGGACCGGCAAAGAACTGGTCGCCCGCGCATTGCATCAGAATAGTCCTCGCAAAAATAAGCCGTTCGTGCCACTGAATATCTCCGCATTGCCTGGCAGCATTCTGGAGAGCGAACTCTTTGGTCACGAAGCCGGAGCTTTCACGGGAGCAACCGGTCGCCGTATTGGCAAGTTCGAACATGCCAACGGAGGAACTCTGTTCCTCGACGAAGTCGGTGAAATGCCGATGGATACTCAGGTGAAGCTTTTGCGAGTTCTCGAAGAGCGCAAAATCACACGTCTGGGTGCTAACGACGAACTGGGGATTAACGTGCGTCTGGTCGCGGCCACGAACGCGGATCTGCAGAAGATGGTTCAGGATGGCAAGTTCCGCGAAGACCTCTATTACCGCATCAATGTCGTCAACATTTTTCTTCCACCATTGCGCGAACGAATGGGCGATATCCCGTTGTTGATGGAGCATTTCCTGCGGGATTTGTCGCGCCGTACGGGGCGTGAGGTACAGGGGTTTTCGCGAGCAGCCCGGAAGGCTCTGCTGGCTTATCACTGGCCGGGAAATATTCGCCAGTTGCGAAACACGATCGAACGCATGCTGGTGCTGGATTCTGACGGCGTGCTGGACATTGACGGTCTTCCGCCGGAAATTGCCGTGCTGGTGAAGGATCAAATTCCCGAACCCGATATGGATGTTCCATCCGGTGCTGATTCACTGATTGGCAAGCCTATGACGGAAGTGGAAAAATACTACATCGAACGCGCGTTGGATCTGACGGACGGTAACCGCGAAGAAGCATCTCGGATGCTGGAAATCGGTGAGCGGACCCTGTACCGCAAGATCAAAGAGTACGACCTGCGAAAATGATCGCTAAGCCTGCGCTGCTACGAAGGAAACTGATGTACGTTGTCGGCGGAACGCTGATTTGCTACCTGGTGCTGTGCGTTGTCGCCGCCATGTTTCAAAGACAACTGCTGTATCCTGCAACACGAGCCGAATCGCTGCCGCTGGCCTCCTTCCCGGAATTGAAGCGATCTTTTGAAAAGCTGGCTGACGTTGCGTTCCCGTCACATGACGAAGCGATCATTCGCGGCTGGCATCTCCAGGTTCAGTCGACGCCGTCGGAGCAACTGATTCTGCTGCTGCACGGCAACGGAGGACATCGCGCCTTCAGGACTCGCTGGTATGAACTAGCCAGCTCCCTGAAAACGGATGTGCTGACCATCGATTATCACGGCTATGGAGACTCGGAAGGAACCCCGTCCGAGCCGGCTCTGATCAGCGACGCGAAAGCCACCTGGGAGTACGCCGTGACGAAGCTGGGTTATTCGCCCTCCAAAATAGTTATCCTTGGAGAATCGCTGGGCGGTGGTGTCGGGGTGCAACTGGCCGCGATTCAATGTCGCAGAAATCAGGCCCCAGCCGGATTGATTCTGTCCGCGACGTTTTCTTCGATAGTTGAAACCGCCAGTCGCAAGTTTCGCTGGCTCCCCGTGAATCTCATGCTTCAGGATCGATACCATTCTGATCGGCATATTCCGGAAGTGAGTTGCCCGGTCTTGCAGTTCCACGGAGCAGACGACAACCGTGTTCCGTTGTCGCTTGGACAGCGATTGCACGAGCTTACTCCTGCTGTATCCAGAAGTGGAATCCGCAGGTCGCTGATTGTATTCCCGCAAACCGAGCACAATAACGTGTTGCGTTTGAACGCCGACGCAATGCGGACACAGATCGCCGAATTTCTGCGTCGCCTCTGAAGTGAGCTTATTCTGGGCGCGGCCACGATTGAGGCAATGACCTGAAGGTTGTATCCAGCGAACACCCGGCCTCAATCGATGAGGCCTGAAGCATAAAATCTTCGGCAGACGTGGATTTCCTGCCGTGAAATTCGCAAAATGGGGAAGACAGAAAACTGAATTTCGGCTAAATTACTGGATTCGTTTTCGCACAACACATCCGGAAAGTTTCCCCCAGATGGATCACAGGGAGAAACCATTGAGTACCCCACGTGTTGTCAGTGTGTCGTCGAGTCAGGGAAGTCATCGATGCAACAGTTTGTGGCATTTGCCGTCGCGTCTGCCGTTCTTTTCACCGCAGGACTGATCGCCGGACAAGGTGTCAATCGTTCGGATGAAGCGGTATCGTCGCCAGTCACGGTATCGTCGCCAACGACAGTGACGGACGTTGCACCTGACGATTCAGCAGCCATCACCGAACACGAAACTCCGGATGAACCGCTGGCAAAGCCGATGCCTTCTCCCATTATGAATGCCAGTCATCAGCAGCAGGAAGAAGTCACCGACCAGTACTTTTTTTCCTCGGTGGACGGCACTGCCCCTTCGTCCAGCTCCAGTCCGTCCAGCATAGAAAAGACGACCGAAACATCAATAGCCCAAGTCACGGTGGCGAATCCCGAAGCGAGACGGCAACTGGAGTCGCTCATCCTGCGAATGTTTCCAGACGCCGCTGCAGTGACAGTCGCCGCGTGGGCCGATGCTTATGCGGAGATGGATCTCGGGGAAGTGGAGTTCATTCTGGAGCAAAAGCGATCTCTGTCCGGTTCGCTGGATTCCGAAATCGCCACAGCGATGCTCGGAACACCGCTCCTGGCGACTACGGCTGAGTCTCTTCTTTCGCCGCAAGCCATAAGCCCGATTGTGGAGGCACAGAACGCAGTTCGCTGTAATCTGCAGTCTGCCTGGTCTTGCGGATACCGACGCACGGTTGTGATTCCGGAAGCCGTGAGCAATCAAAGCATTCCGGGAAGTATCGCGTTGGTGCCGCGACAGGTGACGATGTTTCGAAGCTTCGAAACCGGTGAGTTGCAGCCGTCGCCAGTTACTACTCATGTCGCGATCGCGTCAAAGACCGGCACGCTGATGTTTTGCCTTGATGGAAACCTGTTTACTCGTCGAGGTGATTTTCAGCGACTTGCGGACGGACGACTGGGACTGGTGACTTCGTCGGGCAGCTATGCTCTGAAGGATTCAACGCCGATCCCGGAGTCTGTCACGAGCCTTGAAATCACAACCAGTGGCGAGATCATGTACGATGCGGAAGGTCAGCCTGTATCCGCCGGACACGTGGGAATCGTGGAGCTGTCAGAATTGAATCGCCTTCAGACCGTTGACGGTGTATTCTTTACCGGTGAAAATTTGAACGCGTCTTCAGTGACAGCGGCGAACGCCGAGCTGATGAC
This sequence comes from Candidatus Kuenenia stuttgartensis, assembly GCA_945861975.1. Classification (GTDB taxonomy): domain Bacteria; phylum Planctomycetota; class Planctomycetia; order Planctomycetales; family Planctomycetaceae; genus SXXK01. Next base: position 7,332 of record CAMAXD010000101.1, on the reverse strand, counting down.
TTATCAGCTGGAGATGTCCAACGTGAATCGCACGGACGACACTCAGTTGCTGGAACTTCTGAATACCGAACTGCAATAGAGACACTGCAATGAAACGATACGTCCTTGCTGCGGCTTGCTGTCTATCCGTCACACTGATCAGCTCATTCAAGCCTGCGGAGATTCTGCAGGCGGACGAAAAGGCAGCTCAAACTGATGATGCGAAGATCACGCTAACAGCAGGTACGTGGGACAACGTGCTGGAACAAGTCAAAGCCAACAAGGGGCGCATTGTCGTTGTCGACATCTGGTCCACCTCCTGCTTGCCGTGCATGACGGAGTTTCCAAACCTTGTTGAGCTACAGAAGACACACGGAGATAAGATCGCCTGCATTAGTTTCAATGTGGACTACGTCGGAATCAAGAACAAGCCGGCCGAGTTCTACCGGGCACGGGTTGAGGCATTCCTCACAAAACAAAAGGCGACATTTTCCAACGTGCTGTGCAACGTTGAGTCCGACAAGGTCTTCGAGAAACTTGAGCTGTCCTCGATCCCCGCTGTGTACGTATTCGATGCCGAAGGCAAAGAAGTTCGTCGGTTCGACGACAGCCTGCTGGAAGACGGTGAAGAAGAAGCCTTCACGTATAAGGCCGATATCAATCCGTTCATCAAAGGCCTCGTGGATCAACTCGGCCAGGCCGGGAAGTGATCCCACGCGATCAAATCAACATTGCTGAAGCAAAGTCGATCGCAGTTTTGTACGGCATCGATGTGGTCACTGTCTCTGCGGCAGGCGGTGGTTTCAGTGGGGCTGGTGTTTTTCGAGCAGAAGATTCTTCCGGTTCTGCCTTCGCAATGCGGCAAATACCACACTCTGATGTGATGTCGACCGAGCGATACTGCGAAATGGTGGCTCTGCTGAGTGAAATGTCGTTGCGTGGATGCGGCATGATTCCGGTGCCACTGCGTCATCAGCAATCATCCCTCACAATTCTGCAGACGTTCCGTCAGCCGGCCATTGTGAATCTGGATAGCAGTCAGACTCGCATTCAGGCGAATGACTGCGTGTGGCAGATGGAGCCGTGGATGCCCGGGGAACCTGCACAAGGGCCGCCAACTCCCGGTCAGATTAAATCAACTCTTGAAGCACTCTTACTCTTTCACACGATGGCAGCCGAGTGCACCCAGGCCCGCTCGGACGCCCGATCAGTCGCACCATGGTTTCACATATCGGAAGGATGCGCACCGGGAATCTCCCGCAGACTTTCAATCGTGTCCGAGCTTAGTGATGGACTGCTCACAAGTTTCATCAAATCAGTTGCTGCTGAGCCCGATCCGGAGTTTCGCTGTTGTGCCAAACGAGTGTGTGCCGCTCTGGAGTTCTGGCTGCCGTGGCTGAGGAAGAAACTCACTGAAGTTGCTCGTTCCTCGTATCGACTGCAACCGGTCGTACGAGATCTCTGGAGACCGCACGTCTTATTCACTGGAGAACGTGTCACCGGAATCATCGACCTGAATGCCATGGCGACCGACCACGTGGGACTGGATGTGACGCGACTATTTCGGAGCTGGTTCGGTGCGGATATTGATCGAATTCGCGAGGCGCTGACTTCGTTCCGCTCACAACGGTTACTTGATGCCAGTGAATGGCGATTGCTGCAGGCTTACGATGCAGCGACGGCGTTGCTGAGTCCCGTGACGTGGCTCCGCCGACGATTCATCAATGCTGCGGCAGATTGCACCAGTCGCGACGTGCTGCTGCGTCTTGCAGAATTAACCTCACTGGCAGAGCGTTTTGAGCCGGTGTGACTATCGACCAACGCTGTATCGAGGATCCGCCAGGCAGGCAAACGACGAATACATTTCCAGCCATGGCATGCTGGAACAGATTCCTGATTCTGCGTCACTCGCGCAAAATCAGCCGTAGTGCTCTGTCAAGGCTCAATTTTCGGGTACGACGGACTTCCAGTCCGTCGACAAAGGTTACCGCCAACGGACTGGAAGTCCGTCGTACAAATACAATCCAACCCCAACTTTAAAGATTGACAGAGCAGTAGATTGACAGAGCAGTAGATTGACACACCACCAGGCGGCCCTGTTGATTTGGTTTGTAGTGCCGCCTTCAGTCGGCATTGTCGATACACTCTCACAGAATGCGGACTGATCCCGGCACTCCAAGTTGCGTGGCGACCAAATCAACAAACAATTAGCCTGTCCCAAGACCGCGATCCAGCGCTTCCTGTTCGCGAGCATAGACGTCGCTGACCATTTCCAGAGTCAGCCGATTGATCTTCCAGGATGGTTGATCTTCCGTCGTTCGATTGCAGTGCTCGGTCAACAGTCGATAGAGAAACCGGAACAAATGCCGAGGAACTCGCAGGCGTGCAAATTTCTGGATGAGGTCTTCGCGAGAAATATCGTCGGCGAAAAAATCACCGATGGTGATCTGTGAATTCGCGGGTCCCGCAGGCTGACTTTCAACCAGACAAGCCCGAATACGATTGGTGGCCATGTCGAACAGGGACTCGCCGGTCCATTCCAGAGACTTAATCAGGTTCTGCTTATCAAGGCGCGAACGTTCGTAAAATTCTTTCTCTTCCCGGCCGAGAAAGTGAACCACATCCCGCGGCAGCAGCATCTTAAAACCGATGCCGGGATGCTTCAGGAACTTGTTATCAAACATTGACCACAGGAAGTCCTTCATGCGTTCTGCCGAACCATTAATCAGATGCGGTTCGTCAACGCGGTCGACCAGCACAATGATGCTCTCAAATCCCAGCGGCTTCAGAATTCGTTGCAACTTGGACAACAACTCGTAGCGATCATCACTGCGATCGCGAGACGGCATTGGCTGATCATCAATCTCGGCAGCCGGAAATCGCATCAGAATCTGCTGCAATGACGCAGTGCCGTGATCCAAAATGCGAACTTGTTTGGCAACATGGCGAGCACGCAACCAAAGACTGACATATCGCTTTGCGAATGGAATCCAGCCAGCCACCATCACAACCCAGAACCACCAGGTCTTCAGCCGAGCGAGGGCGTTCATGGGCTCAGATGTGACATCACGAAGGGCGAAGATCGTAACTCCAAGCGTGACCAAAAGCCCCAGATAGAATCGCCAGGGAGCAGTCAGAGTATTGAAGCCAATCTGACGCCGAATCGTCGTCCAGCGGCGCAAATGAGACTGATCGGACGATTGATCATAGAATGCTGCCAGCATCAGCAGATCTCGCTTGCGTTGGCGAGGCAGTTCACGAATCTGGCCAAGGTTGAAATCCGCATCGATCGCATGAGGATCGGCGATCACATTACACAGTCGACGAGTACTCAATGTCAACAAAGCGTCCATGTGATCCCACAGACGCCAATCCTTCAGAGCCTGATCCGGATTGCGGCGACGACCTCGCAAGCGATCGCGAAAAGCATCCAAAAAGGGATTGAGGTCATCGTAGCTGATGACAAAAGCGCGTTCGTTGGGGAACTTTGTGTTGTGATCCTTCAACGCCTTGATCAACTGCAGGCGAATTGCCGTTTTTCCGGCTCCCTTCTCCCCGAACACAATGGATGTACTGGGATTGCGGCAGTCGCCCAGCACTTTATCCCACGCCGGATGATGGATCGTCTCGGCACAATGCTGCTGAAAAATGTGGTCTGACTGAGCATCCTCCTGGCTGAAAGGGTTGACCTTGACGCCATAATGCTCAAGAAACTGCTGAATCTTCATGAATCCGGATCTCTACGCAACTGATTTCCGTTGGGAAAAAGAAGTACCAGCACCCTGAAAAAACCGGGACCGCGACGTTGCCGGTCAATTTCCCCGGCGATCTACGGATATGGCGGGAGCTAGTCCACGTTTTGTCAGGCACTCTAATTCGAAAGCTATATCACTCCGGCAGTTCAGTCAAAGGCGTCAAGCTGCGGGACTGAGAGAAAGGCGTGAACAGGAATCGATATTTCCAAAAACGGGCTTAACCGCACTGCTGAGAAACTTAACAGACTGCGGTGTATTTAAACGTCCAGCCCCAGCATCCGCATGAGAGCAATCGCGTTACTGCGCTCCACAACGCCATCTCGCAGCTTGTAATCAAACGTCATCGTGCCGTCGACGATGGTGTCTTCGAAGTGCTTGTTGACGGCCTGACTGGACATTGTGTCAGCGATCTGTGTCAGTGCGAGATCGTGAGTCGTCACGATGCCAAGAGCACGATGAGCAACGAGCGATCGAATGACCGCCTCCGCTCCTCGACGACGATCGTGAGAATTCGTGCCGTGCAGAATTTCATCCAGCAAGAACAACACGATTCGCTGTGACTCCGTGAGATCAACCACCGTCTTCAGCCGCCGCACCACACTGAAGAACAAAGATCGCCCTTCCTGAAGCGAGTCGCTGACGCGCATCGAGGTCGCAAGCTGAAACGGGTACGTTCGAAAACGAGTTGCCCGGACTACGCTTCCACAAAGCGTCAGCACCACGCTGCTACCGATGCTTCGCAGGAACGTACTTTTCCCGGACATGTTAGAACCGCTGACGAGCATCAATGGAGTCGTGGCAGTCAGAGCCACACTATTTCGCACACAGGCATCGCTCTTCAGCAGTGGATGCCCGAGATTCTCGGCGATCAGTTCCGGAACCTCGTCGGAAATCTCCGGCAGGCAATCCTGAGGATGATCAAATGAATAACCGGCCACGGAAACTGTCGCTTCGAGGCACGCAACAGTTTCCAGCCAGTCGGCGACATCTCGCCCATGTTGCTTGCGCCAGCATTCCAGCAGATGCGTGACAAGCACAAACAGGCCGCAGGCCCAGGCGATCGGAGCAAAAAACTGATTCCGCATCGCGTTATTCTGCCACTGAGTCAAATTGCTCAGGCGATGAATGGCATGTGAGGCAGTTTCAGATTCCGAATGAAATCGATTCTGCAGATCTCGCACGGCCGGTTCATCGACGTGGTGCTTTTCGAAGACTTCAATCACCTGACCAAACTGCCGCAGCGCGGAATCTACGTTGTCCATCTGCGAGGCAGTCTGACGAATCTGGCGACGAGTCATAATCACCGCAGGAGTCTGCAGCACGATCAGCAGCAACACGAATCGCAGTTGAACCATCTCCAGCATGGCCAACGCAATCACCGGAACGGCGATGACGCCGATCAAGGACGACCAGATCAGAAGCCAAATCGAAATGGGCTGAGAAGGTTCCTGAACCCACTGACGGAGCATGACTTCAGCCGTCTGCCAGTTCGCTGAATCCGGTACACAGGCCAGTGCTTCTCGCAGGTTGAGTTCATTCTTGAGCCCCTGAGCACGGGCCTGACGGACTCGAATGGCCTCGCCGGTACAAATCTGAGTCATCCAGCCGGCGAGATGTCTTCGCCCCGGGAGCGTGCGACATTCGTTCAGCATCTGGAATAGAGAACCGCGCCCGAAGACGTCCAAGTCCTGAGTCCACGGATGCAGCTCATCACCGAACTCAGATCCATCGACGACGTCAGACCCAAACTTACGATCAAGCCTGTTCAGTCGGCTCTCATGAAATCGTACGATGGCCTGAGCCGTCGACAGCTTCTTCAGGCATCGCTGATGAAAGGGCACGAGGGCTGCAAAGATCCCGGCTGGCAGCAGCATCCAAAGCCAGGACACATGCCTGGCTTCGCCAATGCAAAGAATTCCCAGTAAAAGCGCGGCGACGAAAATGCCCGTGCGGATTCGCACGAACATCAGATCTCGCCGCGTGTACTCCTTGACCTTATCGTTAATTTCGCGAAGTCGCTTTTCGTACGCCTCGCGCGGGGCGGAGTCGGTCTGCTTTGCGGGGGCCGTAGGGGAATTTTCCGTCATGAGATCCGTCTACATTACTCTCTGATACTCTCGGAGAGCGTCGTCCGGACTGTCCTTCAACCCGCAACGGCCTCCTCCAAAGCGTGAAGTATTGCGGGCCGAACGAAAACTTGCCATCGACGGCATCCAATGTCATTTTGCGTTACTACAATGGGAAGTCGCGTTTTGGGAAGGCCATCGTGAAATCCCAGGTAAACAAGATACATATTCCAGGAAATTGAGATCAATGTCTGGCTCCCGCAACAATCTGGCGATGACTCCCGGAGCGGCTCGCACCGTCGCCCGATGTCGTCGGCAGGCGGGAGTTCTGGCACGGACGGATTCGTGGGCTGCGTTTCTCGTCATGGCACTCCTTCAGGACGAATCGCTCGCGTCGGCCTGCTTGCAACGACTCGGGATTACTCGCAATTGGCTGAGCCGCGGTTTGTTGGGAGCCGAGGTCGCTCAGTTGGCTGCTCAGCCTGAGAATGAAGACGACGATGAACTCGATGTCGAGTCGCTGGATCCGGACACAATGCCCCTTGAAGCCAGCGTCTGTTCCAAAGCCGGAGCCGCCGCTCAGATTCTGGAAGCGTTGAACGATCCGCGGGACTTTACTCGCGTACTTGATCGTGCCACCGAACTGGCTCGCCGAGGACCAAACGAAAGTGGCGTCTCCAGCGCGAATTTGTTGGTGGCGATCGTGGAAACGAACGGCGATATCCGGCAACAGTTCGAAACTGTCGGAGCAACGCTGGCAAGAATTCGAGAAGAACTGTACCCCGAACAGATGATGCAGCAGGTACCAATCACCGTCGAGTTTAACCTCCTCTTTTCTGAGAGAACTGGCGAACGAAACTTGATCACTCCTGAGCCTTCAGTGTCGCCCGTTGTTTCTCCCGGCGATGAGCGACCCCGAGTTCCAGCACCGACACCCGCGGCTTGCAACGTGCGGCTACCGAACAGGAATGAATCCGCTCCATTGTCGGTCTGGCGAATTCTGGATGCCAATTTGAATCGAGCCCGTGAAGGTCTGCGCGTGCTGGAGGATTTCGCCAGATTTCTGGCCGACAATCACGATGCCAGTTTGAAGTTGAAGTCGATGCGGCATGATCTTGTTGCGGCGGAAAAACAACTGTTCGCCAATGCCGCAATCGGGATGGCCGAGCGACTGCAGTTCCGCGACACGGAAGGTGATGTTGGCACGTCGCAAATGACAGACGGTGAACAACAGCGAAGTGCTTTGGCGGACGTTGTTATCGCGAATGCTCGCCGAGTCGAAGAATCGTTGCGGAGTCTTGAAGAATTCGGCAAGCTCGTATCTGCTCCGTTCTCCGCAGCCATGAAGTCGCTGCGATATCATGCGTATACTGTAGAAAAATCTCTCGCCACCTTGTCGACTCACGGACTTCAGCCGGAGAATCACAGCCCAGAAAATCACAGCATAAGCCCAGAGAATCACAGCATAAGCCCAGAGAATCACAGCATAAGCCCAGAGAATCACAGCATAAGCCCAGAGAATCACAGGGCCA
>CAMAXD010000100.1 GCA_945861975.1 Candidatus Kuenenia stuttgartensis | reverse complement strand
TTCGGCAGACCTCCTGCACGAGCTTCACGAGTAAGACTTAGCGGCTTGCCGAGACCTGTTTCCAGGTGATCAAAAGCGGATCTTGCTCAATCCAGCGATCTCAACAGGTCGAGACCCTCCGCCGAGATGATCATTGTGCGCTGCATGTTCGAAGTCACACTGGCGAACCGAACTCACACTGGCGAACCGAACTCACACTGGCGATGTCTCTGCAAACCGATGTCATCGAGAATCCATTCAATCGCTGTTGAAGAATGCATCGGAGGGGGCGAAAAAGTCGGCCGAACAGGCGGACAATCTGCTTACTCAACTGTGATGGATGTAGTTGCTTGTCTGAGAACGTTCAGCTGTTCCACCAACTTTATTTTCCAATTCAACGAAATTCACGAAGGACGCGTGAACGATTTCACCAGAATTCACGTTCCGGGCGTCTACAGTCGATGGAGTGAGAAACTTCCTCATAATTCTCTGCGCGGCCACGATTGAGGTAATGATCGCAATAATGTAATCCGCGAACACCCACCTCTGAATTACGTCGCCCGTAGAAAGACGAGACTTTGTCTCAAGCACACTAGTGCTCTGTCAACCTTTAAAGTTGGGGTTGAATTGTATTTGTACGACGGACTTCCAGTCCGTCGGAGGTAACCGTTGTCGACGGACTGGAAGTCCGTCGTACCCGAAAATTGAGCCTTGACAGAGCACTAGAGACGTCACGATCCCGATTCGGACCCCACTATGGCTGACCCTGCAAAAACCGACAGAGCCAGTGAGGCCGACCTTATGTCTGCCTCGTGGATCTTTGAGCAATTGGCATTACAAGACGGATTACACGTCGATCGTTCGAAAACTCGCCGAGCGGTCGATGAGGCCGCTGAGACGTATTTTGGCATTCAGGACGGCGGCTGGTGGCGTTGGATTATTGAAACGGCTCATAGTCTGGGGCGAGGCTGTCGAGTGATCGATGGCGAGCTTCAGGATATTATCCAGATGGCTCGCAACGGCCTGACAGTCGTGCTGCGATCCGGCGACGGCAGCACGTGGCATTCGATCATGCCCGGCAAGGGTCGCAAGCTTTACTTCGGTTCTCCTCGCGGAGTTTTGCCTCTCCGAATCGTGACGGGCAGGCGTGTGGCCGGTTTACTTCGGCTAAGCGGGTTTGAGGGCGTGGTTCGCTGCGTGGTGATTGAACCGCCGCTGGCGCCACACACTGCTGAACCCGCGTCCCATGGCGAGAAAAAACCACTCGATAGACTGATTTCGCTTCTGGTCGCGGAAAGCTCAGACCTCTGGGTCATCGTGATTTTTGCTCTCGTGGCCGGCATGCTGAGCATGACGACGCCGCTGGCCGTGGAAGCCCTCGTCAATACCGTGGCGTTCGGGCGGTTTCTGCAGCCGGTCATTGTGCTGTCCATCATGCTGCTGGCCTTCCTTGTTTTTCAGGCTGCGGTGAAAGCCCTGCAGACGTTTGTGGTTGAGATTATTCAGCGTCGACTTTTTGCACGAGTCGCAGCAGATCTGTCGTTTCGGCTGCCGAGAGTTCGTGTCGATGCTCTTGATGATGAATACGCTCCGGAGCTTGTGAATCGCTTCTTCGACGTCGTCACAGTTCAGAAAATCAGTGCCCAGTTGCTGTTGGACGGCATTTCGGTGATTCTGAGTATTGCCGTGGGTATGACGGTACTGGCATTTTATCATCCCTACCTGCTGGCATTTGACGTTGTCTTGATTCTGTTGCTGCTCTTCACCATGTTCGTACTGGGGCGTGGTGCGGTAAAGACCAGTGTGAAAGAGTCGAAAACGAAGTATGCGATGGCCGCATGGCTCGAAGATCTGGCACGTTGCCGAACCGCATTTCGCTACGATGGTGCCTCAGAATTCGCCCTGGAACGTTCTGATCAATTAGTCTTCAATTACCTGTCAGCGCGAAAAAAGCACTTCAAGGTGTTGATGCGACAGATTCTGTTTCTACTGCTGGTTCAGGCTCTGGCGAGCACGGCGTTGCTGGCGATTGGCGGTTGGCTGGTGATTGATAATCAGCTTTCTCTTGGACAGCTTGTTGCTGCAGAACTGATCGTGGCGGTCGTGGTAGGTTCCTTTGCCAAGCTGGGAAAGCACATTGAGAGCTTTTACGATCTGATGGCCTCGATTGATAAGCTGGGAGTTCTTCTGGACCTGCCGACAGAGCGTACTGATGGACTGTTGACGCTGCCCGAAACGAGTACAACAGAACACTCGGGAATCATCGTGGATCAGGTCTGTTATCAGACTTCGGATGGTCGGGAGATTCTGCATAAAGTGTCCATGAAGATCCCGCGAGGGCAGAACGTGGCTCTGACCGGTGAAAGTGGGACAGGAAAAAGTCTGTTTCTGGATCTGCTGTTTGGCCTTCGCGAGGCGGCCTCGGGCGCGGTCCGAATTAACGGCGTCGATCCTCGTGATGTCCGTCCGGATGTGCTGCGACGTCAAGTGGCCCTCGCGAGAGACGTGGAGATTTTTGACGGCACAATTCTGGAGAACATTCATCTTGAGCGTCCCGACGTCAGTATCAATGATGTTAGAAGTGCCGCTGAAACTGTGGGCCTCATGTCTGCAATTCAGCGACTTCCCAATGGGATGGAGACTCAACTCAATGCCACCGGATCACCGCTGACATCCGGGCAACTGCGTCGACTCATGTTGGCTCGCACGCTGGCTGGTAATCCTCGAATCCTGCTGATTGACGAGCTTCTGGACAGCATGTCTGATGAAGAGGCGGAGCGAATTCTGAAGGTTCTGCTGGAGACAAACCAGGAGCGTTCGATTGTCCTCGTCACAAATCGCGAAAAGTTGAAGGCGATGATGAAAAACGTTGTGATGCTGACGTCGCATTATGAAGAAAGTGAAGCACAATGACAGCTCCTGCGAAATCACAACGCCGATCCATACTGACCCCGGTCGCGTACAGCGAAGCGTTGATGCCGTCTCTGCAGCTTGCGCGTTCTTCTCGGCAGGCACGGCGAATTGCGGTGGTCCTGCTGATCATGCTTATCGCCACAATTGGTCTGATGACCTTCGCTCCGTGGCAGCAGACAATCACGGGTGAAGGTTACGTCGTCGCCTACGCTCCGCGCGAACGCCAGCAGACGCTGGAGGCAACGATTGAAGGTCGCATCGTGCGCTGGAACGAAGAACTCGTGGAGAATGCTCGCGTTGCGAAGGGCGACTTCATTGCCGAGATTCGTGACATCGACGATCAGTATTCCGCGCGGCTGCAGGGGCAGTTAGAGAACACGGCTGCTATTTTGGAGTCTTCCAAAAAGATTGTCGAGGCCACCGAAGGCCAGCTGAATGCCTATCGTCGAGTTCAGACCGAAGTCGAATTAGCGCAGAATGCGTATGTGCAGTCAGCCATGCAGAAAGTCGCGGCTGCGGAGCAGAAACTGGCGATTGCAGAGGCCGCCATTCCGCAGCTAAAGGCTGCGTTTGATCGAGCCAAAGAGCTGCAGGCCGCGGGCAACATTGCCCTCGAAAAGCTGCAGGAGATTGAAAGAAAGCTGCTGGAATCTCAGGGCAAAGTGAAAGAAGAGTCAGCCAATTTGTCTGCCGCCCGAGCCGAACTGATGGGCAAACAAAGCGACAAGGAAGCTTATATCCACAAGGCGGCTGCCGACGTCAGCTACTACGAAGGCGCATTGGACAAAACGCGTGCTGAAGTTTCCAAAGCGGACAAAGAGATGCATGATATGGAGTCCAAAGTCGCACGGCAGAATACTCAGCAGATCACAGCGCCGTTTGATGGCTACATTGTTCACCTCAGTTCCAATGGGGGTTCTCAACTGGTGAAGAAGGGAGATCCAATCTGCACGCTGGTTCCCTACACGAAAGATCGTGCTGTGCAGATTTGGCTGGACGGCAACGATGCACCGCTTGTTGAAGCAGGACGACACGTGCGTTTGCAGTTCGAAGGGTGGCCCGCAATTCAGTTTGCGGGCTGGCCATCGGTCGCTGTGGGCACGTTTGGAGGGAAAGTTGTCTCCGTCGATATGGTTGATAATGGCAAAGGAAAATTTCGCTGCCAGATTCTTCCGGATGCAACGGATTCCGAACATTGGCCCGAAGAACGATTCCTGAGACAAGGCGTTCGCGCGAATGGTTGGGTGCTTCTGGAACAGGTGCCGCTGTGGTTTGAAGTTTGGCGTAAGTTGAATGGGTTCCCGCCAACTGTCGAAGTGGATTCCACGAAGAACGAGAAGGCTGCAGGCACAGAAGAAGGCAAGTGAAGATCCAGCCTGCACCGGCCTCAGAAATAGCGCTCAGCGACTTAACAGAAACGTTCACCTTTGCGAAGATTGAAACAGAAGCTCTTCCGGTTCTGCCCCGTGTAGTGATTCTGTTTGGCATAACTGTAAATTCGAAGAGTCGGATCACGCTGAGGATCAGAAACAGTGTTTCAGCGTCCGAACTAACAGGTGAGCCCTTTTGGCTCGAATCGACCTGTCACGGATGACGATCGTTCATGCGCATTTTCTGCCGAATCACTCTCGTACTTTTACTGCTGCCGGGTTGCGCGGGCAGCAGGAATGTTCGACTTCCGTTTGCGGAAAATGCCTCCACCAAAGAGTCCGCGCCGACCATTCATCCGGGGGCTGACACTGAGAAAGATACGGCCTCGCCTGCTGTGGTGAGTCGTAGCGAGCACAGCCCCGCACCGCAGGCTGCGGATACGAGCTCCGGTGCCGCCAGTGAATCATCAATCCCCGAGGTGGAGAATGTGGCGGCCTCTGATACCACCGCGCCGGATAATGAGTCCGGCTCCGACGATGCGAAGTCTGGAATGATGCTGGTGTCCCTGAATTCTCAGGAAGAGACGCCAGCCCCTCCTGCCACAACCAATGACGAAAACGTCGCATTCGATCAAGTTCTGGCATCGGTATATAGCAGCTACCCGCTGTTGCAGTCCGCTCTCTACAACCGCAACATTGCTTTGGGTCAGCAGATCGGTGCCTCCGGAGCGTTTGATACCAAGCTCAAAGGGGCCAGCGAGAACGGGCCTCAGGGCTTCTATGAGAACTATCGTCAGAACCTTGGGATCGTGCAGCCAACCTACTGGGGTGGCGAAGTTTTCGCGGGCTATCGAATTGGTCGCGGAGATTTTCAGCCGTGGTATCTGGAACGCCAAACCAACGATGCGGGTGAGTTCAAAGCCGGTGTGCAGGTGCCATTGGCCCGCAATCGCAATATTGATGCGCGACGAGCAGAGTTGTGGAAAGCTGGCTACGAACGCAGCATGGCGGAACCTGACATTCAGGCTCAGTTGATCGGTTACGTTCAGGATGCATCTTACGGCTACTGGGATTGGGTTGCCGCCGGAGAGTATCATCAAATCGCCAAACGCATTCTGGTTCTTGCGGAAGAACGCACAAGCCGAATTGACGCTCAGGTGAAAGCCGGTCTTGTCGATCCTCCGGAACTCACCGACAACCTGCGACTGGTTGCGATTCGAAAGGCTAAGGCCGCTGATACGCGCCGCAAAATGGAACAGACTGCGGCCAAGTTGTCAGTGTACCTGCGTGATGGCTCAGGAAAACCGATTGTTCCGACGGAGGAGCAACTGCCGGGATTTCCTGATCCTTCACCTGTCGATGAGTTGCAATTGGATCAGGACATTCAGACAGCACTTTCGAGTCGTCCGGAACTTCGGATGCTGGATCTGCTTCGCCAGCAGACTCAAATTGACTATCGCGAAGCCACCAATCAGCTTCAGCCGGAACTCAATGCGGTTGTCTGGGGATCTCAGGATATCGGTGAGCCAACAAGTTCCAAGCGAGATAAGTCGCCCTACGAAAGTGAAGCGTCGGTCTATCTTGACGTTCCGATGCAACGACGTAAAGCTCGCGGAAAGATGACCGAACTTCAAGGCAAGCTGGCTCAGCTATCCGCCAAACAGCGCATCACTGCGGACAAGATCAGCATCGACGTGCAGATGGCTCACGCGGCATTGAGGTCAGCGTGGGACCAGGTTGTGAGTTCTCAGGAGTCGCTTGAGCATGCCGAAGATCTCGCTGCGAGAGAACGCACGAATCAGGAGAAAGGCGCCTCTGACCTTCTGAAAGTGGCCCTTCGCGAACAGTACGCTGTCGAATCGGCTGAAAAGTATGTTGACGCGATGAAGCTTTACTTTGAATCGCGAGCCGACTACCGAGCCGCCATGGCGCTAGACCAGATTGGTCGCTAAACGGGCTTGTACTTCGCTCGAAGCAGAGTGAGATGTTTCTTTGTCGCCGAATTCGTGACAATTCGTTGCGATTCCGTGGAAGGCATCTGAATTCTCACGAATCCGGTGACTCTCAACACACACCAATCACCGTATCAATGGGTCGATAAATCGAGAAGCGTTGATTTCGTTCGTGGTGTCCGTTTCAGTCGTTCGGCTGGCGTTCGGCTGGCGTTCGGCTGGTTCAAACTGAGAACTGAATGCTGGCTGGTCCGGGCACGACGCGTTGAACTGCGACGACATGAACAGGCAAGGAAAGTGGTCGTAAGATGGGTCCTGTCTGTTTTTCCCCGGCCAGAAAACGCCAGAAATGCCAGACCGGTGGAAATACGGCCCGTAGAATTATGGACTCCGAGCGATTTTATTGTCAGATTGTTCCAACCTTGAGGCGATTGTCATTTGTCCTCGACTGAGTGTTTAAGGGTTGTGGCAGCCCGGTTTTCTCAGGATTTTTTTTTTGCCGGGCAGTCGGGAACCAGTTTCTACAGCGTTTTCCAATGATTGCGTTGATTTTCAGTGGGAAAAGTGGCAAAGGCGTGGTTGAGAAGCGGATGTTTTGTCGATACACTCCGGAACTTTCAAGGTCTGATCTTGTAACTGGTCGGCCGTGGAACTGGGACAATTTTTCGATACCCGGTCTTCGAAGCAAGGATTTGTTTCGAGGCAATTTTGAATTCAGAGTGCGATTGGAGCGTTCACGTGTCAGTTGACAAGACTCTCAGGACCCGACTTGGCCTTTCTCGATCTCGTAACGTGCTGACGCGCGGTGAGCGAATTGCACGGTTGATTGAAGAAGACCGCTTTGCCACCGGACGTAGTCCTCTGGGACTTCCGAAAGTTCGAGTCGCGAAGGCTCTGCTTGGCAAGAAGAAGAAGAAGACGGCTGAAGAAACTGCAGCAGCAGCAACTCCAGCCAAGGGAGCGGCCAAGGGAGGCGCAAAGGGCGGCAAGAAGTAGTCTTGCATTGCCTGCTTGGATGAAACACTGGAAGGCATTTCTGAACGTATCGTTCGGAGATGCCTTTTTTGTTGTTGGCGGTTTCTTGTTTAAACTAAAGATCGCTGGATTCGCAGCCCAGGGACCGTGATGAATAAGATTCCGCTGGCTTATCGAATGCGTGCTGCGGCCGGAACATTCCTCCGGCGGCGAATGCGTCGAGCACGGCGCGAGTTTCTGGCGGCGGCCAGGGTAGGCTGTCGAAACAATCAGCAGGCAGTGCTTCGTGGCCTGTTGCAGTTGAACCACGACAGCCAGTTTTCGCGAGATCATCGACTTTCCTCCGGAATGTCGCTCAGTGAATTCCGAAGTGCTGTGCCTGTTGCTGACTATGAACTCGTGCGACCCTACGTTCAGCGTGTTGCTGCGGGTGAGCATCAGGCGTTGCTGGGAAGTGCTAACCGACTGCAGATGTTTGCCGTGACAAGCGGGACCACTTCCGAGTCCAAGCTGATCCCGGTTACGGATCGGTTTCTGCACGATTATCGCCGTGGCTGGCAAATGTGGGGGATCGGGACGTATTCAGAGCATGTTCGACTGCAGAAACTGAACATCGTGCAGATCAGCAGCAGTCATCGCAGATTTGCCACGCCAGGGGGGACTCCGTGCGGCAATATCAGCGGACTGGTGGCCGCCATGCAGAGCACCATCGTCCGTACGTTGTATACGGTTCCTTCGGCTGTGGCAGAGATTGGTGATGCCGAGGCCAAACGCTATACAATTCTCAGAATGGCGCTGGCTGATCCTTATGTCGGAATGCTGATTACGGCAAATCCCAGCACGTTGCTGCAGTTGCTTGATCATGCCAATCAGCATGTTGAGTCATTGATTCGTGACATTCGCGATGGTGGCCTCAGTGGCTGTCAGCTGCCCGAGTCTGTTCGTGGTCACATGCGAAAACACCTGCGGGCGAATCGTGAGCGAGCCAGTGTCCTTGAGAGCATCGTGCATGAGCACG
Organism: Candidatus Kuenenia stuttgartensis; assembly: GCA_945861975.1. Classification (GTDB taxonomy): domain Bacteria; phylum Planctomycetota; class Planctomycetia; order Planctomycetales; family Planctomycetaceae; genus SXXK01. Next base: position 7,781 of record CAMAXD010000100.1, on the reverse strand, counting down.
GTGGCTTTCGGCCGCGATCATGCTGGCCAATGCTGGGAGTGCTTGGGGTTTGGTGCGGCGGAAGTGCGGCCGCCTATATTCCTCGCTTGAAACAGCAGTTTGATGATGTGCCTGTCCGTGACCATGGACTGCATGCCAGCGAAGGGCGAATGACGCTTCCTCTGGAAGACAACAGTGCGGCCGGCATCCTTGAAGTTCAAACGCACTTCTTCGAGTTTATTCCGGTCGGAGAATCAGAGTCGACTCAGCCTGTTGTACTGGAAGCCCATGAACTGGAAGAAGGGCGTGAGTACTTTATTCTCCTGACGACCAGCTCCGGGTTGTATCGTTACAACATTCAGGACGTAGTGCGCTGCGTCGGTTTTTATGGCAGCACTCCGATCCTTGAGTTCCGCCACAAAGGCGCGCATATCTCCAGCATCACTGGAGAAAAGATTTCTGAGTCGCAGGTCGTGGAGTCCGTGCGAACCGCGTGCAGTCTGATCGGCCTCAGTCCCCAGATCTACACGCTGACGCCGTGCTGGGCAGAACCGCCGGGGTATACTCTGTATGTGGGACGACTGAGCGACAACCCTTTGAACCATCGCGCGGCTGCAAATGCAGTGAGAGATTCTGGCGGAAGTGATGGTGGCGGAAGTGATTCTGGCGGACGCCGGCCGCTTTCATTGACCGCTCAGAACAATATGCAGAGCCAGTTTGCGATGGCGCTGGACGAAGATCTTTGTCGCAGAAACGTTGAATACGGTGAGAAACGCCACACGGGACGGCTGCAGATGATTCGCGTTCAGGAGCTGTCGCCGGATGCATGGAAGTCATTCACCAATTTGCGTCAATCCGGTTCCGGAGGCAGCGCGGAGCAGTACAAACATCCATGCCTGATGCCCGATCCTCAGTTTGAAGAGAAGTTTCTGAAAGCCTGCGGACTGCGATGATTCGCAAAACGGTGGCTGAGAAACCTTGCAGACCTTCCCTGTGAACCGTTAGATTTCAGGCGGTTCCGGGAGACTGTTTAATCTGGGGAAGCAGCGTGGTCTTCATCGCTGTGTGTCAAACAATCAAGGCAGGAGGCCCGCTCGCATGACATCATCTCATGGTCGGCGGATTCAGGGACGACGTGCATTGGCCATTATGGCCTGGGTATCGCTGGTGGTTGTGGCGTGGCTGTTATGGCGCGGCCAGCACTCTCGGCTCATCCGAGTTCAGGCTTGGGAGCCTGCGGCGTTGCTGCTCTCCGCGTATGCGACTTTCCTTGCGATTTTTGGATGGTTGTTGTTTTCCCCGGGGAGAACTTCTGCAGAAGAATCCCCTGGGTTGTTCTTTGCTGGCATGCTCACACTGCTACCGCCATGCTTCATCGCTTACCACCTGATGCCTGTTGGTTCGCCATTGAAGCCATGGCTGACAATCGGCGTATTCGTGTTTGGCATCATCGCGATCATGAGTCCGTTGCCGGATGAGGTTTTTGCGATTCCACGAGATCGCAAGTCTTACCTTCAGCCGTTGACCGATGCCTATCTGACCGAACTCGACATTGATGCGCCGCAGGTTCGATTTGACGATGTCGCACCGCGCACGGAGTATTGGCTGAGTAGATCGGCACCAGCGACGACGGGCACATCTGGAACCGTGGAAGCGAGAGATCCGTGGGCGGATCCGTTCTATGGTACCGGTCGGCAGATGAGTCGGATCGGTGTGTCGCAGTCACGTCGATCGGAAGAAGTGCCGCGTTCCGAACGTCGGCGATTCGCTGAAGAGCAGCCGGAGCCTTCGAAGCGGGCCTCCGAACTAACGCCTCCTCCATTGCCGCCAATGCCTGCTGGGCCTTCTCCGAATTCGCAGCCTTATTGGGGCAATTTGACTCCTTTGCCAAAGCCGGCGGTCAGATCTCCAGAAAGATCTCCAGAGGCACCGTCGTCGTTAGGTGGGGCCCCAGGGAATGCCGCCACTGGCGATGCCGTTGCAGGCACCTATTCAACGTCTTCAAGGCGACCGCTGACGGAGCCCTTCGGCAAAACGTCTACGCCAGTGGGATTTCAGACCTCCGTGGGCTTCCAGACGCCTGTTCAGTCTCCAAAACCAGCAACTCCTCCGCCATTCCCTTCGTCTGCAAAGGCGAATTCCGCGATGGCAAACTCGGGGCACGGTCTGGGTGTTGTGAGTCTTCCGCCCGTCTCAATGCTGCCGGTGACGATACCTCAAGCGTCGGTTGCCCCCGTTCATACCATAGCATTAAACACGGCGATAAATTCACCTGCTCTTACAGCACCACTGCCGTCAACGATCGCTCCGGGGTTTCGACCTCGCCCGCTATCGGAGCCGGATTCGGCGGTGCCGCCTTCACCAGGATCTCGGGAGAAATCGCTGCATGAGATGGATCGGGAGATTCGTGAGCAGGAGCTAAGATCCGAGCAGGCCGAATCTCCATCGGAAGAATTTGAGGAATCACTGATGGAGGCGAGTACTTCGGCGGCGGGGACGGGTGTTACTCGGACCGTGCAACAATCAACCGCCGACATGCGTCTGGAGCGTATTCTTGACGACCATGGTGGAGAAATGGTTGAAGGCACGATTCAGGTCTTCTTCGAAGTGGGGCAGAAGCGGGCTCACCTGCATGTTCCCTTTTCGCCGCCGTTAGCAGGGCTTCCCGAGGTTGAATGCGAACCCACTAGTGATGACCAGGTTCGGCTGAAAGTGGCGGTACGACAGCCTTACGGCGTTCGGATTGAAGCTCGACGAGCAGAGGCGAGTGAATCATTGCGGACAGAAATCAGCTTTGCCGCCGTGTACACTCCTCCAACGCGACGCGGTTGATATCATTCACTGCCATGCAGTAATCCGCTGTCCCGCGTCACTTAGCGACAAGGTCTGAACAGAAGTTCTTCTTCGGGCGGGATAGATTGAGGCGTGGGGTTCGCGGGATGTATCTTCCAGAGCATCACCTCAATCGTGGCCGCGCTCAGGAGAACAAAGGAAACGAAGGAGTCGCAGATGCTTGAACTTCTTTGGCTTCTGGTCAAAAGCCCGGTTTCCAATTTGCGGTAGGTTCAAAACGGTTTAGCTCGCGAGAATTTAAATGTCGTTTAAAATGGAATTAGAAGTTGCTCTGGAAGCGGTGCGGCAGGCTGCCGTGGCGTGCCGCTCGGTACAGTCGTTAATCACAACAGAGTCTCTTGCAAAAAAAGATAATAGCCCCGTGACCGTCGCTGACTATGCGAGTCAGGCCCTGGTCTGTCGCGCTCTGCAGCAGCATTTTCCTCAGGACCCGGTTATCGGAGAAGAAGGGGCGGCCGAGTTGAAGCTGCCAGCCGGGGCAGAATTTCTCCAGCGAGTTGTTGAAGAATGTGCGAGGGCGGGCGTGACTGGTTCTCCAGTCGAAGTTTGCAACTGGATCGATCGCGGCGGCGCGTCAGAGTACAGCCCGCGTTTCTGGACTCTGGATCCTATCGATGGGACAAAAGGATTCCTTCGCAAAGAACAATATGCCATTTCGCTGGCGCTGATTATTGATGGCGTGATTGAAGTTGGTGTGCTGGGTTGTCCTAACATGCCATCCGGAGATCCATCATCGCCCGACGGAGTATTGGCGTGGGCCATTCGCGGTCATGGCGCTTGGGCACAGCCATTGGATCGTCCGGAAAGTGCGGCGAAGGCAATCGAGGTTTCTGCCACCGATGTGACTTCAGAGTTACTATTCTGCGAGTCCGTAGAATCCGGACATAGTTCTCATGATTGGTCAGGGTTGATCGCCGGAGATCTGGCGATTCACAAAGAGCCCGTACGAATGGACAGCCAGTGTAAATATCTTGCCGTCGCCCGGGGCGATGCCGATTTGTATTTGCGATTGCCGACTCGCAAAGGCTACCAGGAGAAAATCTGGGATCACGCTGGCGGCGTGCTTCTCGTTCTGGAGGCTGGTGGCCAGGTGACGGACATCAACGGGGCTGCTGCGAATTTCAGTCAAGGTTCCACGATGGCGGTGAACGAAGGCATGGTCGTGACGAACGGAAAGGTCCACTCATCGGTCGTGGCGAGCATCGACCGTCATGCACCGAAATAGCCTTGAGTGGCAGTTTTTGCCGAAGTGGTCTGGTTGTGTTTCTGGTGATTTTGTACAGTCTTGGTGTTTCGGGGGTTTTGGACCGCCGGCAATGTCGCTTGAGAAGACATTTGATTCCGATGCAGGGAGGCATGGATGTCGACAATTCGTTTTTTGCACACCGATCATTTACGGCTGGCATCTCCGGTTGCAGGATTGTCTGATAGTCCCGACTGGTTACGTAAAGTGGCGTCGTCAGCAGTTCGCACAGCGGTTGTGAACGTGATTGAAGCTGCGATTGCGGGTCGTTGTCAGTTCCTGGTCGTCGCTGGAAGACTCACGGAATCCGATCAGGATCTGGACCTCGCATTGGCCTGGCTGATGTCGCATGCGGCATCACTTCGTGAGCATGGAGTCCGCTTGGTGCTGGCGGGCTATCCAGTGTCCGCACATTCCGCTTTGCGTTGCCTCGATCCGATCCTGCTGGCCCCCGGTCAGAGATTGGATGTCTGGAATTCACCGTCTGGCACGACAGAGTGGACCGTCAGTTCTCGCCTTGTCCCCGCGCGGTCGGGAGCATTGGGTATTGATTTTCCGGCGGAAGAATCTGTTCGTCCGTTGTCAGATCTGGCCTACGTCGTTGTGCCATCAACGTTGCCGTCGTCGATGTTAAATTCCGTTGATGGTGTCGCGGTGGCTCATAATCAGCATCTGCGGATTTCGGCTGGCAGCCCGCAGTCGTTGGGTCCGGTTGAACGTGGTCATTTCGGATGTCAAATGGTGGAAGCCGATCTGCATCGTCAGGCGATTACTTCTCGCTTCTGCTCGACGGATGTCATTCGCTTCTCGCAGGAGTTGATCTCCTTCCCTGCCGGAATGCCTGCGTCGCAATTGTGTGAAATATTGTGTGAGCGAAGTCGTGCGATCGGGACTTCCGGTCGGTGTACGACCGTTGTGGAATGGGTCATCGACGGGCATCTCAGTATGACTTCTGCGGCAGCGAACTCGCTCTGTGAGATTGATTTGCTGCGAGATCTTCGCATAGGTTTGAATGCAGGGCATTCGGGAGCCTGGCCCTGTCGCATTCGTTTTTCGGACAGCAGTTCTGTGGATGTTGCCGGGCATCATTCGGCCGTGGCGAATGAATTCTCCGCCGTTGTTCGCGAGCGATTAAAGCGAGAATCTTCTCGACGCAGCATGGCGGAGTCGCATGTGATTGGTTTGCCGCTTGGATTTGGCAGTGAAGCTGCGGTGGGTCTCAATCTGCTGCGACGTGTGGCCTGATTCACACGGGCAGAGACAGGGAATTTTGAAGCTTTTTTCGATCCGTTGAAATTCAGGATACAACAATGCAACTGACGGATGTACGAATTGATCGATTCGGGTCGCTGTTGAATACAGCCGTGGACAATCTTTCTCGACGAATCACGGTGTTGTATGGTGCTCACGACTCGGGGAAGTCGACGTTCGTCAGGTTCCTGCGGGAACTTCTGTGGGGCTCCCCGCGAAGCTTCAACGTGGATGTTCCGCGGACGAATTCCGAGTCTGGCATGATTCGTGTGTCGTCCAGTGCTGGAGTGCGGAATGTTCGCCGGTTGTGGGCTCCATCCGGCCTGCAGCAGTTCAGCGTGACTGACGAACAGGATCGCTCAGAGTTTGTTGTGCAGGACAATCAGTTGCCGGCGTGGGTCACGACCGACGTGTATCGTGAAGTCTTTGCTCCGGGGTTCGAAGAATCCGCTCGCTTCGGAACCTTGACACGTTTGTGCCTGGAGACTCGTTCCGCAACGGATGTCAGCGAGATCGAATTTCGACAATCGGAAGCGGCATTGCTGCAGACCGTTCGTGATCGTGATGGTAACGGTGTGCAGGGAGGCGTTGTTCATCACATTTCCGAATTGCGTCGTCGTCAGGGGGAACTGCAGAGCGAGATCGCGTCATTGCGAAAGCCGGCGGCCGATCTTCCAGGCCGCGTTGAACAATTGCTTCGCGAAATTGAAACGCTGACTCTCGTAAGCGATCGTGCCGACCTTCGGCTGCGCGAGATTGATGCAGAGATCGCTCGCCTTGAACTGTTGCTGCCGGAGATTCGTCGTCGAAATGTGCTTCCCCTGAATCGTCAGAAGCTTGAAGATAACATTCTGATTTTGACCACTCGACTGGAGCGATGGAGAGAAATTCGCGGATTAATTTCTCGCGAAGCGGATAGTCGACGGGTTGCCAATGTTCAGGTATCCGGTGCCGACGAAGATGTTCGCCCGATTCTCGCGATTGTGTCTCGACTGGAAGATCGCGTGACGGTCCTGACCGATCGTTTGAATGCTCCGGGTTCGGTCGTTTTTGAATCCGGTCGCGACGCCGATCTTGCCCTGGTTATCCGCGGCGAAGTCGCTGCGTTGTGTCGATATGTGGGGCATCACGAAAAAAGCCTGGCCAGTTATTTTGATGCTCAGGAACTCAGGATTGCCGACCGGACTTTGGCCGAGGCGACTGAGATGGAGCGTTTGTTGGAGCAGCAGATTGCTTCTCTTGGCGCGGATCTCGCTCGATCAGAAAACATCCTCGTGGAATCCGTCATTCCGCAGATGCAGGGGGCCTGTGATTTCGTCGGACACCGTGAGTCATCCGCCATTGGTATCACGTCCGGGGTGGAACTCCGATCTGCAGCAGAGATTGAAAGCCAACTGCAGCAGTTGCGAGCCGAACGTACTCGACTGATGAGTGAGCGTACAAATGCCGACGGTGAACGAAGCTTAAAGCGATCACTGCTCGAACGACTTCGTCAGGAACTTGCCGGAGCCGCCAGCCTCGAACAACTCGACGCACTCCGCGGACAGATTGCGGGACTTGATGCGGAGATCACGTTGCTGGAAGATCAGCGACGACAGCTTGATCGAGCAGAAGTTAGTCTTCGGGAAGTCATGGAGCGGCTCAAGGGGCGTAATCATTCGCGAGTTTTCGAACTCGCTTCATTGTACGCTCAACGACTGAGTCTGGGTGAGATTCATCGAGTTTCAGTGATTCAGCCGGACCGGTTGTTGGTAAATACGCTGCACTATGTCGATCCACAGACCCCGGAGCTGCTAAGCCAGGATGCTCGCGATGCTGTTGCGCTGGCACTTCGGCTCGCGTTGATTCAGGTCCGCAGGGAAACTCACGGGCATGTGCCGCTGATTCTCGATGACGTGCTGATTCCGTCCGACGAGGGGCGTCTGACGGCGGCGGTAAGATTATTGTCTGAATTGACTCAGGCGGGGCAACAGGTGATCGCGTTGACAAGTCGGCAGGACGCTCGTGATGTCTTTGCTCGATTCGATGCGGATGTTCGCCCGTTTACGTCCCCCATTGAAGTTCCCGTGGTATTGGCTCCCGAGCCACCGGCTGCGCTGCATGCCTATGTTGAACCTCCAGTCGAAGTGAAACGCCCCGTTGTCGAGCCGATCGTGTATCTACAGCCAGCCCCTGTCGAGACGATCGCTGCGACGCCGACAAATGTGGCGACGCCAACGAACTGGCTGTTTTATCTGGAAGTCGATCACGGTGTCGAAGATCTCGCCGGGATCACGCTTGGTGAATTGGAAGCTTTGCGATCAGCCGGAGTGCTCACAATCGATGATTTGTTGAGCCACACGATTCCGCACCTGGAAGAGGCGGCTCGACACAAAGGCTTCCTTCTTTCTGTCGATCGTCTGCATGCTCTTCGTGGCCAGGCCGAATTGACCACACGAGTCCCGATGTTGCGTCG
>CAMAXD010000099.1 GCA_945861975.1 Candidatus Kuenenia stuttgartensis | reverse complement strand
TCAGCTGGAGCACAACCATTGCCACAAGCTGCTGGAGCACAGCAAGTAGCTTCATCTGGAGCACAACCATTGCCACAAGCTGCTGGAGCACAGCAAGTAGCTTCAACTGGAGCACAACCATTGCCACAAGCTGCTGGAGCACAGCAAGTTGCTTCAACTGGAGCACAACCATTGCCGCAAGCGGCTGGGGCTGAGCAAGTCGCTTCGACTGGAGCACAGCACGTTGGCTCAACGCTGCATCCGCAGCCGTGATTGCTCTTGAATACGCCGAACAGCCCAGCCTGAGCGCTGCTAGCCATTGAACACACTACCAGAGCCGCAAACAATTTCATCGCCTTCATCTCAATTCTCCTACACATCGTTCTTGCTGAGTGAGTCGGGGAAACACCTTGAATGCACACGCCGCATTCAGAATTTCTGGTGAGTCTTTGACTCGCTCTCTTGGGTAACACTGCCAATGTTTTCGGACTACAAAGAATGGGCGGTCGAGGCAAAGCGCAACGATTGCCGGTCAGTCTGCGTTCTGCACCCGGATGCGACGGCTGTATCGATTATGCAGTCTGACGCCCCCGACCCGCGGTCGCGCTAGCCAGCCGAACTGGCATAACCCCTTTGTTTTCTGTAATCCGATCGCCAGTAGCAGTAGGGCCGGCGGAGTGAAGCCAGTCCGACGTCGTTCCGGAATCGATTGGCAAAATGGCGAGGAGCGGGGTATACTATGGGGAATTGAACATGGTGGAAGGGAAGCCGACCATGGTGAATCGCCTCCCACAATTCCTGCCGCTGAACCTCAATGCCCCCGACTTCCCCCTCTGCAGAGCAAACGGCACGCACCATCGCCGACGTCGATTTCACGGTAGCGTTTCGTCATCGACTGCGGTTCACGCACGATGTGTTTGGTGCTGATTCTGAAGTGCTGGTCCGGTTACTGGAGTCTTCCGAGGGCCGCATCCCGCGAGTTCAGTTCTGGCTGGATGAGCATGTCGCGAATGCTAATCCGGATCTTCGGCAGCGACTCCACTCGATCGCTCGACGCAACACGGACAAGTTTCAGGTGGTCGGGAATGTTCAGATTGTTCCCGGTGGCGAAGCCGTCAAGAATGATGTGCATATCCTGGAACGAATGCTCAAGGTATTTCACGAAGCCGATCTGGATCGGCGAAGTTACATCGTCGTTATTGGGGGCGGCGCGGTTTTGGATGCGGTTGGGTTTGCGGCCGCGATCGCTCATCGCGGCCTGCGGCTGATTCGTATTCCCACGACGACACTGGCTCAGGCCGATTCGGGGATTGGTGTTAAGAACAGTGTCAATCTTTTTGAAAAGAAGAACTGGCTCGGATCTTTCGCTGTTCCCTGGGGAGTTATAAACGACCGTTCGCTGCTGACAACGCTCAGCGATCGCGACTTCCGCTGCGGGTTCTCTGAAGCGATCAAAGTGTCCCTTCTGAAAGATCCTGAATTCTTCGAACGAATACTGAGCAATGCGGATGTGATTGTGACTCGAGGAGATGCCTGCTGGTCCGTGATTCAGGATTCGGCGAACTGGCACTTGAAACATATCACGGCGGGCGGCGATCCCTTCGAGATGCTTGAAGCGAGACCATTGGATTTTGGGCATTGGTCCGCTCATAAACTGGAAGCCATGAGTCAGTTCGAGTTGCGGCATGGCGAAGCAGTGGCGATCGGTGTAGCCGTCGACACTGTCTATTCGAGTCTTGTCCACGGTCTTCCTGAATCCCAGGCGGATCGTGTCCTGCAATCACTTGAGCGCCTTAAACTGCTCATTGATCATCCCACGTTGAGGCGAACGGATGAGCTTTTTCAGGGATTGGAAGAGTTCCGGCAGCATCTGGGAGGACGGCTGACCGTCACAATGCTCTCCGAGATTGGGCGGCCGATTGATGTTCATGAGGTCGACCGGGCTCGTATGAAAGAGGCGATTCAGGCTGTCGTTGACCGCGTGGGTTCGGTTTCCGGGGGAACAGCCCTGCAATAACCGGCTCGAACGTTCAAACGATCTTTTCTTCATGAAGGGTGGATTCCCGGACGGAACCCTGCTATTCTCCCCCGCTTCAAAGTCCCGGATTTCACGCGTCGAAAGGATGTTTTGACGTGTTCCGGATAAATTTCTGATTCACATTGAGCCGTCTTTTTCCTGACGTTGTTGGGAAAAACGTAGGTTCTCCAGTCCGCGTGTTTGGCAGGAAAAATGGCTAAGAGTCGTCTCTCAATGCGTCGCGAGGTTGAAGCTGCGGAAGCCGCAGAAGCTGAAACCGGCGTCAAGAAAAAGGCATCTCGCAAGACTTCTGAAGAGAAGGGCGAGGGTACCCCAAAGAAACGAGCCTCCAAGGCAGACAAAGACGGGGCTCCCAAAAAGAAGAAAGCCGCCAAGCCACGTACTCGCAGAGCTAAAGAAGCGATGCAGCGTCGCCGGCTGGTTTGGGTCGTTTACAGCAGCACAATGCGAGAAGAAGGCCGATTCCTGTTTCACGAAAAGGAAAAGGCTGACGAATTGCTGGCAACCCTGCTGGGGCGAGGCAAGCGTCGCTATTTCATGCAACCTGTCAAGGAAGCACTGAATGCAGACGGCACTCCAATGATCAGCGTGGCCATGCCTGCACCGGATGAAGATGTTGAAGAAGCAAAGATCGATCCAGAGGTCGAAGTTGCTCAAGACATCGATATTGATGCAGATATTGAGATCGAAGATGAAGCCGAAGAGGGTGAAGCGGAAGAGGCTGAAGAAGCGGCTCCGGAAGTCTAGTCCTTGTTTCTGCAACGTTGAACAGATGAAAGAAGCCCGGGCTCTTCCAAGACACGGGCTTCTTTCTTTCATTAGAGCTTGCCATTCTTGACGTCACTCGCGGACAGGTGCTCAGTGTTCTCCGGAATTCCACGCCTGTTAGTTTCCGTTCGGAACGCAGAAGAAGCCCTGATGGCCGTTCGTGGCGGGGCGGATATCGTCGACGTTAAGGAACCCTCCAAAGGTTCACTCGGTCGGCCTTCGCTGGAGAATCTGCGGGCCGTCGCTGACGTATTGAAGCAGCAGCAACAACATGCGGATCGTGTAAGATTCGAACCGGTTCCGCTCAGCATAGCGTTGGGGGAAGTGCAGGAGTGGATTGAGTCGTCATCACACTTCGGAAGTGACTTCGCTGGTGAATCATCGAAGTTAGACATTGAATCCTACGACGCGATTTGCATGGCAATTTCCGAGTTGCAACCGACCTATATGAAGCTCGGGCTATCGGAGGTCGCAGCAGCGGGCTGTCAGGGCGTGGGACGATGGTGGAACCCCTGGATCGATGTGCGTTGTCGTTTCTCCGGCGATCATGAATGGGTTGCGGTTGCATACGCAGATCACCAAAGAGCTCAGGCACCAACTCCGGATGATGTCCTTGAGGCGGCTCTCGAAACGAATTGCTCCATCCTGCTGATTGACACTTGCGTCAAGGACGGAACCAATCTGCTCGACTGGTTGCCCGTGGAAAAAATCTCCTCGCTGCGAAAAGCGACCGCTGCTCACGGACTGCAACTGGCCTTGGCGGGCCGTGTTACGCTGATTGATTTACCATTGCTGTTGCCCCTGCAGCCTGACATCATCGCTGTCCGCGGAGCTGTTTGTAAGTCGGGCGAACGAACGGCAGCAGTGAGCGAGAGGCTGGTCGCCGAGTTTATGCAGCAGCTAGAGGCTAGAGGCTAGAGCCCAGTGGTATCCACTACGTGCCGGAACGCACTCATCGCGTGGGTCAGTAGTACTTCAGGGGTTCAGCATTCCAGGTGTTTGGGCGGCGTTTGCTAACGAAACTCGTTTACGAATCCCTTGGCGACGTCCGCCAGGACAGTAGGTCTGCCACGTGAGTGGCGCTAGCCATCCGTCAACGACGAAAGCCGTCGGCTTCGGCCTCGTGGTAAACGTTGGGATGATCCCGCAAAATACACCCACGAGACGCCGCGACTAATGGCGTTGCGGAGTTCCCTGGATCTCCCGGGCTCGGGCCATGGCTTCTTCGGCTTCAAAGATCTTTCCGCATCGCTGGTAGATGACGGACAATTGCGTGAACGAAAAAGCATCCGTCGGTTCCAGTTCAGACACCTTTTTAGCGTGAAAGATGGCTTCCTCGAGTCGCCCAAGCTTCTGCTGATGGACTCCCAGAGCCATATGGGTCTGCACATGATTTGGGTCAATCGTCAGGATATTTTTCAAAGCATCCACGCAGCCTTCGAGGTTGCCTTCGGCTTTTAGCTTCATGGCCGCATCGTAGAGTTTTCCGGGATTCTGCTCGGACATAGGATTGCTCATTCGGTAAATTGTCAGCCGTGTAAAGTTCTTCGCTTCGTATGGTAAACCGGGATCCGGTGGACTCAACCAACCTACACCTGATTCCCACTTCAAAATTCCGAACCGGAGTATGGACGAATTCATGGATCGCCAATTCGCGGGGTAATCTCTGATGTGTGACTCGCCTAAGGGCATTCAACCCTTTACCTTGTGCAATCCCTTGCAAAAGTTGACCCACGGATCCTTTTGATGACCCAGCCCGCACCAAAGACTGAAATCTCTCTCGTGGCGGGGTTCTTTGTGCTCGGTCTGCTGCTGCGATGCTGGCACCTGGATCGTGAATCGGTCGAGCACTTCGATGAGGGTGTTTACGCGTCGGTGCTGTGGCACGATGGAATGGTCGGATCGCCTTATCCGGCCCGTGAGTTCTATGCTCCGCCGATGCTGTCGGGAATGATTGACTTCTTCCGCATCGTTCCCGGGGTGAGTCGTTTGGCCCCGTTTCTGCCATCGCTGTTGTTCGGGTCACTTTCGATCATTGTCTTCTGGCGAATGGCACGGGCCTGGTTCGGAGTGGCTGCCGGAATCTTCACGGCCGCCGTGGTGTCGATGAGCGACTTCCACATCATCTATTCGCGAATGGCACTGACGGACGTCACATGCCTGTTTTGGATTGCGACATCCGTTTACCTTGGAACTGTTGCGATCTCTAACTCCTCGTTTCGAACGGCTGTCCTTAGTGGAGCGGCCTGCGGGCTTGCCTGGTGGACCAAGTATACAGGCTGGCTGCCATTGGTGATCCTCACGAGCGGCGCGACCTTGTGGTGGATCTGGCGCGGGCGGAAAGTCATCATCGCTCTTCGAGTGCTTTCGATTCTGGCCACAATCATAGTCTCAGCGTTTGCCGCTTTCGCGCCGTGGTTGTGGCGATTGCAGGCGGTCGGTGGGTACTCGGCCGTGACAAAAAATCATGCTGGATATGCGCAATCGTTGTCATGGGCGAGCGTGGATGCCTGGACCAATCATCTTGGGCAGCACCTTGCCAGTCAGTTTTGGCACGACGGAATGGCTGGCGCGATTTCGTTGGGAACCGGGATGTTGGCGGCTGCATGGTATCGATGGAACTCAGCCGATCGTTCCACGGGGAACGGGACCGCAGGGAACGGCAATGAGGCAAAAAATAGCGGACAATCCGCCGCTGGCAGATTTCCGCCTCGCTGGTTGATGATTCGCTTCGCAGTCGCTTCAGCCGCAATGATGGTGTTTGCACTAAGAGTCTGGACGCCGTGGGTGCTCTTCAGTCTGGCGTTGGGGGGCTTTGCAGGCATCTTCCTGTGGCCAGTTTTGGATCGAGCGTGGCTGCGGCGAACAACCCGCGACCTATCGCCCACATCTGAGGGTGCATTGCCGTTGTCCCGAGGTGACCTGTTGGCGGCTCCAATCATCGACCCGGCGCTTGGCTACTGCACCACTCTGGCGTGGTTCTGCGGAATGCTGCTGGTGACTCCGTTCTATCATCCCTATGCCCGACTTTTCTTTCCGCTGCTGGCTTCGGTCTGGTTGGCTGCCGCTGGGGGAGTCAGTTGGTGGCTGGAGTCGAACCTGAGTGTTGCCAGGCATCCCGAATCGGCGACCTCGCAGGTCAAAGCAGGCGGGACTTGGGGACAACGCTTGCTGCAGTCGTTGCTGATGGTTGCAGTGCTCACGGCCGTGCTGCAGAGAGATGAGGCTGATGAGCTTGTCGTCGTTTCGCCTGCGGAACTGTTCCGTTCTGAACTCTACAAAGATCGTGCATCGATCGATCGGGCGGCTCGGCAAATTGCGGATGTCTGCGTCCTGAGTTCTCTTGGAGAATGGAAACCGTTTCGTCTGCCACTGTCGAACGGTGAAACGATCAGCCCGGGGAAAGTTCTCGAATCGCGTGCGGCTGCGACTCAGAATCGCGAGTTTACTATCGAAGAGCGTGCGAAACAAAAATTGATCGTTTACGGTTATGGCGAGCCGGCTTTGCTGCTGCACTTGGCACAGTCCGGTCTGGCCGTTACTCCAGTAAGCCATCTCAATCTTGCTGAGGCGGATGGAAGTTCGCCCGCGGTGCCGACGTTCCTTGTGATCGGTCCAAACGCGAAACGTACACCCGGATTCTGGCCAGACTGGTTTCTGCAGGATCGCCATTTCGAACTCGTGACAGAAGTCCGTTACGAACCGGGCGATGTCACACTGCTGGATTTATTTACTCCGAAGTGGCTGTCCCAGCACCCTGAGGTTTCAACCCAAGTCTTTGAGCTATACCGAGTGCGCTGACTCGAGACGCTCTAATGCGGAGTCGTGTCTACCCGTGTCGTTGAACTATTCAACCGCGATTCTTGTCAGTTTATCCCGTGCCCAATAGGCCCTGAACAGAGAAAACCTGACCCGTCGGCCACGGGTTAAACGAAGGGGTTTTCCAGACTCGATATTCGCAAGAGTCGGCTCCTGAGGCTTGGCGGTCAATTAAAGCCAAATGCAGCCCAAGGCACTTTATCCCCTTCCGCAATTGAGAGCAGCCCGCGGAACGGACCGGTTGATCGGAACTCCCCGTTCTCATGCGTTCTGAGGGTCAGTCAGACTCTCATGCGAGCCGGCTGGAATTCAATTGCAGCCGGTTTCGGTGGCCGATCAAGTTGTAGTCAACTACTTCGGTGGCTTGGGTGATGTTTCCGAAAGGCAACAACCTTCCTGATATTTGGGCACTGACGGGTGATTCGCGTTGCTGGCGAAATCCGGAAAAATGGCCCGCAGGTCACGCCGAATTCGGCATTCTGACAAAAAACGATTCCCCGGGATGAGACGGCGTGGTTTACTTGATCGGGGTTTCACTTGACGGGTTCAGGTTGGGCCGGTTAGACCACGTCCAGAACAAGTAGCTTGATCCAACCTGCTTGGTAATGAGATCCCACCTGAAATTTGATTGGCTCGGGTACCGAACCTTTGTTGGTGTCCGAGATTCTTCCTTCCTCAACTTCTTCCGACGATTGCCACTGTGACCGGACTCAGCCATGAGTCACCAAGGTCATCCTTCCTCAGGCTAATCAGACGAAGACCAACGGAGAAGCCGCGATGATCGCGAGACTCCGATCTGCTGCCTCTGCAGCGTTCCATGTGGAACGCGGGATGATCGTTCGCCTTCTGCTCGCCTGGATTGCAATCCCGGCCGCAGTGCTTCAAGCTGATGAGCCGCTGCGAGAGCTCATCAACCGCGAGCTGGTGGCACCTTCGGGAACCGCTTGGCCACAAGCCAACGATGCGGAGTTCCTGCGACGTGTTTCGCTGGATCTCAATGGTATGTCTCCTGGTGCAGATGAGGCCCGTTCGTTCATCAACGATCCCGATCCCGCCAAACGAGAAAAGCTGGTTGATCGACTTCTGACATCCCCTCTGTACGCCCGGCATCTGTCCACAACGATCGATGTCATGCTCATGGAGCGTCGCCCAAATACTCACGTGCCGCAGGAAGAGTGGCAGGGCTGGTTACTGAAGTCGGTTCGCGACAACAAGCCGTGGAATGTGCTGGCTCGCGAGATCATGACGGCTGATGGCGATACGCCGGAAAATCGAGCCGCCGCGAGGTTCTATCTCGACCGAAACTCGGAACCGCATGTGATCACTCGCGACCTGGGTCGCATGTTTTTTGGCCGCGACATGCAGTGCAACCAGTGCCATGATTCTCCGCTTGTGGCAGACTTCCTGCAGCGAGATTATCACGGCCTGCTGGCGATCGCCTCTGCTGGCTATGCCGTGTCAAAGAAGGTTGCGGAAAAAGACGTGACGGTATTTGCCGAGCGTTCCCCGACTGATCTTTCATTTGAGTCAGTCTTTGAGAAAGGGAATACTCACCGCACCATCGCCCGACTTCCCGGGGCTGAGTCGTTCACCGAGCCCATCCTGTATCCTGGCGAAGACTACACGGTTGCTCCCGCCGATGGCGTGCGAGCTGTCCCGAAATTCAGTCGCCGGGCCATGATGGCCGAGCTCTCCACGAATGGATCAAATCGCGCGTTTAATGAGAACATCGCCAATCGCCTCTGGGCCATGATGCTGGGACGAGGCGTCGTGCATCCTCTGGACATGATCCATCCGGACAATCCTGCGGCCAGTCCGGTTTTGCTTTCGCAGCTGGGCAGTCGCTTCGCCGCGATGAATTTCGACATGAAAGGGTTCCTGCGGGAGATCGCTCTGAGCGATGTCTATCAGCGCCCGTTTGACCTTGCTCCGGAAGCCGTCCCTGCATTGGCTGCCGCGAAGTCAGAACATCAACAACTCTCCGCTCAGAAGGAATCATTCGACGTATTTGCCCGCGATGCTGGTTCAGTGTTCAGCGATGCCGACACAGCCTTCGCTGCTGCCGAGACGGCCATGCTGCCTGTGGCCGCTGAAGTTGACGGCGTTCGAACTCAGTTCACCGACGCAAAGAAGAAGGTCGACGAAGCACAGAAGGCTCTCAACGATGCCACTGCCGCATTCAACACGAAGAAGAATTTCGCCGACGCGCTGCAGCAGGCGGCCACTCCACTTCAAGCCGCGGCGGCATCATTGCCCTCCGATGCTGAGCTTGTCGCGACGTCCGCTAAGCTGACTGAGAAGGCGAATGCGGTTGCGGCCGAACTTCCGGCTCTGGAAAAGGTGGTGACTGAAAAGACTGCGGCTGTGACTCCGTTGACCGAGGCACTGGCGACTCTCCGCACAACACTTGATGCCGCTATCCAGAAGCTACAGCCACTTCAGGCCGCTTTCAGAGCTGAAGAGGCCAAAGTTGTGGTGGCTCGGCTGGCCATGCAGGAGGCCCAGTTGAAGGCTGCTTTCGTCGCAAGTCGCATCGCCGTATTAGAGCGAGTCACCTCAGCCTCTGATCTGAATGCGTCGCTCGCAAACTTGACTCAGACGACAGCCACAGCGGAGGCGGCCATGACATTGGCTTCTCAGCAGGTCAATGAATACACGCCGATCGTGGCCGTACGGACCGTTGCCCTGACAGAGGCCGAGCAGGCAATGGCCTCCGCGGAGTCTGCGGTGAAAGTGGTTCAGGAACAAGTTAGCAGCAATCGAGTCGCCGCGACAACGCTGACCGAAGCTGCGGATGCCATGAAGCGTGCCCAAGCCGCGTTGCCCTCCGATGAGACGCTGACAACGGGGCTTGCGACCATCAACACCAAGGTGACGGCTCTGGAAGCCGCATTGAAGTCTTCTGAAGCGACTCTGGTTGTGGCCAGCCAAATGTCTTCTGCTGCCACTGAGGCGATGACGTTGGCGAAGTCAGCCATGGACGAAAGCAACGCGGAACTCCAACAACGGCTGCAGGTGGTGACTCAGGCCGCGACGACTTTGACTCAGTCGAAAGAGTCGCTGCAGGCAACAACAGTCTCCTGTGAGAAAGCGATGGACGCGGTTCCAACGGATCTCTCATCAACGTTTGCCTTGTCTCAGCTGAAGCCGCTCAGCCCTGAGCAGATGTGCTGGACCGTCTTCAAAGTCACGACCGTCTACGATCGCTACGTGACCCAGGATGCTGCTGAACGTGAAAAGGCCAGCCCGCTCAGTGAACAGCAAAAACAGGATCCGATCGTGCTTGCAGCGCGAGCCGCGGAAGTGGAGCAGTTGGCCTTCGACAAGCTGAAGAGCAACATCGGAAGCTATGTGCAGATCTATGGTGGAGCTCCGGGACAGCCGCAAAATGATTTCTACGCAAGTCCGGACCAGGCATTGTTTACTGCCAACGGTGGTGCTATTAATAGTTGGGTTGTTCCAGCCGGCGATAACGCCGGGGAGCGAATTGTAAAGACCACGGATGCAAAGCTTGCAGCCGAAGAGTTGTATCTGGGCATCCTGACTCGCATGCCGACCGAACAGGAATCCGCCGACGTTGCGGCCTTCCTGGCGGCTCGTCCTGATCGAGCAAAGGCGGCTCAGGAACTTGTTTGGGGCTTGATCAGCAGTGCGGAATTTCGATTCAACAAATGATGGTGCGACGTATCGGCGGACCAATGTGGAAACCGCCCGACGATGGATCTTTTCTGGGAGCGATCGACCATGAAACTCAACTATCCTTGCAACACCGTCGCACATGGATTGGCTCGCCGACAGTTTTTGGGAACTTTGGCCGCTGGAGCTGGAACCATGGCCGCTGGAGCCGGAGCGATGGTCGGAGGACTCGGCGCCTTCACTTCGCCAGCGATGGCCGCTCATTTGAAGTCGGACCAGAAACGAATCGTCGTCTTCAACATGCACGGCGGCTTGAGTCAGCTCGAGAGCTGGGATCCAAAACCTGGGACTGAAACCGGCGGGCCCTTCCTCGCGATCCCGACCTCCGTTCCCGGCATTCACATCAGCGAGCTGTTGCCGCTGACGGCAATGCAGATGCATCACCTCTGCCTGGTCCGCGGCGTCAACACGTCCGAAGACGATCACGGCAAGGGTGCCTATTTGATGATGACCGGTCGGCGTCAGACTCCGGCCGGTGAGTTCCCTCAAATTGGTGCGGTCGCTTCGAAGACTTTGAATCCTCAGGATAGCTCGCTGCCAGGTCACATCCTGATTACTCCCGGCGGCGGTGGCGGACGAGGAAACGACTCGGCCTGGCTGGGGCCGAAGTACTCCAGCGTGCAACTGGGCAATGGCAATCCTCCGCCAAACATAGTTCGCCCGGATTCCATCACGGAAGATTCTGACAAGGCGCGGAATGACTTCCGTCGTCAGGTCAGTGAGCGATTCCTGAATCGTCGTCGAACCGCCGTCACCGAAGCATTTACGTACTCGTTCGAGCAGGCTGAGAAGCTGATGAGTCAGCGCGATGTGTTCGACGTCTCGAAAGAACCTGCCAGTGAAATCGAACGATACGGCAAGCACGATCTTGGACGTCACTGCCTGCTGGCTCGACGGCTGCTGGAGAGCGGTGTGTCGTTCGTGCAGTTGTCGCATTCGAACTATGACACGCACAATGAGAACTTCAATTTCCACATCGAACAGCTCGCCGAATTTGACTTTGCGTTCTCGACGTTCGTCGCGGACCTCGCGCAACGCGGAATGCTGGACAGCACACTGATTGTAGTGCTGAGCGAGTTCGGGCGAACGCCGAACGTGAATCTTTATTACGGTCGCGATCACTGGTCGCGAGCATGGTCAGTATGCCTCGCCGGATCACGAATTCCCCGCGGACATGTGTTCGGTGCGACGAACGATAAGGGCACTGAAGTCGTCGACAAACAGGTCGACCACGGCAACTTGTTCCACACCTATCTGCAGGCGGTCGGAGTTGACTCAACGGGCAACTTCGACATCGATGGCCGCGAGATGCCGATCGCTGATCCATCGTCTCGACCGATTGATGGCTTCCTGGTGTGAGGCATTGGTTCGCGCACAAGCCAACTATTCTTCGCCACCGGGTTCACCCCCAATGGCGTGGACTTAGCGTAGCGGAACTCGCCAAGAGTTCCGGCTTTCCTGGCAAATCACCAGAAGTCTACGCGACTTCCGCTACAAATTTCCCTTAAGTCCACGCCATTGGGGTTCACCCCAGTGGTTTATTGGCTTTTGCAATACACGCAACTGCGATTCACTTTGCGCCTTCGCGGCTTCGCGTGAAACAATTTCATATCATGCGAAGGCGCGAAGCCGCGAAGTAGCAGAGAATCGCAAGGCGAGGGGAACCCCTTAGTTCTGAAGTGCGACAATCACCATGGAAGGCGCTCGCTTCTAGCCTCTGGTTTCTTGGCACTTGCCACTCACTTCGCCATCAACGCCACAAGCACCGAAGCCGTCAACAGCGCGGCGCCAAAGAGTCGCAGCAACAGGACTCGCACGGACTGATGTGATTTATGGTCGCCAAAGAAACCAGCCGGCACCCTCTGTTAAACTGGGGTTCACTTCGCGCCTTCGCCTGAAATAGTTTCGAATCACGCGAAGGCGCAAAGTCGCGAAGAAAAAGAACATCGCTGAATCAACCTCTGTCGACTTCCCAATGGCCGGGATCGCCGTGCAGTTCAGTTCCCCATCAGCGCAACCAGCACCGAAGCCGTCAACAGCGCCGCGCCGAAGAGTCGCAGCAGCATGACTCGCGCGGAATGATGAGATTCCTGGCCACCAAAGAACCGAGCCAGCGCCCAGGCCAAAGCCACCGCCCAGAGTCCTCGCAGGGCATACACGATGTTGATCCGAGTCGCATCGCCGTAAGCTGACAGAGACCATGACATGCTCATCGCATTAGCGGCCATCAGCAGAGTTCCAATCACGATCGGCTTCGTAGTCCCGAGCTCCGCCAGACGAGAAGGGCGGTCGGCCCAGGGCAACACTGCGCAGGAGAAGAGTCCGGTCGCCACGAACACGGTGGGCAGAAACTTCGTGGCGAGAACAGCAGGGTTCGGCTGTCGAAAGACCCACGCCTGAAGTCCGACGTCAAACAGTGACATGCAGATCGCAGCTCCCAGCGCGAGGACGATAGTGAGGACTGTCTTTTGGGGATTGTGCTGAGCCGATCCCGTCGGCATGCGAGTTCCCGACTGCACAAATCCGACTCCGATGGTTGCAAGCACGGCACCGATCCAGACTCGGCCTGGAATCTCTTCGTTCGCCCAGGCCGACACCATCAGAGCAACCATGATGACCTTTACGCCGAAGATCGGCGTCGCCACCGAAACATCGCCGTGTTTATAAGCCAAATAGGTCAGGACTTGACCGAGCACAAAAGACCCGGCCACCAGAGCCGCTTGCCACCAGACGGCAATGGGCAGAAATCGTCCCGTGATGAGCGCAAAGCTTCCCCAGAAAATCGCCAGCCAGAAATTCGCAAGGAACGTGCCGGTCCATGGGCTGGATCCGCGAGCGATCGCATTCTTGGCGTAAATCATCCCGATCACGAAGACGATGCTGGAGAACAGGGGAAACAGCAGATGCAGTGGCACGATCAGGCCTAAACTAAGAAAGTCGTGCGAAAACAGGAACCTCGTGAACGGTTCTGCTTCGCTATGGTGCCGGCGAGAGTTACGCTACGCCGCGAATCGTACGTCAGTTCCCCGTTCTTAACAGTCACTCTGCTTCCTCTATGACGAATTCTCTCCCCGCCTGGACGCCAGGCGGCGGCCTGCATTACCAACTCCTGGCCACCAGCGGCCGCGCGCGGCGTGGTCGGTTTGTGACCGCACACGGCCAGGTCGAAACGCCTTCGTTCATGCCTGTCGGTACTCAGGCGACCGTGAAGTGTGTTCTGCCTGATCAGGTTGCGGCCACCGGTGCGCAGGTTGTGCTCGCGAATACCTATCATCTCGGTATCCTGGATCGAACTCAGGTGGTCGAACGACTCGGCGGCCTGCATTCGATGATGCGCTGGAATCAGACGATTCTGACGGACTCGGGAGGCTTTCAGGTCTTCAGTCTGCCCGAGCGCAAGATCACAGAAGAGGGTGTGAGCTTTCAGTTTCGCTCCGGAAAGAAAGAGGGTGAGAGCACTCCGATGATGCTCTCCCCCGAAAGCGCCATGGACATCCAGCGCAGACTCGGCGCGGACATTGTGATGGCCTTCGACGAGTGTGTGGATCATCGCATGCCGCCGAAGTATATGTCCGATTCTCTGGACCGAACTTTCCGATGGCTCAAACGCTGCGGAGCCGTGCCGATTCAGGAGCATCAGCATCTGTTCGGGATCATTCAGGGTGGAATGGAACTTGATCTTCGCGCGAAGGCCGTGCGTCAGGTCACATCACTGAATCTGCCTGGTTATGCGATCGGCGGAGTGTCCGTCGGCGAAGGGCATGAAGCCATGGTGCGTATCGTGAAACATACCGCGCCGCTCATGCCATCCGATCAGGTCCGCTATCTGATGGGAGTTGGACTGCCCGAAGATATCGTCGCGGCGGTTGAATGCGGGATGGACATTTTCGACTGCATCATCCCGACTCGCTATGCTCGAGAAGGCACCGTCTTTACCTGGGACGGCAAGATGCGACTGCAGGACAAGACTTATCGCAAAGATCGATACCCGATCGACACGGCCTGTGAATGCGTGGCCTGTGCGGGTGGTTTCAGTCGAGCGTATCTGCGGCACCTTCTCTTCGCCGACGAACCGCTCTACGGGACTCTGGCAACGCTCCACAACCTGCATTTCTACCAGGATCTGATGCGAGCAATCCGCCTGGCAATTGAGGAAGATCGCTTTGCCAAATGGGCGGAAGGCTTCCGCGCGAAACACCTGAAGGGGCGTGCATTGTAGTGGCGATTTTTCGTCGTCAGGTTCCCGTCAAACATGACGTTGTTGTGCAGAGCTTTCGGCGTTATCGCGCAGACCGCGTCTCTTCGGGGTTGAGCTGATTTGACTCATCGTGAGCGAGAAATTCAGGCGAGATGCTGGTATTCGTTACTCAAATGGATTGATCAGCGGTACTCCGGCATTCTGAAAGTCGCTTACGTTGCGTGTCACGATGGTCAACTGATGCTGGATCGCGGATGCCGCAATCAGGCTGTCTTTCACAGGCATGGCTCGTCCCTTTTTCTTCAGGCGAACAAGGAGTGCGGCCCACACGGAGGCTGTGCCCGAATCCAGATCAATCACGCGTAGCCTCTTCATGCCCTCGGCAAACCAGTGCTCAAGCTCTTTGCGCTTGCGAGGAGAATTCTTCAGTCCAATCCCATATTCAATTTCCCCAAGCACGATGGGTGTCACAGCCAAGTCTCTTTCGTGCTTTCGTAACCACGCCACAACCTCGGCAAAAGGCTCAGGTCGAGTAACTTCACTGAGCACATTTGCATCCACAAGGTACTTCATAAATCATCAGTCGATTCGGAAGGCAGTGGTTGAAACCAGTCGCTTGACGGACAGGAGAGAAGCCAGTCTACAACGCCAGCATTGTCCTCGACCGGCTGTCGTTTCAGGAGGTACTGCCCCTCTTCAATTCGTTCCAGTTGAAACTGCTGACCGGGCATGATGTGATCCTGCTCCCGCAGTTCAGCCGGCAGAACGATTTGACCCTTGCTGGAGACCGTGGTTTTCATGTTGAGTAAGATATCGTCTTACTGCAATTGTGTCAACAATTTAGTGGTTGGTAAAGGTTGCATGTGAGTCTTCCACGAGCGTCAATCTGGCCGATTCCTGCGTTCGCGGCAAGGCAAAGCTCTCGCGATCGTCCTGCACCAAACGCCCTCAATGCCATCCTTCAGATCTCAAATCCGGAAGGCCACAAGGTGGGACAGCGTCAGGCTGGTCCCACCTCACGTTTGACAGCAGTCTTATCGCGATCCCATCGCCATCGTGACAGTCTTCAACTCCGTATAGTTGGCGAGGCCGGCTTCACCGAGTTCTCGACCGATGCCGCTCATCTTGAAGCCACCAAACGGTGCTGCGGCGTCAAAGACGTCGTAGCAATTGACCCACACAGTACCGGCTCGCAAACTATGAGCCATCTGGTGCGCCTTCTGGACATCGCGAGTCCAGACGGCAGCGGCCAGTCCGTAACAAGTGTTGTTTGCTCGACGAGTGACCTCAGCCATGTCCTTGAACTTCAGGATACTCAGGACAGGTCCAAAGATCTCTTCGCGAGCAATATCCATCTGGTCATGGACGTCGGTAAACACTGTCGGTTGAATGAAGTAACCACGATTGCCGTAGCGAGCACCACCGGTCTGGCAGTTCGCTCCTTGCGCTTGACCGCGGTCGATGTAGCTCATGATCTTGTCGAACTGAGCCTGGTCGATCTGTGGCCCCTG
>CAMAXD010000098.1 GCA_945861975.1 Candidatus Kuenenia stuttgartensis | reverse complement strand
TCTCGTTTTGAAACAGAAACAGCCGCAGGGATGAAGTTGGGCGTCACGGGATCGATTCTGCAATCGATGGCGAGTCAGATAGAACGAGCGAAACATCAGATCAAACTGGACAACGAAGCACTTAGACTCGCCGACGATCGACTGGAAATGGCTCTGCAGGAACACAAGGAAGCCAGAGCGGAACGCAGGATTGTGGAAGAGATGATCCACCGAGAGCTGACAGAGCATCGCAAAGAACAGATGCGAATCGAAGAGAATCAACTCCTGGAACAAGCCGTACAGAGCTACTACCGCAAGATGGAACTCAATCAGGATAGCGAGTTATGAAGAAGATTCTGGGAATGCTGCTGTACGGCGGAGTGATGTTTGGCGTTACGGCCGGACTTGGCATGTACATGATTCAGAAGTCCGCTCCGCATGCAACGACCGCTGAGAATGCGGAGGGCGAGGAAGATACTGGAACTGGTGAACCCGGCGAAACACTCGTTGAGGGTCATGGCGACACTGAGGCGGACTCGCACGGAAACACGGACGAGCATCAGACGGCCGAGGTTCATGGATCCGGCAGCCACTCTGACGGGCATGTCAAAGATCACGGTTCAAACGAGCACGATGAGCAGTTGCCGGTGGCCGTTCGTTCGACACCAATGACGGTTGAAGAAATCGTGCGGATGGGCCTGAGCCTCAAATCGCGGGATGAGTCCATTCGCAAGCGTGAAGAATCACTTCGAGAAATTGAATCTCAGCAGCGCCTTGTACTGGCCGACCTCGCGTCTGCTCAGCAGGAAGTCGAAAATCTGCTGGCTCAGACGAGTGATCAGCGGGCCGCGAAGGAAGAATTGCTCGCTCGTATTGCCGCTCAGTCTGAATCGGTCCTTCGCGAACGAACGTCATTCAGTGGCGACTCAGACAAGCTGAAGACAGAACAGGCCGAGCTGGAACTCGCCAAACAGACGCTGGAAGCCGAGAAGCTGAAGCTGACACAGACAGAGAATGAACTGGCGATCAAGCGAAAATCATTGGAAGACGATCGAAAAGCTTTTGCCGACACACAGACGCGAGTGAATCAGGACAGCGAGAAGTTGGCACGTGACCGTGATAACTGGCTGAAGGATAAGGAAAGCGTTGACAGCGACAAGCGTCAGGTGGCACAGGATCGTAGTAAGTTGGACTCCGATCGACTGCTCCTCGAGCAGGATAAGCGTGCGTTTCTGAGCACCACAGGTCGCAATATTCCTGAATCTGCGGATCCTAATGCAGCTCCGCTGGTCCAGAATCCCAAAGAAGTCGCCAAGTTCATGGAGGGAATGCCGCCGGAATCTGCGGCGAAGAATCTCCGCGAAATGGACACTCAGGGGAATACGGACCTGGTCGTGGACATCCTGAGAATGATGGATCAAAGAAAATCCGGAGCCATTATGGATGCACTGCAGGATGAAACGCTGGCCAGCAAGTTTCTGCTGCGAATGAGTACTCGAAACACGGAAACAAAGTCTGCGAAGAAGCCATAAGAACAGAAAGATCCGAATCATGGAAACATTGGACGTCGTCGCGATCGGGCAAGACCTGTTGATTACTTCGATGTGGCTTTCGGGGCCTGCTGTCGCGGTCAGTCTTGTGGTCGGTCTTGGTGTCAGCCTGATGCAGACAGTCACCAGCATACAGGAACAAACTCTGTCGTTTGCTCCTCGCATCGTCGCGGTGGGTGCCGTGATGCTGCTGACTCTGCCGTGGACACTGGAGCAGGCCTCCGCTTTCACGTTACGCATGATGGAACGCATGATCCTGGTGACTCAATAATGGTAATCACTGTCATCGAATCGCAGATCATCGCCTGTCTGCTCATTCTCTTCCGGGTTGGAGCATTCATCGCGTTCCTGCCGCCACTGAATGGTCAGGGCATGCCGGCCACCGTGAAGATCGGACTGGCGATCTCACTGGTCGCAGTCATCGCCCCGCAACACGTGGTGCAGATCGCGATCTCGTCAGCCGGGGATTTTTCCAGTGCCGGTGCCTGGCTTCACCTGGCGTGGCTGGTTGTCCGCGAAACCGCTCTTGGTGCCGGTCTGGCCTGGTTATTCAGCCTGTGTTTTGTTCCCGTGCGAGTTGCGGGGGCGTGGGTTGCTCAGGAAATGGGACTTACGATGGCGGGCCTTGCGTCTCCGATGGATCAGCAAAGCAGCAATGTGATTTCTCAGGTTCTGGAGGCCATTGCGGTGCTGTTGTTCTTCGTGATGGATCTCCATCACATCATGTTCTGGATGATTGGTCGCTCGTTTGTGGTTCGTCCGGCAGCATCCGGCTGGGAGATGCCATCGTGGGAGACCGTCCTGTGGAGCGTTACGCAATCCGTTGATCAGGGCTTTGTAATCATTGGTCCGGTGGGCGTGCTGCTGTTTGTTGTCTCATTGACGGTACTAATCACCATGCGAACAGCTCCGCAGTTTAATTTTATGTCGTATGGCATGACGATGCGTCTGGTGGCGGGCATCGGCGGTTTGATTTTGTTCTTCCCGGATATCTGTGGAGCCATCCAGGGGTTGCTCCTCTTTGTCGGACAGGAGGCCACATAAATGGCAGGTCCGGAGAATACAGGGACAGAAGCCCCAACACCACGTCGTCGCGAAGACGCACGCGACGAGGGGCAGGTTGTTTTCAGTTCTGATCTTACGGCATCGATCGGGCTGCTGGCCGGTTGCCTCGTACTGCTATGGTCTGGTTCCACCATCGCGATACGGCTTATGGAAGGATTTCGTCGCTGGTTTGTTGAAGTTCCGTCCGAAGCGTGGGGCGTGCATCACGTCTCCGAGAGCGCTCATTGGATGACGAATGAACTAGTGGCGATCTGCGGCTTCCTTGTTCCCGGGATCATGGTGATTGGCCTCGCGTTTGGATTCGCCCAGGTTGGATTTCACTTCTCGTTCAAGTCACTGGCAATCAATTGGGAACGATTGCTTCCGGAGAATGGTTTCTCCCGCATCATCTCGATGGATTCCGGCATTCGCGGGGTGATGAACGTTGCGAAGGTCTCGCTGCTTCTGTGCGTTTCGGCGATCTGCCTCTGGATCAAACGCGCGGAGTTCTCTGTTCAGAATCATGCGTCGGTTGCGTCGCTTACTGCATCTGCATGGAGGCTGGGCCTTTACGTCTGCATTGCCATGGCGGGAGTTTCTCTGGGGCTGGCGTTGATCGACTACCTGGTCAAATGGTTTCGCAACGAACAAAAGCTGATGATGTCTCGTGAAGAAATCAAACAGGAGCAGAAGGACGACTCCGGCGACCCACATCTCAAGGCCGCGATCCGAAAGAAGCAGCGCGAAGCTCGGCGACGCCAGTCAGTGCGGGATGTTCCGAAAGCCACTGTGATTCTGACAAATCCGACGCACCTTGCGATCGCGATTCAGTACGAGCCCGGTCAGATGAAGGCTCCTCGTATTGTTGCCAAAGGTGCCGGAGTCTTCGCGAAGAATATTGTGCGGATTGCGAAAGAGAACAACATTCCGGTGCTGGAGCGAAAACCTCTGGCTCGTGCATTGTTCAAATCGGTCGATGTCGGTCAGGAGATTCCTTTCGACTTCTTCCGCGCGATCGCGGAGATCCTTGCTCAGATCTACAAAATGAAACAGGCGGCTTAGACATTGCATTGATGGGTTCGGCAACCAGTGTTTCGGTAGACAGTGTTTCGGTAGACATTACCACTTTCGATTCTTTGACGAGACCTTCTCGCAGCGTGAGAACTCCTATGGACATAGCCACATTTCTGGGACTTGTCACCGGACTGGCAATGATTGTTGCCGCGATGCTCTCGGCCGGTGATAATCCCGCATGGCTGCACCTGCCTTCGTTATTCATCACGATCGGAGGAACACTCTCGGCCGTGCTGATTCATTTTCCTGCGAAGCGAGTGCGAACGGCCTTCGCTGTGGCGCGGACCTGCTTTGTCACAAGTCTCCCGGAAGCTGCGGAAGTCGTCAGTCGTTTTCGCGAGATTGCGACTCAGGTGAGGAGAGAGGGGACCGGAGCACTGGAGCAAGAAGCCGCAAGAGAATCAGATTCGTTTATGAAATTGGGGCTGGAGATGGCGTCTAATGAGAGCGATCCCACATTTGTCCGTGAAGCTTTGCAGCGTGAACTCATTGCAATTGAACATCGCCACCTGCAGGGACGTCGTCTCTTCGAAGTGATGGCTTCTGCCGCACCAGCCTGGGGAATGACTGGAACTCTGATCGGGCTTGTTCAGATGCTGCGAAGTTTCGACGACCCGCGAACGCTGGGCTCGGGATTAGCGCTAGCTTTGCTGACCACGCTCTACGGTGCATTGTTCTCCAATCTGCTATGTGTGCCTCTTGCCGGAAAACTGGAAGCACGGCATGCCGAAGAGGTTCTGATCCGCCAAGTGATGACAGACGGATTCGTGGCGTTGATTGAGGAGAGTTCGCCGAACATCGTGGAGGAAAGGCTGCGTGCGTGGGTTCCGCCTCGCGAACGCACCACAAAACCAGACGATAAAACTCGCGCAGCTTAATGCGTCATCACGATTGTTGGTTTCAGGGAGTCTTCACGGCATGGCAATCCAGATCGGAAAATCTGTGCAGACTGCGAACTATACCAACGCTTTCCTCGCTGTGTTGCCGGGGCTGCTGATTGGGATCATGTTTCTGGCGGTTTCATGTGTGTCGAGGTCGGTGGCCCATTCTGAACAACGAACAATCGAGCGGACGCTGGCTGCGAGGATCCCGGTGCCTGAAGATCTGAGGCAGGATATTCTTCTGGATGTCAGTCCCCGGAAGAACGCGTCCAGCCGCGTGAGCGTTCTCGCGACTACGGAAGCGGCCCTGCGACGTCTGAACAATCCTGAAAACGTGGCACCGCTGGAACGAGTGACAATCGAAGTCGACATTGCGCCGATGAACTCTTCTGATCACTCAAAACCGCAGATTCCTGTTGAACTGCTCGAAGTGCTGTCACGTCGCGCATCGACTCTACAGTTCCAGATGACTCTTCGCGTCAATCCGGGAAATAAGAAAATAGCCCTGCATTGGTTCGACACGATCCGCAAAAGTGCCGAGCCAGAACAGATCGTGGACATCAGTGAGATGGCCGTCAGTCTGGTCGACAGTATGCCGCTGGATAAACTTCAGATCCATATTCTGCGAACGAAGAAGATGGTGGCCATGCAGGAGTCGCAACCATGATTCGTCAACTGACTCCCGCGTCGCATCGATCGCCATTTCATGCATCACTAATAAATCTTGCAGGCCTGTTGCTGTGCATATTCACAACTCTTGCCGTACTGATCAACGTATCGCGTGATCAGTCCGGGGCAGAACTTTCGGAAGTGACAGCCGCCTTTAGCGGGTCGCTGCGTGATCACGGTCGAGAAGACTTCGCAGTAATCGCAGCCGGCTTTCGTCACGAAGCTGATGCCGCGAACGAGAAGCTCGCTGGTAAGTCCGGAATCAGCGGCATTGTTTCTCGCCAGAAGTTGCTCCGGGGAGCAACCCTGACGGGATCGGAAGAGGAAGAGTCAGGGCAATTCACTGCTGACAAGCCTTTCCCGGTCGATGTGCACGGACCGGTGTTCTCGCATCTGATGACCGAACTGGAACGGTTCTGCAACATTTCGCGATCGGTTGAGTTCGACGGTCAGCTCGCGTTGGATCTTCATTCGCAATCGCAGCAATCAGACAGTGCCGTTCGATCTGCTATCCAGCGAACTCTAAAAACATGCCTTGAGGGCAATGGTCTCATTCACGAGCAACCAGCAGAACTTGAAATTGTTGTCTGGGCATCCACACCCGCTTCTGACGCACTGGCTAACGCAACTGATAAAGCCTTCGACATTGAGCAATCGCTGAAGAAGTCACTCAAGGCCAACTCGAGTGGGCCGATTCTATTAACTTCCAGCGGTAGAATCTGGACTCGCCCCACCACTTCACGTCCCCTGATAACAATCTTCATCCGAACAGCAAAACACTAATTCCATAGCCCACAGCCGACTGAAAACTGAAAACTGAAAATCCCTACTCCCCGGCAGACTTCACAAACAAGTCCCAGGCACCCGCAACGTTAGCTGTCTTCGTGTCGCCGTCATGGAAGAACATCGCGTAACGCAGTCGCAGATTTTCTCCTTTTTTCAGGTGATGAGGTGCTGCTGGGCTGGTTCCGTTGGTGTAGGCTTTTTCGCCGAATGGGCTGATTGAAAACAGACCGTAGTCGCGAACGTGATAACGCGAAGGTCGAAAGTTCTTTGGATGATCCATAATGGCAACTCCCACAGTCTTGCCATCAACGTCACCATAGTAGTCAATCCAGTTGTAGGCTTTGCCCCAGCATTCCTGCGTCGTTTCGGTCCCGTCACAGGCCACGACATGCCCACCGTTCTTTTCTTTCATCGATGGGGCGACTCGAAATCCAAACAGGCCTTCCTTGGTGTCTTCGAATGTGACATCCACGTGCGAAGCAGCCAGATGCATGTCGTACACTACCAGACGATTAGGATGGATTGTGATGATTGCGGTTTCGGTCAACTGAGGAACCCCGGTCTCCGGATGCCGCCATTCATTCACAGTTTCAAACGATGCCGTAGGTCCGCTGGCTGATGGCTTGACGAAAACGTTATGAATTAGGCCTTTCTCCGCCCAGAACTTCACTTCATTCACTTCATCAATGGCGTTCCACATGCCTTTGTGATGAGGATGGTCCGCGTCGGAAGCATCTCCCAAAGCACGATTGATCACAACGCCGGACGGAGATCGCACCGGCAGCATAAACGGCTTGGGCAGGTCTTCTCCAAAGTTATATGTTGCAAACGGCTGATCATTGATCGTGATCTCCAGCGTCTTGCCTTCAACCTTCAATGCGACATTGTCTTCAGCATTGGCTTGAGGCGAAGAAACGCGAGCAGCAAGCAGTATCAGGATTCCAGCGATCAGCAGAATTCGGCGAAGCATGGAGAAGATTCCTGTTCAGGATGTACGGGGAGGATGAAAACGCAGGCGGGCAACAGCGTCGTTCTTTGTAACGGATTTTCCTTAAATGCAAAACCCGCCGGCCAACTTTGCAGTCAGACGGCGGGCATTGGTTTCTTCTTCGTCGTGCCGATCTCAGTCGGTATCATCCAGGAAGCGTCCCATGGACTGCTGGCTTGAGCCAGTACTCCAATTGGGACAGCGACGAAATCAACAGAGAAAAAAATATCTCAGATCTGTCCATCAACCGCCATCTGATGGAAGCAGTGTGTCACCTTATCCTGATTCTCCAGCAACCAGTCGATTGAAGGTTCGTTGCGCATGGCTTTGCCGATGGCTTTGGTGATCGCAGCGCGGTGAGTTTTGAAGAGAATGTTGAAGTCGACTTCTTCCGTCACCACAGACGGATCCAGCCAAACTGACACGATGATTCCGAGATCGTTGGCTTTCTCTTTGGGGATGTCTCCGTTACGGACGGAATCAAGAACGCCGTTAGCAATCGCGGCCTGAACAGTTCCCATCAGAATGTTGGTGTACTTTTCATTGTTCACGGTCACTTTGCTGACCATGACGGTCACTGGACGCACCTGAACATCGCAATTCAGAATCGCAAAAACTTTGGAGTGCCCTTTGGTTTGGTCGCCCATCAAAAGAGCGATGGCATTTCCGACTGGGCCATCGAGCTCACCGATGACAACCTCTGGCTCGGCCGCTGACCAGCCTGCTTCGTCTTCAACCAGAGCTTCCCCGGTACGCATTACGATCCGCTGAGACATTTCCTGATGATCCTTTTTCTATTTCCCTGATGATTGAAGTCGAGCAAAAAAACAAAAATTGAGGCTATCGATTGTACACGTGGGCGGACTAAATGGCAGGGCAGATGATAACAATCGCAAACCTTGCAGACCGTTGCTCTCGCTCAGACGGCAAGGATTGCTTACAAATCCTGCAGGATCGCTGGATCCCGTGCGTGCTTCAGGTTTAAGAAACGACACGTCCCGCAGAATGCTGACAAACGCGGCTCGCAGTGACGTGAACTGACTCGTCAACGTTGAGCGCGGACCAGTACGTGTCATCCCAGACGGGCACTCATCATAATGTCTCACACTGTTCCGCTGGGAAAACCGCCTCGTATAACAAACGTCGCGTCCCCTTGCACGGAGGCCAGAACATGTTCAATCGCTGCATTCTCTGTTTCACGGTCGTGATGCTTTCCTGTGTGATGCTTTCTGGATCGGCCGTGCCCGACGAGGCACCTCGGCTGGCCGAGCAACCGATAGTGGTGGTTCGGTACGGCGGACTCTACGCAAAGTCGACTGAAGCGTACTTCAGGAAACTCCGGGACGACCTGGAGATTGGGAGTGCAATTAACGATGCACTGAATAGCGACGAGTTGAAAGCGTCCGTCACGAAACGCGAGAATCCCGCTTCCGGGGCTCTTTTGTACCTCGGGGAAGGATTGTTGCCATCAGTGGAACAGGTGCAGTTTTCGGAAGTCGTCGATCATGCGGAATTTGTGCGGCTGATCAACACGCGATCTGAGAGTGCCGGACCTGTTTCAAAGCTGGATGGTTCCGGTGATCTGTATTCGATGGTGATCACAAACACCTGGCGGGTCGAAGAAAACCTGATCCAGTCTGTCAGCAGTACTGAGGTCGTTGAAGAACCCTTCCAAACCGCTGATAATCCTATCGCTGAAAACGCTGAACTCGGAATCGATGAAACACCGCCTTCCAGCTCTGGCAATGTCACAATCTCTATTGGCGCTTCTTCAGGGACAGGAATCTTCATTGGCTCCAACTCCGCTCAAGGTGAAGGAAAACTGATCGAAGAGAATGGTAAAAAGTTCCGGGAATACTCTTCGCAGTCGATAAACTATTTTCGCTTTCATGATGGTTTCATGTTTGAGAGCCAGACCAGAGCCCTGCATACGATGAAACTGCCGTCGGGCGATTCATTGCGTCAGATGGACAACGCTGATGTGAATGGCGAAGTGACATTTCATCCGGATCGAATTCCGATGGGCCTGCGAATGCTGGGCTGGAATGCACTGAGCACCGCGGCCGGAGCAGAACTTCAGCAGTGGGATGGTGAGTCTGACGTGGACTATGCCGTGCGACGGAGTGCAGGAGATGCCGGACTCGTACTCGTTCGCTCCGCCATGTTCGATACCGAAAAAGTCTCTGCCTGGCTCAAATTTGCGTTCGATGAAAGCCCTGTTCAGGGTGAGTTTCGGATCAGCTCACGAAACAACAGCGACCTCGGTCGAACTTTGCGTGAACTCTCTGCGGCCGAACGTCGCTTCGCCCCAATTTTGAACGACGATGCTGCAGCAACAATCTATCTGGCCGCTCACTTGCCTGAGGAATGGCGAAACGTCGTGAGTGCGTACGTTGCGAATCTGTCGGAAGATGTGACCAGCAGTCCGGATTACTCTGATGCCGAGCGAGCCGCGCAGCTCACATGGAATAAGTCATACGGGGCCGTGGCAGAACATGGAAATGTCGAATTCTGCGTGAAGATTGGCTGGTCAAAAGAATCCGGCGGCGTGATCTATGGAGGCGTGCAACTGAATGACAATCCGGAACTTCTCGCGTCGATTCAGGCCGCAACAAATGACGACGGGGAACTGGATGCTCAGAGTGAAATGGTTCAACTTCACAATATGTCGATGCTGAAAATGCTGGTTCCCGCGGATGCCGAACTGGAGCCCGTCAAGCTCACTCACGTCTACCTCGCCAATGTGGATTCGTGTCTGTGGTTTGCAGTGGGCGGCGAGAATGCTCATGAGATCATTCATCAGTCGGTGGAATGCTGTCGCGAAGCAGGCGGTCGGATTTCAACCCCGGTCTTCACAGCGAAAGTGGATCTGCAGCGATGGGCCGATTATCCACAGGATGATGTCACGGGCCTCACAACTTTGCATCAGCATCTCTACTCCGGTATTTCATCGCTGGTGTCGTTCATGGCGGATGATTTCATGGGTAATCCGGACACTGACGAAGAAGAAGCCGATGATTCGCATGACGAGGTCTTTCAGCGAGCAATGTCGCTTGGTGGCTCTCGTGCCGTCAGCTTCACTGTCGACACGGATGAATCCGGACTTGTGGCTCGCGGTTCTGTCGGTGACGCCGTCGCGAGAGGCTATGCGGCCGCAATGGTGGTGACGATTGACGAACTTGTCAAAAACAATATTACGGTCGAGGATTCAGATCCGTCGAAGTAACGCTTTTGTCATTCAGAAGTAACGCATTTCCATGTTTTTTGAGTTATCAGTTTTCGCAAGCTGAAACGTCAATGATGGATTGCGTTTTTGAATTTCGTGGAGCCAGCCCCGAAATCTTTCGCTGATGCTGCGGTGACGCTGAAATCGACAGCCAATTTGCCGCCGGTGGCCGTGAAGAAAAGAAAGTATGGCGATCGCAATGATCAGTGCATCGCCGTGCTCAGGGAATGCCCATCACCGGACGAATCAACAGGTAAGTTCCCACCGTGAGGATCGGAACGCCAAGAATATTCAGCAGCAGTCCTCGCCGAGCCATTTCCCCGGACGGGATCCGTCCGGTACTGAATACGATCGCATTGGGCGGCGTCCCAACCGGCATCATGAATCCTGCGCTCGCGGCCAAAGTCGCCGGCACGAATAACATGCGGGGATCAAGATTAAGCGGCTCGGCCATCGCCAGTAGTGTGGGAAGAACAGCACTGACAGTAGCCACATTGCTGGTGAGTTCGGTCATCATGATCAAAATCGCGCAGATGATTGCCACCACAAGCCACGCTGGCAGCGTCTGTAACGGTGCCTGCAATGCGGCCCCAAGCCAAACGGCCAACTGAGTCGACTCAAAGCCCGAAGCCAAAGCAAAGCCACCTCCGAACAACAGAATCATGTCCCACGGCAATCGATTGGCAGTCGTCCAGTCCATCAAGGGAATTGAGCGTGAATTCCCATCACGCTTTCCCGATGGCAACAGGAATAACAGCACCGCCATGAACATCGCGATCGTGGAATCCGTAATCAGGTCTTTCGCGGGTAGTTTCGCCTCAGGAGTTCCCATGCGAGATGAGAGCCAGACAAACATCTGCTCATAATACTGCAACCAGCCGGGCAGAATTGTGTAGTCACCAACTTTCAACGGCTGTCGAGTCACCCACAGGACTGCGGTCAAAGCAAACACGATCGTCATTCGCAATTCCGGCGCAGTCACGCGACCGAGTGCCGTCAATCGCTCCCGCAACGCCTTTTGCAATCGATCATCCTGATCGGATTTTCCCGGGAGCCCCCAGGTCAAAACAAGCCAGACCACACCAAGGTAAAAAAGAGCTATCGGACCACAACTCAGCAGCCATTCGGAGAAATAGACGTCCGGCGCGTCTGGCAGTTGCTTGCGATAGATGCCGATGGCTTGACTATTCGTAGGGCTGCCAACCAGTGTCGCCATGCCTCCTAATGTCGCGGCGTAGGCTAAAGTCAACAGCAGGGGCACTGCGAGTTGTTTCGAACGCAACGGCGCCGTGTCCTCTTGTCCCTCGTCAAGAATTTTCAGCATCGCCAGTCCGATGGGCAGCATCAACATCGTGGTGGCCGTGTTGCTGATCCACATGGACAAACCAAAGGTCGCCATGGAAAAGCCCAGAACCATTTTTTTGGGGCTCACGCCAAACAACTCAACAATATGCAGAGCCATCCTGCGGTGCAGTCCCCAACGTTCGATCCCAAGGGCGATGATCATTCCGCCGATGTACAAAAACAGGCTGTCTTCTACGAACGCCTTGCTGGTTTCCTTTGCGGACTGAATGCCCAACAGCGGAAACAGAGCTAACGGCAGCAGACTGGTCGCCGCCAATGGGATCGCCTGCGTCATCCACAGACCGGCCATCAATGCAGCGACCGCAATCAGTCGATGCGCAGCCACGGGCATGCCGGCCGGAGTTGGCAACAAGAAGATCGCGATCGACACCGAAACCAGCACCGGAAGCAGCCAGCCCGGGCGCGAGTTATCCGCCAGCTCTTCCGTGGGAATCTTGTGAGCCATTCACTCGAACCTGCTACTCAAGTTTGTATTCAATCTGACATCAGTCGACATCAGTGTGATGATCACAGAAGTAGCCGACTGCCACAGGGAATCTAGCTGAATAGTCGCCATAAATGCAATTGCTGGAACGATTTACGAAATTGCTTCAAAAACATTCAAGTGATTGGCATCCGCTTCGCTTTTTATCTCAGACGCAAACAATCTCGGAGGGAACCGGGTTTCGATATTGGATGCGACGAGCCCGAATGATTTGGAGTCAGGATGTGTGCGAGCCAGCCACGGAGCAAATGTCTGGTTGAATTACTTCTATGTCCAGTCACAAGGAATGACAAAGAACATTCGGGCCCTTTTTCCCCAGCTCAACTCAGTACGAGGTGAATGACAATGAAACGTTTCATGATGATTCTGGCGGTAATGTTAGGAATGGCTGCTGTAACTTCATCGACGGCGCGGGCCGATCATCGCCATCACGGCGGACGATCAGGCAGCAGCTTTTCGATCTCGTTCGGCAACGGGTATAACAACTTTGGCTACAGCAGCGGACGAGGCGGCTACGGTAGTCCCCACGGCGGATATGGCGGCGGATATGGTGGGTACGGCGGCGGATACGGTGGCTACCCAGTCTACCGATCTGCTCCTGTTTACTCCGTGCCCGTTTACGGAGTGCCAGTGTATGGTGGTGGGTACGGCGGCGGATACGGTCACGGTCACGGACATCGCCACTGCCACTAGAACTAAGTCCCAAGCGAAGGCTACAAATTGCCAACCCATTGCTGCTCGATGCTTCGAGGCTCCTCAGAGACCGCGGAGTCACGGGTAGCAATGGGCTCGCTTGTTCGGCCGTTGTTCGACAATCTGACGGCCTGGTACCATTCAAATCCGGCATTGCTGCGATTACAAAGCAGCAATGCCGGATTTGCATTATACCGAATTCCTGATCCTCCTGAAGAAAAGCGGGCTCCTGACGCCGCCCCAGATGGAGTCTGCGCAGGATGTGGTGAAGAAGTTGCGTGACTCCGCAAAGACTTCCGCCACCGGTGATTTGACCGCGGATGCAATAGCGACAAAGTTTGTTTCGCAGAGTTTGATTACTCAATGGCAGGCGGATCAACTGCTCAAAGGGCAGACTGGATTCATCCTGGAAAAATATCGACTGCTGACGCCAGTCGGCAAAGGCGGTATGGGGCACGTCTTTCGTGCGATCGACACAAGTTCTGGTGCGACCGTGGCCATCAAAGTGATGTCGCGTAAGCTGACGGGAAATCAGACTCTCGTTAATCGCTTCCGCCGCGAGATCCGCGCGTCTTCACTGCTGAATAACAAGCACATTGTCAGAACACTTGATGCCGGGCGCGTCGGCAAAGTGGATTTCATGGTGATGGAATACGTGAATGGCGATCAGGTGGATCGCATCGTGTCACGCGTTTCCCTGATTCCTGTCGCCATGGCCTGTGAAGTTGTGCGTCAAGCGGCGATCGGGCTGCAGCATGCTCATGAACAGAAGATGGTTCATCGTGATCTGAAGCCGGGCAATCTGATTGTCGACTGGTCCCCGGACGGCTACGGTGTCGTCAAGATTATGGATATGGGACTGGTTCGATTGAGCACCGACGGTGAAGAACGCACTTCGGTAACCAAAGCCGGTCAGGTGATGGGCACACCGGATTACATGTCGCCGGAACAAGGCTGGGATACAGCCACCGTGGATATTCGCAGCGATGTCTACAGCCTTGGGTGCACTCTGTTTCGTCTGTTGACTGGTCGTGTTCCCTTTCCTGGCGACAATCCGCTTCAGGTGTTGATGGCTCGCTGTTCCAGGGACGCTCCCTCGGTCAAAAGTCTGCGGGCCGGCGTGCCGGATCCCATTGACGCGATTGTTCGCCGCATGACGTTGCGAGATCCTGCCGGACGTTTTCAAACTCCGCAGGAACTGGTCGATGCCCTTGAGCCATTCAGTAAACCTTTGACCGTTGAAGGTCTCAAGCGAGCCCTTCGAGAGGCCGGGGCCGATGACGCCATCCTGCTGGATCTTGCCAGTGCGGCCGAGAATGGTGACCCGCAGGATGCTGGTTATCAGCAGTTCCTTCGTGAGATGGATAGCGGGGCGGCCGTCGATCTCATGCTGACAACCAATGGCAGCCTGGGGCAGGCTCTGAATTCCACATTGCCAGTCCTGCCGCAGGTCGATCGCACGTTGACCGGGCCGCGCCGTCCGGTGAAGAAGAATTTGTCGGCCGGAGTCATTGCTCTTGCGTCCGCCGGTACATTGATTGCTCTCGTCACGTTGTTTGTGATGGTCAATCGCAAATCAGTCGACGAAGTCATTCCGGTCAAAGTACCGAACGCGAACAAGGCCATCAGCATTGTTCCGTCCGTGGCATTACAGGCCGCCGCGCCGGTCACGTCACAGCCCGGAACGACCATTCATTATCAAACGAAGTTTGATGGTGCGGCCCCGGAAGCTCCCGCAGAGGGAAGTCTCAAATTTCGGCTGGGCAATGGAACTCCGGCTGGTGTGAAGGTTGATGAAAAGTCGGGGCTGGTTTCGTGGGAGATCCCCCGTGAGCAGGCCGCTGCTGCGTATGAGGTCAGCGTCGAGTTGGCTTATGTCAATCAGAACATTTCGAAAGTCCTTGCATCGACAAAGCTGATCGTCACGGTGGCCACCACGGCTCCTCGTTTTACATTGCCGGATCGAGAACAGCAGTTGGTTGATCCGGGGCAGGAGTTCAAAACCGCGATCGTTGCGTCGCCCGCTCCTGATGCCGCTTCGGGCTTGATCTATCGACTTGGTCCGGGAGCAGTTCCGGGCATGACGCTGGACCCGACGACAGGCCTGTTCGCATGGACTCCGCCGGAGGACGAATCGGGCCGACACGTTGTTGGGCTACAGCTCTACGACCCCGCCACAGCGAAGGAAGTTGCGCGAGGCTCACTAATTATTCTCGTGAAGCCAGTATTCAGTTTGCCCGCGTTTCCCGAACAAACAGCCATCGCCGGTGAGACGTTTAAGCTGACTCTGATCGAGCGTCCTCCAAAGTTCTTTGGACGAGCACTTCGAATTGTTGTCAAAGAAGGCTCACCACCCGGAGTGACCGTTGATGCGCGGCGAGCAGTGCTTACGTGGAGTGTTCCGCCTGATGCGTCCGGTCGCTATGAGATTCATCTTGCACCGGAATCTCTGCTGCCAAACGTGATGATGAATTTTGATCAGAATCGAGATCTGATCATCGTGGTCAACGTGAAAGATACTCAGCCCAAACCCGGCGTTCCAAAGGTCCCTGCTGAGTCAGAAGTGTCTGCCGCAGAGGCTGAATTGCGAGAACTCTTCAAACGCGAACTAGCGGCGGCGAAATCTCCCGGAGAACGTGCCAGCCTTGCCAGTCAACTGCTTGATCGTTCCGAAGAACAGTCCAGCAGTGCAACGGACTTTGCTTTGCTGGATCTCGTTGAAGAACTGGCAGAGAAGAGTCGAGCCGTCGATGTCAGCCTGAAAGCGAACCGCCTGCGAGCATTGCGTTACGAAACCGTGGAGTTAATCACTGCTGTTGAATTGGCGGCTAACTTCCGGAGTTCATCGCTGAACGCGAATCAGGCCGATGCTGTGATTGAGCATTGTTTGCGACTCGCGCTGATGGCCGCCAACCAAAAGAAATACGCAGAAGTCGCCAGACTGCTGACACCACCGGATCAGTTGCTGAAGAAGGTCGACAAGGCTTCTGTGGGCAAGCAGTTGGCTGATGACGTGCAGAAATGCAAAGAGATTGCTGAAGAATTGTCGGTTGAGAATGCGGTCGCATCGGACTTGAAGACCTCCGAGCTATCGCGGCGTCTGGAACAGTGGCAGTTCGGCGATCTGTTTCGAGATATCAATGCGTTGCAATATGTGGCATCGGGAGGGGCCGGTATTCCTGATGATGGTCGGGGACTTTGGCAGGTTGAACGGCAGCGGCTTCGCATGGAAGCTCCGCAACAGGACGCTGATGTGAGCGTGGGGATCATCGATCCCGGCCATGACGCAGGACGATATCTGATTCGCATGAAAGTCGTAGCGAAGTCGACTCCCCTGATGTTGGTTTTGGGTGCTGGAAAAGAACAGAATCTGGACGCGAATCTGCTGTCACTCGACAGACAGGACTTTGGCAGAATTCTTTCGGTTCCCAGCGGCCAGATACATAGCCCGGCGGTCAGTGGCGTAAACTTGCCAGGCACCGGT
>CAMAXD010000097.1 GCA_945861975.1 Candidatus Kuenenia stuttgartensis | reverse complement strand
GTCTCCGGTTTGCCACGATCCGGAACCAGTTTAATGATGCAAATGCTGAGAGCCGGTGGGATGTCTGTGGTCTGTGATGAACAGCGTCAGGCCGACTTGAATAACCCGCAGGGATACTTCGAGTCCGCGTGCCTGCCCGTTTTTTTTGCGGAGCCAGTCCCATTCAAAAGCCTGCAAGGCCGGGCCGTAAAATTCGTCTTCCCGCTCGTGTTGCAGATCCCGGAAAATTGTCCCGTGCGGATACTATTTATGCAGCGTGACCTGGCGGAAATATTGTTGTCGCAGCGAAATATGCTCCACCGCCTCGGGTTGCCCGGCGCATTGGTTTCCGATACTCAAATGGCCGCATACTGGGCCCGAGAGTTAAAAACCGGACTACGGAAACTTGCCGATCGCAGCCATATTTCGGTTCTCGAACTGACATTCAGGGACGTCCTGAATGAACCGCGCAGAGCGGCGGACATGGTATGTCAATTTCTGACGGCCGAGCTGGACCAGGGCAAGATGGCGAGCATGGTCGATGCCAGCCTGTATCGGTCGCAGATTTCAGCCTAGTGGTCTGTCAAGGCTCAATTTTCGGGTACGACGGACTTCCAGTCCGTCGACAACGGTTACCGCCGACGGACTGGAAGTCCGTCGTACAAAGGTTACCGCCGACGGACTGGAAGTCCGTCGTACAAATACAATTCGACCCCCAACTTTAAAGGTTGACACTGCACTAGCACACCGGTCGCGGGAAGTCGCGAAGTCCTGCCTTGTAGTTGGACAATTGCACTGCCGCCTAACGCGAAGGTCTTAATTCCGATCAACGACGGCCGCTGTTGATTCGCAGAACCACTGACAAGTTGTTCAGCACCTTGCGTATGGTATAGTCCGACCGGGGAGTTGCATCTGAATTCTGACCACGTCGGAGACTCCGATGATTGTTCGCTATAGTCTGTGTTTTGCAGTCTGGTTTTCTCTACTGAATGGCTCATGGGCTGCCGATCCGCCTGCGGAGATTCGCTGGAACTTTGGTGGCGAAGAGACAACGCCGCTGGAGGCCAGT
The DNA here is from genome assembly GCA_945861975.1 of Candidatus Kuenenia stuttgartensis. Classification (GTDB taxonomy): domain Bacteria; phylum Planctomycetota; class Planctomycetia; order Planctomycetales; family Planctomycetaceae; genus SXXK01. Next base: position 15,185 of record CAMAXD010000097.1, on the reverse strand, counting down.
GACGGCGTGCATCGCGATGTGCCGGGGCCTCGACCGCCGGAGTATCCGGATTTCGAACAAGGCAACACCGCCGTTAAGCTGGATGGTAAAGGCGCTCGTCTGTCGATCACTGACAGCGGGCCGCAGAGTCCTTTTGACTTCACGGCAGGTGACTCGATTACTCTCGAAGCCTGGGTGCAGGTGGATGACATTCGCAGCGGCGAAAATCTCTATGTGATCTGCAAAGGACGGACGGGTGCACCGGGCTTCTCCGTGGAGAATCAGAATTGGGCCCTGCGAATTGCCGAGCGAGACGGGAAAGCGGGACTTGGCTTCTTGTTTGCCTCGTCTCCGGAAACCAGCAGCGCGAGAGGAGGATCCCCGTGGCATCGTTGGACGTCCGACTCGGGATTCAAGCCCGGTCGCAACTGGCATCACATTGCAATCACCTACAAGTTCGGTGATGCGACCAGCCTGCGTGGCTGGATCGATGGAAAACTGCAGACCGGCAAATGGGATATGGGCGGCGCGACGAATGATGCTCCGGCGGTCGATGATGATGCGGTGTGGATTGGTTCGGCCCAGAGCGGAGCAGATTCCAGCAGCTTTCGTGGCTCCCTGGATTCCATTGCGATTCATCGCCAAATCCTTGCCGATGCCGCTTTGAAAAACCGCTTCAATTTTACAGGCCAAGAAATCGTCGACCGACCTCTGGCCGAAGTCATGCCGGACATGGGACCACTGGAACCGGGCGTAGTCAGTGCAGCGATGCTTGAGGGCATGCCTGTTCACAATCGCTGGCTGAACGAAGGAGAAAATCTGCCGGTCGAAATTTTGCGGTGGCAGCCGGAAGCTTTCATGCTCGACAGGCTTCCGCTGCGTCATGACATGGGGGGCATCCGAGACAGCTGGAAAGCTCCGGTTCTGCTGCGGATGGCGGCCGATGTCAAGTTGTCGCCCGGTCAGCATCAATTTCTGATGCGAGTGCGCGGATTGAGTCGTCTCTGGGTCGATGGAAAAGTCATCGCGCGAGCAGAACCGTCGCAGGGTTCACCAAGCGGTGAAGAACCGATGACTCCCGTCGCAACTCCACCAGCACCGGGTGCTCGTATCGCCGAACATCGACAGCAGGAAGTTTTTGCGGAAGCCGTTGTTACCGAAAACGGCGTCTGTCGAATTATTCTCGAAACGCTGGTCGGCGGAAAGGACTTTCGTACGGATCCGGGAGAACTCTGCGTTGCTGTCCGCAACGAAGACGGCACATCATTCTTTATCCTCCCGCCGACTCAGCCGGAGAATCATCCCACCGTGCTGACTGATGCCAGCGTCGATGCGCTTCTCAAGCGAACGGAGCTGGCGTTGTCACAACTTGACAATACGAATCGCCGAACGGCAGCGGCCAGTCAGGATGGGTTCTGGAAGTTTCGTCACGAAATCGCTCGGGAATGGGCCAAAAACAACCCGGCGCCTCAGATTCCTGCCGTGGCAGACGGGGACGAATCTGCTGCTGTCATCGCCAATCCGATTGATGCGTTTCTGGCCGACAAGGTACAGAAGGCGTTGGCCGAGTCCGCGAAGAATCCCGTGGAAGAGGCTCGAGAGTTTCACAAGACAGTGCTGCCGATTCTGAAAGAACAATGTTTGCGCTGCCATGGCGACAAAGCGAATGGTGGACTGCGATTGGATTCCCGCGACGCGGCTCTGAAAGTTGGAGATTCGGGTGTCGCCGCGGTTGTCCCGGGAAGTGATACGGCCAGCGAATTGATCCGTCGAATCCGTGCAACAGATCCCGACGAGCGTATGCCACCCGGTGGGGCTGCATTGGCGGTGGATGAGATTAAAACTCTGGAGTCGTGGATTAATTCCGGGGCTGTCTGGCCGGCACCTCCCGTCACGTCCGAAGACGTCGCTCCGGCTGCAATGATCACTGATGCTGAATTTCTGCGCCGTGCGTTTTTGGATACGGTCGGAGTTCCTCCTGACGAACTGGAAGCCCGTAAATATCTGCATGATGAGTCAGCCGACAAACGAAGCAAACTTATCGATCGATTATTGGCCGATGAACGCTGCGCCGACAACTGGGTGAGCTATTGGCAGGATGTGCTGGCGGAGAATCCAACGCTGGTGAACTCCAGTCTTAACACGACCGGTCCCTTTCGCTGGTTCCTGTACGATTCGTTGCGCGACAACAAGTCGTTTGATCGCATAGTAACCGAGTTGGTGCAACTTCGCGGCAGTGCGCATGAAGGTGGTAGTGCTGGCTTTGGCATTGCGGGCGACAATGATGCTCCATACGCGGCCAAAGGTCAGATCGTAGCGAACGCCTTTCTTGGCATCGAACTGCAATGCGCGAGATGTCATGATTCACCGTATCACAGCACAAAACAGAGTGACTTGTATTCTCTTGCGGCGATGTTTGAACAGAAGCCGGTGAGTGTTCCCCAAACCAGTCGCGTACCGGTCGCGTTCTTCGAAAAGAAAACTCGCGAATCGCTGATTAAAGTCAGTCTCAATCCGGATGCAACACTCGAACCCAAGTGGCCATTCGCAGAAACGTGTGGAAGCGTCGACGATGAGACGTTAAATGCTCTGCTGCAGTCTCCGAAGAATTCTCGAGAACGTCTGGCGGCATTGATTACGTCCCCGCAGAATACTCGATTCGCGCCGGTCGTCGTGAATCGCCTGTGGCGTCGTTTGATAGGCGCTGGATTTGTCGAGCCGGCTAGTGACTGGGAAGGGCACCCGGCCAGTCATCCGGAATTATTGCAGTGGCTGGCTCATGAATTTCTGAGTCACGATTACGACCAGAAACATCTCATTCGTCTGATCATGACTTCGCAGTTGTATCAGCGTGTGGCGACTGGAAAGAACCTGGCGGCCTCTCCCGAGTTGCGATTCTTCACGGCTCCCGATCGACGACGTCTGACAGCGGAGCAGATTGTGGATTCGCTGCATGCCGCCGGTGGTCAGATGATGGACGTCGAAGAATTTACGTTCGACCCGGATGCCCGCCGACCAGCCAGCAACCGTTTGACTCTGGGTATTCCCGATCGAGCCTGGATGTTCGCCAGTCTGGCCAATGAGCGTGACCGTCCGACGCTGGGTCTGCCGAAAGCGCGAGCGATCGCGGATATTCTGGAAGCCTTCGGCTGGAGTGGTTCGCGTCAGAATCCTCGTACGGATCGTGAAACATCCTCCAACGTGTTGCAGCCTGGCGTTCTCGCCAACAGCACCGCTTCGGTTTTGCTGACGCGAGCAACCAAAGACAGCGGCCTGGCTCTGCTGGCCATTGAGGCGAAATCGCCCGAAGAACTGCTCGACAGTCTCTTCCTGAGATACCTCACTCGCTACCCCGCGCCGTCAGAACGAGCGGCGTTGGCACAGGCTCTGTCCGTCGGTTTCGACTCGCGTCTGCTGGCCACGAATTCGGCACCAGCAACATCGTCGCCCAAGACGCTTCCGAAAGTCACATGGTCAAACCATCTGAGGACCGAAGCCAACCACGTGGCCCTCGAAATGGAACGCCGCGCCCGTGATGGCCAACCGGCCGATCCTCGTTTGAGTTCTGAGTGGCGTGAACTCTACGAAGACACCGTCTGGAGCATTATTAACATTCGCGAATTCGTCTGGATGCCGTGAGAAGACTCGTCCCGAGACAGGGGTGCCGCCATTTCCCGACGTGACTCGAAATTAGTTCTTGTCGATCTGTGTTCTTGTGAGATTCTCATTCGCTCGGGAAATGAGTCGATTGACGACACCAGCGACGACCTCAAAGCTCTCGTCGCCAGGTCGTTTGGCCGTCGTCCATTCACCAAACGTTTCGAAATCTCCGCGAGCCAGTCGACTTTCAAGATTTCGCCGCAGCATCTCTCGATCACGCAGGATCTCTTTGCACTCCTGAATAACGGGGTTGGCGGCCTGTTTGGCGACTTCCGCTTGAATCTCCTCAATCGGCACGTTCAGGATTTCGATGAAGTCTGCGTCTTCCGGCCCGGAGTCCGGCTTCGAGAGATTCTCTACGTCGAGGACTGGTTTTGAGCGTTCAGAGCGGCTTTGAGCTCCCTCAAGCGTTTCCTGAGCCGGTTCTTCCTCCTGGAAAACCGAATTCATGTGACCAAGCAGAAAGAACAGGTACCAACGATTTTCGCGGCGAATTGCCAGGAAGTCCTGTTCAGCCTTGTTGTCTCCATCATGATGATAACTACGAGCGGTCTTCCTTATCCTGAAAATGATTCTGTCCTGATCGAGGACCCGCTTTCGCAGAATCTCAATCTTTCGGATCCCCACGATGTCACGCTCGGCAAAGATCAAAGAAAAACCGACGACACGCATCTTTGGTTCGCCATCAACGGCTTTCTCGAGCATCGCATCAAAGATCTTCTCATCGGATGCATCGTGATCAAGCCGGGCCTCAAGAGCTATCAGAGGACGCACGGCGGGATCCATCAATGCCAGCGCCTGATCGATATTCGCGGCAACTGCTGCTGTGGCAAACTGCTCAATGGCCAGTTCCGGCGTCTCAGCGCCTTCCGTGACGTGAGCCATCGCACGCAGTTTCGCTAAATCAATGTTCTCCTGTTTTGCGGATTCGGAAAGGAGACCGAGTTGGTCAAACTTCTCCTGAGCGGTTGCAGTGGTCATCAATGCCATGACAGCGACCGCTGAATACACCAACTTCCGCAACATTCCACAAACTGCAACATTCTTCGGCAGGGTGTGACAAGTGAACCACAGCGAACGCACGCACATCGGTTAAGTCTCCTCATGACACAAGCAGGGAGTTCTCGACTGTTCCTTTGCAGTGTCGATTATTTCACAGGCATCGCTTTCCCCCAGGCCGCGTCGCCGCCGACGACTGGTAGTGCCAGCGATGTTGCGTCCAGATCGACTGTCAATGCTGTTCCAGGATCTGGCCACAGCGTAAAGTCGCGATCGCTGGAAAAGATCATCAGTCCGATCTGTTCGCCCGCCTGAATCACTTGATCATCCGGCTGTAGCGTGAAGTTCAGATCGTAGAACTGACAAGGAACCAGCGGCGAACTTTTCTCCAAAGAGCTATGGTTTTGAGGATCCGCCCAGCCTCGCGTAATCACGTCGTCAGTGATTCGCTCGCTGTTTGTCCACGGCAAAGAGACCAGCCAGACCGAGAGATTGGCGGCCGGTTTGTTGCTGGAGACTCGAATTTTGATACTGGCCGTGCCTGACAGATGAACGGGCTCTGTCAGTTTCGGCGTCGCAAACAACAGACGATGATTTGTCCATTCCGCTTTGGCCAACGATGCACCGCTGAACGAGAAATTGTCGATCAGCGTTTGAGTCCCCTGGTCCGGCGTCGCTGCTGCCAACAGTTGCCCAACCTGTGCCCCTTGACCGCTGACATGAAGAATCACAGGCTTTGCTTCCGGATGAGGATAATCCGCATACGAAGTTGGCTGTTCCCGTGCGTCGGCTTCTCGCACGATCCACGACCTGGGATCCTTCTCCACGCCGTTCTCGATGCCGTACAGATAGCGTGTGAACCAACGATTCATCTGTTTCGTCGGAGGCGGACCCCCATGACCTCCCTGGTGGAAGTAGGCCTGAACCGGCAAACCTTTCGCCTTTGCTGCTTCGTAAATTCGGACGCTGTGTTCGGGCATTACGTTCCAATCGTTGAACGCGTGAGCCATCAACAATGCGGCCTTCATCGATCCCATATCATTCAGGTAATCGCGCCCGGCCCAGAAAGCGTTATAGTCACCGGTGACACGATCAAACCCTGTTTTCATCTCCTTGTCCCGGATGTTCTCATTGCAGAACGCGCGGTGATCCGGCGGGCCGCTGTGAATGAAGTTGTACAGCACATCGATATCCTCGCCCATGTATCCGCCGGGATGTCGGACGAGCCCATGCGAACGATAGTAGTGGTAATAAGAGGTGTTTGGGGCCACAGGAATAATGGCCTCCAGTCCTTCAACACCCGTTGTTGCGGCTGCCAGCGGAATTGTTCCGTTGTAGGATGTCCCCGTCATGCCGACCTTGCCGGTGCTCCAGAATGCTTTGACTTCTTCGTTCTGATCAGGCGTCGTGAAGCCTTTGGCTCGCCCATTCAGCCAATCGATCACAGCTTTCGGCGCCAGAGATTCATTGTCGCCGCCAACAGTGGGACATCCCTGCGACAGTCCTGTGCCAGGCGAACACGAATGCACCACCGCGAAACCTCGCGGCACCCATACGCTGACCTGAGATTCCGAAATCGTCGGCCGCAGACTCTGCTGCGGAATTGGCGTCGGAATGACGTGCATCGGCGGTGCAGCGTTAAGCTCATGGCGAGGATTCCAGAAGAACTGCGGCTCATTGGTTCCCGTCCCGGCGTAGTATGGGCTGGATTCATAGATCACCGCCACTTTCAGACCTTCTGTGTCGGTCTGTTTCTGGCGAGTCACATCGGCATGCATGCGATCGAGCTTACCGTCGCCGTCAGAGTCAAATTCTGTTTCGACCCAAAGATCATGCCTTACCCAATCGGCCGGATTGTTGAACTCCGGGACAATCTGAGCTTCACCGTCTTTGAACACAGGCACCTTGGGATCGTCCGCGGACGTTAGCCCTGCAGATAAAGTCAACAAAGCTGAGAAAGCAAAGATTCGCGGAAAGAACACAGGCATACGACACATCCTGAAACAACCAAGAGTTCGATTAAACCACTTCTGGAACTAACGCCCGCCGGGCAAAGCCAATGCTTTCGGATTCTGACAGGCACAATTCTTCCGCACAACGTTACCCAGGGAACAAATTGATGAACATCTTTTGGAACATGCCGACTCTTGTCGTCGCAGTTGGCAGGCTGGGGAATTCGAGATGTTTATTCCTCTGATATTCGTGTCAATCGTTTACTGAAATCCCAGGAAAGAGGCGATCGCCCTCAATTGTTCCACAGCTCATCGCGGACTGATCGCTTTTGAACCAATACAAAAATCGATCTTGTCAACGCAGCGAAGTTGAATGGAAGTAACGATCATCGCGTCTGTATACTTGACCAACGCATACTCACTTCTCCGGCAGATTCGGAGTCCACTTTCGATGCATCCCACATTATTCCGAATCATGATCGCCACCGTTCACTGCGCTGCGTTGGCCGCGTCACCAGTGTTGGCTCAGCGTCAGACGCCGTCGTCTGTGCAGACCGATCATGCGACGATGATCATCATGGCTCCGATGGGCCCTGTTATCGCCGACCTTCGGATTTCCGTCGCAAAGATTCCTTACCGCACATGGGTAAGCCGCTTCGTGGCAACACAGATGGATGTCGACAAAAACGGTCGGCTCGACAGCACGGAGCTCGCGCTACTAACTGAGAACCTGCGACGACTCGGGAACATCTCCGGCCCCAAAGAAATCCTCGCGTCTGCAGTCGATGAAGCTAACGCTACGGAAGTGCCAGTCAAAACGTTCACGGAGTGGTTGCAAACCCGGTTGCCAAAATCGTTCGACCTGATTGCTCAGCCCCAGGCCGCTGACGACGCGGTCCGCCTGACGTCCCTGATCGATGTGAACCTGGATGCAACAATCTCAGATGGAGAACTGCAGGAGTCGCTGCGAACCTTGCGGTTTCGAGATCTCGATAATGACGAAACCTTCAGCGTGTCTGAACTGATGCCGTATCGAGATCCTCGCAGTCAGAATTCGCCGATCAGTCCTGATGTGGTGAACTTACCGTTCTTCCATGTAACGGATGAAGCTTCAGCTAAACTTGCGGCGGAGAGAATCATTGGACGCTATGGTTCTGAAGGGACTTTAGCGACATCTGTCCTCCGCCAGCAGAACAACCCCGAGCCAGATCCTTGCATCGACCTCGACAAACTTGTCGCCATTCTTCAGCAACCCGAGTTTCATCTCACGATCGACGTTAAGTTGTCAGACCGGGCTGGTACCAGTGACATCGACGTGGCGATCAGTTCTTCAGCAGAGTCATTCTGTCGGACGACAGATGATCAGTTCGGCCAAACGGCTATCGTCGCGGACGGGCTGCCTCTCAAGATTGTTGCCCGCGGTGGTGGAGCCAACAACCGTGCGGTGACACGCGGCTTTCTCGGTCAGACATTCGTGATGATCGACGGCGACAAAAATCAGTATCTGGATGAAACCGAGTTCGCGGGTATTGTCGGGGCCATGCAACAGTCCGGAGCGAACGGCGATTTCGCTGTGGTCGATCAGAACTCCGACAAAATGGTAACTCGCGACGAAGTGTTCTCGTTTGTTGAACGAGATCTGATGGCTGCGGCCAGTCGTATTGAGGTCACCGTCAAGCAGGACGGGAAAACGCTGTTCAGCCTTCTTGATGCAAATCAGGATCGACGTCTGTCGGCTCGAGAAATTAAAAGCGGAACATCGATTCTGCAGAAGTATGATTTGAACGGAGACGGTGCGTTCGCCGAAACCGAACTCGGTACGGAATACGTTCTGACGCTGGGGCTCGGTCGTTCCGAGTTGCGTCGCAACTCCGGCATGATGACGATGCAGGCCATGTCCATGAACAGCGGCGATGCCATTCTTCCGGGGCTCGAAGGTCTTGACGGGCCGGAATGGTTTCGCAGGATGGATCGCAATCAGGATGGCGACGTATCTGTTCGCGAGTTTCTCGGAACCTCCACGCAGTTCGCCGCATTGGACACGGATCAGGATGGCCTGATGTCGGCCTCAGAGGCTGAAGCCGTTGGGGAGCCCTGACAGCGCCATTTTTGACGACTCAGATTCACCGACGTAGTTTTGTACTCAAAATTTGTCGTGTGAAACAAAGTCCCTTCTCCCCCTCGGGGGAGAAGGTGGCCGATAGGCCGGATGAGGGGGCCTTCGCCGATGGAAGCGTTCTAAGCTGCCCCAAAAACCGCAACGCCATGAATCAATGCTTCGAAAACTTCTCGTAGAGCGAAGCATAGATGCCCTGCTGATGAATCAGTTCATCATGAGTTCCTCGTTCGAGGATGCGACCGTGATCGAGCACCAGAACCTGATCTGCGTTACGAATTGTGCTCAGCCGATGTGCCACCACAAACGCGGTACGCCCGGTGAGAAGTATCTCTAACGCTTTCTGCAACCGCGATTCCGTCGCGCTGTCAATGCTGCTGGTGGCTTCATCAAGAATCAGAATCGCCGGCTCGGCCAGCATCGCCCGTGCGAAGCAGATAAGCTGTCGCTGGCCGGAACTCACGGTTGCGCCACCTTCTCCGACGGATGTTTGAATACCCTGCGGCAATGCAAGAAACAGATCTTCACAATCCAGCTTTCTCAGCACGTCGTGAATATCTGCATCGGTCGCGTTCGGCTGGGCGAAACGGATGTTGTCGGCGATCGTCCCGCTGAATAAGAAATTCTGCTGCTGCACGATTCCCAGGCGACGATGCAGCGAGTGTCCCTGCAAACTGCGAATATCGTGACCATCGATCAGGACGCGTCCCGAGTTCGCCAGATAAAACCGACACACGAGATTAATGATCGAAGACTTTCCACTGCCCGTATGGCCAACCAGAGCGACCACTTCCCCGGGATGCGCTTCAAAGGAGATCTCATGCAGCACGGGACGATCAGAGTCATATCCAAACGTAACATTCTCAAATGTCACATGCCCCTGCACCGCATCCAGCACTATCGCATCCAGGGGATCCGTCCATTCAGGTTCCGTATCCAGTAGTCGGTAGAGCCTTTCCGCGCCAGCCATAGCGGTCATGGCCTGGTTGTACTGATTGCCCAGAATCGAGATCGGCGCAAAGAACAAATTGGCCATAAAGAAGAAGCTGACAAGATCCCCGATCTGGGTCGCATATCCCGGCGTGAGCACTCGATAACCGCCAACCAGCAGCAGCACGGCCATGAAAATCTGGCTATTCATTTCCAGCAGCGGCAGAAACGTACCCTGAGTCTTCAGAACGCGAGTATTATAGTAAGAGTGGTCGGCGGCCAGTTCGCCGAATACCGCAGCGTTCTCCTGTTCGCGAACGAACCCCTGAGTCACTCGGATTCCAACGACGGACTCGACCAGTGTCGCGGTGACTCGACTGAACGACTCACGCATATTTCGTAACGCAACGCTCAGTCGTTTGTGAAAGTGCCGATTGATAAACCAAATGACCGGTGCCAGTCCGAGCACGATCAGAAACAGAGACCAGTCGTACCAAATCATGGCCGTGGCGGCGATCGCCATCTGAATAAACTGAACCAGCGTTACATAGAAGACTTCCTGCACGCCGATGCGAATGTCTTCCATGTCGGAAGTCATGCGACTGATGACTCGACCGATGCGATTCGTATGAAACCAGCGCATTGGCATTCGCTGCATATGCTGGAACAATCGAGTCCGCAGATCGCTGACGACACTCTCCCCCATTTCCAGGGCCAGCCGCTGGCGAAAGTGCATCACGAACTGAGTCGAAATCGCCAGCAGTGCGAACCCAATCGCTCCCTGAATCACGCCGTCAACGTCATGCTCCGCGATCGGGCCGCGAATGATAGCGGCCAGTACCCAGGTCAGCGCCGGAAGCTGAATAGCCCGAATCACCACCACGAACAATAGCCAGAATCGCTTTGTCCCACATGTGCGAGTCGACTCCATGAGCCGTGCGATGAGTCTAAAATCGAGAGGCCTCTGGCGAGGTTCATCTTCCCGTTCAATATGCCGCGTCAGCGACCGGGCAGGAACGTTTACAACAGCCATGAATCTTATCCAGGCCCAGCCATGTCAACGGACTTGGCGGAGCTGTCCACGGATCAAATCCTGCAGTGAGCAGAATCTGTAATAACAGAAGCTATTCTGTGCGCGGCCACGATTGAGATAAGGATCTGAATAACCATATCCCGCGAACACCCGGCCTCAATTCAGGCCCCGCGAAGAACAAGACACAGGATAGATAATTCAGCGGACACACCGCGAGTCGAATTCCTCAACGCCCCACGAAACGCGAAGACCCTCGTGATTTTGCGTTCTCGAATCCGGGATCATCGCGGCCCAGCCTGCATCGCGCAAGACCACTGGAACAAATCGGGCCGGTTCCGACCGAAGTGAAATCTTCAAAATCACTGACAGCAGATGCGGCCAGAGCTATCGCGGGGGATGCTAAATCGTCGAACGGTCAACTGCAGAAAAGTTTTGAGATCTCGTATTAGATAGGGATTCCGGCGATAAGATTAAAAGGAAAGGTGATCGCGAGGGCTGCGGTGAGATAAAACGTCGGGTTCGCCTCGGGCAAAGTCATACGAACGGCTGGAGGTGCGGCGATGTAGGATGCACTCGCGGCCATCGCGGCCAGCACGGTGCAACCGCCGACGGAAAGTCCTGCCAGTGAGCCAAGGTATGCACCGACTGTACCGTGAACGATGGGCATCAGAAGTCCGAAACCCAACAGAAAAAGTCCTGCCTGTTTGAGATCGCCAAGTCGATTACCGGCGGCGAGGCCCATCTCCAGAAGAAAGATCGTCAGCAGCCCTTTAAATAGTCCTTCAAACACAGGCTGGACTGGCTTCCATCCCGTCTCACCAACCGCGGTCCCGATGATGAGCCCTCCGACCAGCAACAGCATTGATCGAGAAGTCAGTAATTCGTGTATGATTTCTCGGATCGGTCGCGCCGTTTGGCCGGTATCGTCTGGGTTTGCTTTGGCCGCCGCTGACATCTGAAAGGCACCAATTGCGAGAGCGATCTGGATCCCTGGAATCTCCAGCAGCGTCAGCAGAGTGGGCATGAATCCCTCAGCCGGCGAACCCATCGAAGCCGCAAACTGCTGAGCTGCGATGAATGTCACCGCTGACACGGAACCATAATGAGCAGCAATGCCGGCTGAATCCGCGATGATGGTGGGAATCACGGAGAGAATGGTGCAGAAGATCGTGGCCGAGCTGGTCGAAGCCGGTTTCCTGGAGGTCACGAAAGTTGGCCGTCGAAACAGCTACGAAATCACTCTGAATAAAACATTGCGGCATCCGCTTGAGTCGCATTGCACCATCGGCGAAATGCTGACGAATCTTAGCCAGAATCGCTGAGCGAACAGGTTCACACTCAGGAATCACGCCCAGTGTTTTGCAGGCCTCAATGTTCATGAGCGGTCTCCTGGACTGCGGCAGCCTGCTGCCGCTTTGGTGCATGCAGTCTGCTGCAAACTGCTGAGTTCAGAATCTGGCGAGCTCCAAACGGTTATCCACAGCAGGCTGAGGATGCGAAAGCTGCAGCGGGCTGCAGCAGTCCAAAGGTGGAATTGGCCTCGTTTCATTTTTCGCGCACACTTTCCCGATGCTGGCTTCCTCTGTAAGCTGAACTCACTTAATTCATGGTGATGGTTTTGCTCGGGGTTGATTATGCATCGCACGTTTTCAAAGACGCTGCTGGTTGCGGCCGGTTTGCTGTTGGGGACTTCTCAGGCACTGCATGCTCAGGATGCGTTGCCGGAGACAATAGAGTTCAATCGCGATATACGCCCGATTCTGTCGGACAACTGTTTTTTCTGTCACGGCCCCGACAAAAATAAACGTGAAGCCGACCTGCGCCTGGATACCGAAGTGGGTCTCCACGGCAAAGATGGCCAGCATGGAGCCATCGTCGTCGGACAGCCGGACGACAGCGAAATGATCAAGAGAATCATCTCCACAGATCCAGAAAAAAAAATGCCACCGGCTAAGTCCGGAAAAGTGCTCTCCGAAAGAGATGTCCTACTGCTGAAACGCTGGATTGAACAGGGCGGAAAATTCGAAGGCCATTGGGCTTTTCTACCCATTCGTACGGCCGAGACAACTGCTGGTCCAGTGTCCAATGGCATTGATCAACTTGTCCAGAAAAGTCTGGGTGAACATGGTCTGACCAATTCTGGGGAAGCCGACCGGATCACCTTGATTCGGCGTTTGAGTTTTGACTTGATCGGATTGCCTCCGTCAGAGATGGAAGTGGCCGACTTTGTGGCCGATCAGTCTCCGGAGGCTTACGAAAAACTCGTCGACCGTCTGCTGCAGTCTCCACACTTTGGCGAACGTCTCACCATGTGGTGGCTGGATCTTGTGCGTTACGCGGACACGGTTGGTTATCACGGCGATCAGCCGATGAGCGTGGCACCGTTTCGAGATTATGTCATCGCATCTTTCAACGCGAACAAACCGTTTGATCAGTTTACAATCGAACAACTTGCCGGCGATCTGCTGCCGGATGCCACTCGGGAGCAGCGCATTGCTTCGGGCTACAACCGCCTTGGAATGATGAGCGCTGAAGGGGGCGTACAGGATAAGGAGTATCTGGCTAAGTATATTGCAGAGCGAGTTCGTAACACCTCCGGTACCTGGCTGGGGATCACTCTGGGATGTGCCGAATGTCATGACCATAAGTTTGACCCGCTGACAGCAAAAGACTTTTATCGCTTTCAGGCGTTCTTCGCGGATATCAAAGAACGAGGTCTCTATTCAGGTGGCAACAGTGACGGCAACTGGGGTCCGTTTGTAAAAGTTCCCACGGAACAGCAGGCCGCAGATCTGGCAAACCTTGATGAGCAGATTTCTTCTGTGAAGAAGGTGCTGGAAACCGATACGGCCGAACTGGCCGCCGCACAAATGGAGTGGGAGAAAACTCAGATTCCCTGGACGCCGCTCACGGCCGATACCATGGTGTCTCTGGAAGGTGCAACGTTGACGACTCGCGCAGACGGAGCGATCCTCGCCTCGGAAAAGAACGGCGCGACAGACACGTATACGCTGACGTTTTCCAAATTGCCACCAGCGGTGACCGCGATCCGACTGGAAGTGTTGCCGGATGATTCGTTACCAAACAAAGGGCCGGGGCGAGCAGGCAACGGGAACTTTGTGCTTTCGGAAATCATTTTGAAGGTCAAGGAAGGTGACGCGGAACCGGTCGCGGTTCCTCTGCAGAATGCTTCAGCCACTTACGAACAAACCGGTGCCGCTGGTGGAAATCCTTATACGAAGTGGGCGGTGGAAGCGGCTATCGATGGTGACGCGAAGGGAGCCAAGTGGGGCTGGGCGATTATGGAGAAAGCCGGTCAGCCAAACTTCGCCGTCTTCGAAACCGCCAATGACCTCACTTTAAAAGAAGGCGCGACGCTGACAATTACGCTGGCTCAGAACCTGGATAATCCCGGACACAATCTCGGTTGCTTCCGCATATCTGCTGCGACAGCGGCTCGACCGATCAAAGCGTCTGATGCTCCTCCGGCCAATCTTCTGGCCATTCTGTCGACTCCCTCGGAGCAACGAACTGATGCTCAGAAAGCAGAGCTGGCGGCGTATTATCGCACGGCAGCTCCGCTGCTGAATCCAGCCCGCGAACAACTGGCCTCGTTGGAAAAGCAGCATACAGATCTCAACAACGCGATCCCGTCGACGCTCGTGACGGAAGCTGTGTCCCCGCGAATGGTGCGGATCCTGAAGCGAGGCAACTGGATGGATGACACCGGCGAAGTCGTCACTCCTGCGTTCCCAGCGGTGTTTGCTGAAGCTCCTCCGGCTGACAAAATTCTCAATCGCCTCGATCTGGCGAAGTGGATTGTTTCCGCGGAGAACCCGCTGACCGCTCGAGTCGTCGTGAATCGACTGTGGAAGATCTATTTCGGGGCGGGGCTGTCACGCAAATTGGACGATCTTGGTGCTCAGGGCGAATGGCCTAGTCATCCCGATCTGCTGGACTATCTTGCGGAAGATTTCCGTAGCCACGGATGGGATGTTAAGCGAACAGTCAAGTCGATGGTGATGTCGCAAACCTATCGTCAGTCATCCTTGACCAGTCCACCAGTGCGAGAAGCAGATCCATACAATCGCTGGCTGGCTCGACAGTCTCGATTCCGTCTCGATGCCGAACTCGTGCGAGACAATGCTCTGGCCATCAGCGGCTTGCTGGTCAATTCGATTGGCGGCAAAAGCGTAAATCCTTATCAGCCGGCCGGGTACTGGGCGTATCTCAACTTTCCAACTCGTGAATGGCAGAACAGCACGGGCGAAGGGCTTTATCGGCGAGGTCTCTATACTCACTGGCAGCGTCAGTATCTTCATCCAAGTCTGCTTGCGTTCGATGCTCCAAGTCGCGAGGAATGCACGGCCGATCGTCCTCGTTCGAACACGCCCTTGCAGTCGCTCGTTCTGTTGAACGATCCCAGCTACGTTGAAGCCGCGAAAACTTTCGCGGAACAGATTCTTCGCCAGAACGGATCCAATCGCGACCGTCTGGATTTTGCATTCCGGCGAGC
>CAMAXD010000096.1 GCA_945861975.1 Candidatus Kuenenia stuttgartensis | reverse complement strand
CATCGGATAACCGTTGGAAATCGACTTGGCAAAGACCGCAAGGTCCGGCGTCACGCCCAGAAAACCCTGAGCGCCCCCCATTCCAAATCGAAGACCAGCCGACACTTCATCAAAGATCAAAACGGCTCCGTGTTCTTTGGCAAGTTGCTTAACGCCGCTAAGATAATCCGGGGCCGGGACCTCGGATCGCAGAGGCTCCATCATGATCGCGGCGACCTGGCCCTTATGTTGCTCCAGCATTTCTGCCAAAGCCATCAAGTCCCCGCCGGGAAAAGGAAGTGCTGTACCGGCGAGCGCTTTGGGCACTCCGATCGGTTCAATTCCCGGAAAGAGATGAGAGTTCAGGCTCGCTTCTGCCGCAAGATTGGCTGCGAGATACCAGTCGTGCCAGCCGTGATAGCCGCAGAACAGAATGAGATCCTTTCCCGTGGCACCGCGGGCGATCCGCACGGCCATAGCACACGCTTCACCCCCGGACTTTGCATAACGCACCATCTCCGCACAAGGAATGCAGTCGCAGAGTTCTTCTGCAAGCTCGATTTCCAATTCATGATTGACGGAGTACATCGTGCCCTTCGAAATCTGCTCCTTAACGGCATCATCCACCACTGGGTCGGCATACCCCAGCAGGATTGCGCCGATGCCGCTGATCCAGTCAATGTACTCATTCCCGTCAACGTCTCGAAATCTCGCGCCTTTTGCTTCGACAGCATAGATCGGTGAAACCCCATACGCGACCCGATTGGGACGCCGACTGATCAGTTGCGTTCCCCCTGGAATCAGTTGCAGCGCGCGCTCATAGAGCGCCATTGACCTGGGAACACGAGTCATATTGGTTCACTCCAGTCGGGTGATCGAGCAATCAAAAACCGTAGTCCCGGAGGGCGGCATTGATTTAAGAACACCGATTTCGATCGGCACAAAAATGTAGCGAAGGCTGCGTCCCGAATTCAATCTTGTGTTCGGTGAAGAGACCGGCAGGCGTCCGGCCCCGCCAGCCACGGACGTTATAACGTCAAGCCGTATTCCGGGCACCACCATCAGAGTTTGCAGTAGCCGATTTTTAGCAAATGGTTACGATGAACGAATTCTGGGCCGAAATCGTGTTATTTCAAAGTCTGGTTCAGGTCATGCATTTCCCTTGCTGTGATTCGTGGGGTGGTTTCTCATGGTTCTGCTTAATTCCAGGGTTTGTTCTTTTCACATGGTCACCCTGCTGGCTCTCTCGGCAGTTGTCGTTGGCTGTGCCGATGTGGAATCACCAGTAACTTCCACTAAGTCGGAGAAAGCGTCACCTGCAACTTCCGAGTCGCAGGGCGATGAGAAGACTGACGTCGCCAGTCTGAATCTGGAAGAACCCAGCGAGATGGTTGAGGATTCATCAGAGCTGGTAATCGGCGATCCAGCACCAATGATTGCAATCTCCAAATGGATCAATGGTGAGCCCGTGACTGCATATGTCCCGGAGAAAGTTTATGTCGTTGAGTTTTGGGCAACGTGGTGTGGTCCTTGTTTGAAGAGTATGCCCCACATTGCTTCATTGCAGGCGGAGTATATTGACCGCGTGACTTTCGTCGGAGTAACTGCGGAAGATGATGCCACGGTGACGAAGTTTATGACAAATTTGGCTGGTCAGGGCGACAAGACATGGAGTGATGTTCTCACGTATCGCATTGCTACGGATGATGATGGTAAAACAAACAACGTCTTTATGGATGCCTCTGGACAAGCTGGGATCCCGTGTGCTTTCATCGTCGGCAAGACAGGGGATATCGAGTGGATCGGGCATCCCATGGAGATTGATGGTCCCTTGAAACAGATTGTTGAGGGCAGTTGGGATTCGGCACTTGCGAAGAAAACTGCTTTGGAAACCAAAGCTTTGGATAAGGCGTTTAGAATTGTTGGACCAAAACTTGATGAAGCGATGGCGGCCGGAGATATTGCCGGAGCCATTGTTCTGCTCGATGATATGCTGAAACAATTTCCAGGCAATAATACGCTCCTGAAGACGCGATTCAAGATTGCGATGCAGGTTCCTCTCTTTGATGAGGCTAACAAGTCGGCAAAGATGATGGCCGATGTGGCAGGTGAGGATGTGCGAATCCTGGACGATGTGGCATGGATGTTGGCCACTGCAACAGACAAGCCCGGTCTTGATCTTGAACTTGCCCTTTCCACGATTCAACGGGCTGTGGAATTGACAAAGGAGCAGGATATCTCCGTTCTGGAAACTATCGCTCGTGTTCATTCGCGATGTGGAAACGGGGCAGAGGCTATTGCCTTCCAGACGAAGGCCGTTGATGCCTCAGCCGACCCTGATCAGAAGCAGCGGTTGGCTGTCGGCCTTGAAAAGTATAAGTTTGCTGCTGAAAAAACCGATGCTGCAAAAAGCTCGGATGAAGAGAAGACCCCTTAGGCCCGCGAAGGATGTCGGTTTGCGAGTTCATGTTGCAACGTGATGCCGCGGTCGCCGAATTCAGATGCCGGACGAATGAAAAATCCCCATCTTCTCGACGGGGAAAATGATCCTGCAGAAAGGATCAAAGAGCCCTGGTCACGGCGCATTCACTTATGCCACAACCAGTTCTGGCTTGGATCGGCTGTGTTCGCATGTTCTCAGGCAATCACCTTCCTGCACGAGTGAGTCGACAACGAAACAATTTCGGCCGGAGTGTTTCGCCCGATACATTGCTGCGTCTGCTGCGGCGAATAATTTTTCTCCAAATTCCTTCTCAGGGCCAATGACTTTGCCTTCGGCCAGGCCAATACTGGCAGTGAGAGGAATCGTTTTTCCCTCAAATACGCAGACAGACTGCTGAATATTGCTCCTTAATCGTTCTCCGATTACGGCTAGACCGACGGAATTGGAGTTTTCAAGCAGCACCACAAATTCTTCTCCACCGTAACGGCCCACAATGTCAGAATCGCGGATCGTGTCTCGCAGCGTTTCGGCCACAATCTTCAATGCCTGATCGCCGGCTTGGTGACCATACGTGTCATTGATCTTCTTGAAGTGATCGATATCGATCACTGCCATGCCAAGGGGCCAGCCACGGACTCGATGCAGCGCTGCTCGCTCCGAAAGTTCCTGAAGCAGATAGGCCCGGTTGCAGATCCCTGTCAGAGCATCAACTCGCGATACATGCAGCAGGTCTGCCACTCGACGCTTTAACCGACCATTTTCTTCCAGCAATTCGATTGGGATTAATTGGGAACTGTTCTCCTGGCTCGCCAGATCGGCCAGTCTGGACATTTCTTCCAGGGCGTCCTGAAGCAAGTCGGCCGTCGATGGTAACTGATCCGGACTTATATCGAAGGATTGAGCGGTCGCATCGATCTGTTCTTGTACGCCTCTGATAACTTCTTCAACAGACAATTGTTTTGGCAACATGAAACTGGCCAATGATTCTTCAAGATGAATCAATGAGATCGCGGGGGTCTCATCGCAAAGCAGGCTGGCGACAGCATCTGCCAGACGCGTAATTTCAAGCAAAGGATGTTTTTCACCGCCAGCTTTTAACGCTGCCATATTTGGGTCGTTGATTCCACGAATTGCGGCGCGACAGCGCTCAGGAAGGCCCATCTGCTGAAGCAGGATTGAAGACAATTTGAAATGATTGAATCCGAAAGTTTCCTGTTCAACACGTGGGAGCGGAATACCGTCGGTTTTAGCCCGTCGCAAACATTCGAGGTACTTCACCGGCTCCGCCTTTAGCAAGGCCAGTTTGCCAAGGCCCGCCAGAATGCTGGTCGTGTAACATTCGCCGCGGAAGGCGGGTGACCCATACTGAGATGCAAGCAGTTCGGCCGCTGTTGCCTGTACAAACGATCGCAGCCAGAAGCGGCGGTAGTGCTCAAAATGGGCAGATTTCTCCATGGACTGTTTGGCGAGCGAGAAACTCAATACTAGTGGCGCCGCTGCGGATCGCCCCACCAACATCACGGCTCGACCAAGATCGGTCACTTCACCTCTTGTCCCGTATTTTGAAGAGTTCGCAACCTTCAGGAGTTTCCCTACCATCGCGGGATCCTTCCTGATCACAGAGACCAATTGTTCATTGGAACTATTCGTGTCGTGAAATAATTTCAATGCTTCAATCGCGACCGTTGGCAAAGAGGGAATACGCTTGAATTTCGAGAAGTCCGTAGTCATGGCTGTGCGTCAATGTTTGGAAGAAGAGAAGGGACAATGTTGGAACCAACATGCGACCGCATCCTCGGCGCTAGTGTCAGAACGCGTCGCTTGATCGCAGAAACGTTTAAGGGACTTGCTGGTAGACCCTCATAACGGCTCGAATCGAGACGAATCGGAGATATGGTTTCACGGGTTAGGCGTTTTGTAGAGATCATCGCGGTGGGGATTCCGGTGCTCTCTGCAGAAATCGATCGACTTCGATCATGTTGGGAGAATCGATGCGATCGGTAAATTCGGGCTGGTCTCTCCTTGTTTAGCTATTTTGCCTGAGCAGAGTTTATCTACTGATCCCTAAAGTGCCGACCAGATCACCCAGACTATGCGTTCATTAGACTCTACTGCGCCAGTTGGCGAATGTGCTGACATCTTGTTCTGCCAGCACAAATGGACGCGCGTCTTTGGGGGATTTTGTCATGAGATATGACATCGTTGTGATTGGCAATGACGAAGCGGCGCTGGAACTTTTGTGTATGGCGGGATCTTTGGGCAAGCGTGTGCTTGCGATCCTTCCAGAGCAGCGACACTCTGAATGGATGATTAGCATTGCTTTACGGCGTCTGATCGAGCAATTACTGAATGATGGCGCTGGATCGCGGCTGCCCAGTTCGGTGCGCCGATGCTCACCTGGTCTGGTGAAGCGACTGCTGACAAATGCCCTCACTTCCGAGATCATGGATTACATGGCGGTCCTGGAGCGGTTAGGGGTCGACGTGCGTGTCGGTGAGGCCCGGATTTTGAGCCGCAATAATGTGATGATCACTAGTGGGATGGATTGCTCCAGGACTGTATTCAGCGCGGACAATGTTGTCGTGGGGTGTGGCACAAGACGGACCGCTACGCATCGTCCATTGGGATTAATGCCATCCTCCCGGCCAGAATCCCTCTTGTCGGGCGCGATGTTTCCCGACGCGGTGACAATTCTCGGCGGAGATCAGTTGGGTGCGGGCTTTTCCGCACTGTTAAGTCTAATTGGGGTAGAGTCTCGGTTGATAACCGATGGCCGTGCAGATTGTGCGATGCAGGAGTTGGCAATTGCGGCGGGCGTACGAATCATCGATGACGGAAACGGAGATGAGTACGTCCGGGCACAATCTCGATCAGGTCGCTCTGCTGAGGTGCTCGATTTTCGAAGGTCGGTTGGGTTCACTGAGCACCTTGGTTTAGCAGACGTTGGAGTTGAGCCCGATGAACTTGGACGTCTCTGGTGTGCATCGTCTCTGGAGACGTGGTGCAGCGGTATCTTTGGAATTGGCGACGTTGTGGGCTTTTCTGCAGATATCTCCCGACATCCAACTGATCAGGCTCGCCGGATTCTTAATCGGATCAGTCATCGCATTCGACGTCCGCATTTCCTGCGAAATCGCGAGATGAGTTTTTCGGGAACGTCCGCCCGCGTTTCAGATTGATTGGACGTCCAAAGGAATCCGCTCTGTGGTAGTGACTCTGATGTCGAGCCCGGTGGAATCCATCAGGTCTACAGTGGTGATTAATGGCATCGCAGGTGATGTTCGGGTTTCGATCGCAGTTTCAACTGTCTCCATCTTCTTCTTGTCCGGCGCGATAGTGGGCAGTCTGACGATGAATAGACTGCCTTTACCGAACTCACTTCGGAGGGAGACATCTCCACCAAGAAGGCGAGCAAGTTCACGCACGATGGAGAGTCCAAGTCCGGTTCCCTCATATTCTCGCTTCACATGATCTCTTGAGCCGGAACCCGTCGACCCCTGGCGAAACTTCTCGAATATATGTTCCTGCTCCTGAAGAGGGATACCGATTCCGGTGTCTTCAACACTGAACTCAACTAAATCAGATTCTGACAGACGCGAAGCGATACGGACTCGTCCACCCTCCGGCGTAAACTTAATCGCATTGGAGAGAAGATTCGTCAGGATTTGGTTGATCTTGCTTCGATCCTGTTGCAGAAGTGGTAGTGGTTGCGGTGGAGGCTCGATTCGGAGGTCGATATTTTTGCGGTCTGCGAGCGGCATGATCTGCTGCAGTTGAAGTTCCAGCAGGTCTGCAATTTGAACTTCGGTTCGATGAAGATCCATCTTGCCGCTTTCAATCTTGGCAAGATCAAGCAGATCATTGATCTGCACCATCAGAGACTGGCCCGATGTCTGGATGTTGTGAACGTACCGCTTTTGACGTTCGTCAAGGTTCACGGCGCTTTGGAGTATATCACTGAAGCCGAGAATGCTGTTCAGAGGTGTTCGCAATTCGTGACTGATGGTCGCGAGGAAATCATCTTTCAGTTTGTTGTTGTTGAAGAGTTCCATATTCGCCTGAGCGAGCTGATCAATTTTTCCATCCAGACTGTCGTTTAATGATCTGAGTTCATCATTGACTGTCATCATGTGCCTGAGCATGCGATTGAACGCATGGCTGAGTTCTTCAAATTCGTCACCGGTACTGATGTCCGCGCGCAGATTCAAATTTCCGCGAGCGATCTCGTCGCTGACGTCTTTGAGGTGTTGTACCGGTTTAACAATGATGTAACGCACGATGGCATAAGCGGCCAACATCGCAAGAAAAGAGGTTACGATACCCGTCGCAAGAAGAATGGCCCTGTTACGACTCAGTTGCGCATCAACGGCCTCCAGGGAGATTTGAATTCTTGCGATGCTGAGAAGAGGTAGTTTGGATTCTCGTGTGCCCTGCTCTTTTGATGATTCGATGGTTTCTGCCGGCTTAACAGGCTTGTCGTGCGGCACTGGAGTCTTAGCCTCTTGTCGAGCAATTGGACTTGTCAGCGCCTTGTTTCCGTCCATGATATGGCACGCCTGGCAGGATTTTGCATTTCTTATTGCGGCAAAATAGACGAGCTCTCGCGGGCGATCCGCCTCCGCGGCCTTAAAAATGTAATACTCATCTTCTGGAGACTCCTGGTCCAGGAATCTTCGGCGCGCTTCAAATCCGTCGTCGTTGTCGGGGAACTCATCCGTTGCAGACGTGAGTCCCCAAAGAGTTTTGTCTGAATTGCCGGCGAGTTCGTTCAGGGTTCTGTTGAACAGCACAACGTTTGTTGGAAGCGATGAGTCGCCCACGGAACTCCTGTGATTAGAGTCTATGGGCGATGTCTCGATTTTCTCGGCCGGATGGCCCTTTTCTCGAACTTCGTCCTGCGACTTCAGAGATGCAGGTTCTTCAGGGCTTACCGCTGCCGTAATAAGTTTCGGATAGTGAACCAGAGGTAGTACCTGTGGTACCATGTCTTGTGCACGGAGCAGTTGTTGATACTCAATGAGTCGGCGCGTACGAGACGCGTAAAGCCAGAAGCTCGCTGTAATAAGGAACAGCAGCGCGAACCCGAAAAGAAAGCGACACTTTCTTTCCAGGCTGCTTTCGCCGATCAGCTTCTTGAGGGCTCGATAAGAAATCACGAATCCGTTCCTGCGTATGTGCCGAAGACACTCCCGGTATCTTCTCAGAATCAGGTTACAGATCAAATCCAGATAGGCTTCCGGTCTGAATTCGCCGCCAGACCTGCCATGATACAATATGAGTTTCCCGTGGCGTTTGTCTTCACTGTACCTGCGTTTCTCGCGTTACGAATCGTAATCGCAAGAGGTCAGAATTATGTTGCGAGCTTTTTCCAGTGCTGAGATTCGCCGTGTGGATCAGGACGCTGTTGCGGAATTGGGGATTCCTTCCTTGTTGCTGATGGAGAATGCCGCGAGGGGTGTCTGTGACCGAATTCAGCAATCTGGCATCTGGCGGTCGATTTTGATCCTTGCAGGTCCCGGGAATAATGGTGGTGATGGCCTGGCAGTCGCTCGCCTTCTGGCAGCTCGCGGGATCGAAGCAACGGTGCATTTGATTCGGAACGGAAAGAGTCTGTCGAAGGATGCGGCCCAAAACCTCAGTTTTCTGAACCGATGCGGTATCGCTGTGAATGAGCCCTCTTTGGAAAACATGGTGCAGTTCATCACACAGTTGTCTGATCAGGATTTAATCGTCGATGCAATGCTTGGCACCGGAACCAGGGGGCAACTCAAATCGCCCTTTGCAGAGGTAGCTGATGCGATTAATGCATCTGGTGCGATGGTATTGGCCGTTGATATTCCAACTGGTTTCGACTGCGACTCCGGGGTGGTCCTTGGGCGCTGTGTAAAAGCTGATTGGACAGTGACGTTTGTGGCTTTGAAGACCGGCTTTCTGCGGGATTCAGTGAGTCAGTATACGGGAGTCATCTGGATTTCAGATATTGGGATCCCTCAAAAATGGCTCATGGACTGGAGCCAGCGTAATGATGCTTCTGAGAAGCTGATTCGCTGAACGTGCATAAAATTTTGGGTCGCCAAACTCCCCACGTTACCTTGCGTCGTGGGCAGATCTCAATTGTGGCAGGATCTGGTCTGGCCGGGACAACTTAAGGCAGACGGCTGAAATTTGATTAGGAGTCGATTAGCATTCCGTCCAGAAAGCTCTTCAAAGAGAGGACCATGGCTTGATCAACATCGAACGGCAGAGTCTCTCTGTTTCATCGGTTTGAACGGCTGTTGGCATATTTCGAAATCAGGTCGCGGGACGCGGTCTCACACTTAGTCAGATAAGAATCTCATGCCTTCTGTTCCCCAACGTATAGACGGACCCGTTGCGGTGATTGGCGATGTCCATGGTCAGACGGATAAGCTTAGGCAAATTATTGGACAGTTGTCGCGGTTGCCTGATATTCATCGACGCTGGATTGTTTTCATCGGTGATCTTGTGGATCGAGGCCCGGATCCGGCAGGTACCGTTGAGTTGTATTGCGATCTTTCAAAGAACCATGAGTTCGTCACGTGGCTATGTGGAAATCATGAACTGGCGATGGCTGGGACTCTGGGACTCTTCGAAAAACCCGACTACGTGGATTTCGAAAAGCGCTGGACCAACCACTATGATTCCCACACGACTTTCGAGTCCTATGGGGTGCCGCATGGTGATGTTAATGCGCTCCGAAAGGCTCTTCCGGACGAGCATCGGCGACTGCTGTCTGACTTGCCGTGGAGTATTGAGCACAGAGACTACCTGTTTGTTCATGCGGGTCTCGACAGAAACATGCCCTTTGAGACGCAGGTTCAGATTCTTCGCCAGCGAGATTTCAGTCTGAGTCATCCTCCCTGGTTGTATTCCAAAGACTATATCAATGCCGGGCCACCGATGGATTCTCCCGTAACCATAGTGATGGGGCATGTTCCTGTTCCCGAGGTCTTGTTCAGGAACGGGTTGATTGCAACGGACACAACCGGAGGAATTGATGGGGAGCTAAGCTGTGTATTACTGCCCGAGAATATTGTCCTTCAATCCGGGAATGTCCCGCCGCGACCTCTCTCTCAGCCTGAAAGAAAGAAGCCCTGGTGGCAGATCTGGTAGACTGCTGGAGTGGGCACTGACGCACGTTTTTTATCGGAGGTTATGATGTTTCATCGCAACCTGTTCCTCTGTTTGTTGCTGAGTTTGTGCGGAGTATCCCGGCCGATTTCTGCAGCTCCTCCGGATATCGAAGAATTCCTGGTGGAGGGGCGTCTAGCGGAAGGCGCAGCCGCCATGCAGGCTGCCGTGGATGCTGATCCTGATGACGGGTTATCTCGGTTTGGTCTGGGAGTGACTCAGTTTTTTCAGTCGGTCGAGGCGTTAGGGCAAAGCCAATATCGATATGGCTTGCTCGGAAATCGCAGACGTGCGATTCCCTTCATGCGATTGCCGATACCGGAGAACGATAAGCCGGAACAGATTTCATATGAGTCAGCGCGCTCAACGATTCAGGAATTTATTTCGGGATTAAGCAAAGCCGAGCAGACTCTTGCCGGGGTGAAAACGTCCGGTGTCAAGTTGCCTCTGAAAATCGGTCAGATTCGGCTCGACCTTGACGGTGATGGTGTTGGCACAGACGAAGAATCGATCTGGAATATTCTCAATGCTCTTAACGGCGGTGGTCGTCCTGAAGAAGCAGCGGCCACAGTGAATCAGTTGGTCGTTGCTTTCGATGACGGAGATGTTTTATGGCTCAGAGGTTATTGCCATGTGATGTCTGCGTTGGGCGAGATTATGCTGGCGTACGACTGGAGTGATCAGTTTGAGCGGACAGCTCATTTGTTTTATCCGAACGTTCAGTCGCCTTACGATTTTCTGCAGACAGAGGGAGCCGGACCGTTTAACGGCTTCAATTCCCAAAACATTCTTGATGTGATCGCTCTGATTCATACCATCAACTATGAGTGTATTGAGCCCGAGCGAATGAAGGCGGCACTCGGCCATCTGGAGTCGGTCATCCGTCTAAGTCGCGAGTCGTGGAAACTGATCAACGCGGAAACCGACAACGATCGAGAATGGCTGCCTAATCCTCGCCAGTCGGCTGCGATCGGTGAGTTGCGTGTGTCGCAACAAAACCTTGTGGGCTGGCAGGCATTTCTGGATGAAGCAGACGCAATCCTGCAGGGAAAGAAATTGCTGCCATTCTGGCGCGGAATTGACGGGGGAGCGATGTTCTTCGATGGTAGTTTCCCGGAGCATCCCGAGCTGGGAATCAACGTTCGGAAAATCTTCCTGGAGCCAGCTCGCCTCGATCTGATCCTGTGGCTTCAGGGCACTGGCCTGCAGCCTTTCCTTGAGAAAGGGGAACGAACTGATCCGGATGCCTGGCGAAGAATCATGGAGGCCTTTAACGGAAACTTCTTCCTGTTTTTGGCTTGGTTCAACTGATTTTGCGACTGCAATCAGTGGGGTCAGAAATGCCGCGAGCGAACTGAGGGGGCCTGAGTGATTCGCCGGCCTGTGTTGCTCGTATCGTTTCCATAAGCAAGGCTACTCAATCACGACACCAGTGACGTCTGGCGGATCCGGAAATTTCGGAACCATGTCAGCCAGCGTTTCGGCAATGATGCCGGCAACTGCAAAATCGCGGTACCAGTTCTGATCCGCCGGGACAACATACCACGGTGCATGCGAGGTGGAGCATTTCTCCAGCATGTCTTCGAACGCCTTTTCGTAGTCATCCCAGAATTTGCGTTTCTCGAGATCCGCCGGATCGAACTTCCATCGCTTTTCGGGAGTCTCAATTCTCTCCTGAAATCGTTGTTTTTGTTCATCCTTCGAAATGTGGAGGAAGAACTTGATGATACGAGTCCCTGAGCTAGCCAGCATTTCCTCGAAGGCATTGATTTGGCCGTATCGAGGCATCCACACACTTTCTTTGACGATTTTGTGAACTCGAACTACGAGCACGTCTTCGTAATGTGAGCGGTTGAAGATCCCGATTTTTCCTGCCGGTGGCACAGCTTTGTGAATTCGCCAAAGGTAGTCATGTGCCAGTTCTTCTTCACTCGGCTTTTTGAAGCAGGTCACTTCGACCCATTGGGGATTCGTCCCCTGAGTGACGGACCGGATCGTGCCATCCTTCCCGCCGCCATCAATGGCCTGAAAAATAACCAAAAGTTTTTGTCGTTCTTCCGCGTAAAGTTTTTCGCCAAGGGAAACAATTCTGTCTCGGAACTCGACCAGCGTTTTCTCGCACCGATCACGGTCGTTCTCAAATGCTCTCCCGTCAGTTTCCGTCTTGCGCAGGACAACCTTCTGGCCGGGTTTTATCAGGTGACGATCAAAGCTGGGCATTGTCAACTCCGAGGAGTTTATTCAGGCTGTAAGCAAGAGACTGATGATAATCACGGAGAATACTGCAAGTAGCATCAATCCTGAAACAGCGGTTCCGGCAATTGCTTCGAATCGTGACCGCCCTTGAATTACGTATCCCGTCAGGCAGAGAATAAGCGAAACAATGTTGAGAAGGCCGGCACTGCCGCCAACCACGAGAAGCCTCGTCAGAGCTGGGGCGTTGGCTGTTATCTCTGCGAGTTCCTGCCGGGACGAAGGCAGTTCGTGCAGCATGAAAAATAACACGCCGTAAAGAATTGCGGCAACAATTCCGAAGAGAATTCCGGCCCACGCCACGACGTTTGCCGGTTCCGTTGATTCCACATTCGTCTGTTGATCATGAATTCGGTCTGACGACATCCTGGATTCCATGAATGCTCGGCTGCGGCCGTCAAACGGTGCAACTTCTGAAATGAAAGGTTACGTCACTCTTGCAGTGAGGAAGGCGAAACTGGACATCGCCATGTTAAAAAAACATCGCGTTTTGAGTTGTCAGCTGGAATGCCTTAGTGTCCGGCTATTTCTGTGTTTTCTGCATCAACCGCCTGCTAACGCACGGTGGCCGTGCCTGATCATGGCGCTGTCCGGCTAATTGAGAAACAAAAACTCTTTCTGATTCAGCAGCACATGGCAGACTTCTGCCAGAACTTCAGCATTCTGCAATGCGTGTTCTTCAGGCAGCTTGCGGTCTGCCGCGACGAGCCGTGAAAACTCCCGAAAAGAGCTCAGCTCCTCCTCGGTGGGGTTACGACTAATTGCGTGACGGAAAGCAGTTCTTAAAATGTCGTCGCCTCCTGCAGGGACCTCTTTCAAAAGTCGGGCTGCCCAAACGGATGATTGTTGATGAACAAACTCGTTGTTCATCAGCATCAGTGCCTGAGCAGGGACATTCGACGCGGTGCGTCGCCCCACTGCCGTTGCCGGTTGCGGAGTATCAAACGTCAGCATGAATGGGTTCAGGAAGTTCCGATTGACACCCTGATAGATGCTTCGTCGTCCGGCACCATCCAGTGGTCCCGATTGTCCCGGTCGTCCTCGTCCCTGCATAAAGCTATTCAAATAAACGGGGATTGAGGGGCCAAACAGGGTCTTGTCCAGCCGTCCTGAAACGCTCAGCATGGCGTCTCGCAGGACTTCAGCTTCCAAACGTCGCACCGAATATCGGTGCAGCAAAAGATTTGACGGATCCTTTAGTTCGGCCGACTCATTCCGCTGACTACTCATGCGATACGCACGCATGAGAACGAGGCGTCGAATCGTGCGTTTCAGTGACCAGCCATCTTTCCGAAATTCATCAGCCAGATAGTCAAGCAATTCCGGGTGTGTAGGTGCCTCGCCAAGCACTCCGAAATTGTCTGAGCTGGCCACAATGCCTCGCCCGTACAGATGTTGCCAGATTCGGTTCACCATCACTCTCGAGGGAAATGGATTGTCGTCGGAGAGTAGTCGGTCGACCAGCTCTCTTCGACCACTTCCAGAGGCATCAACAAGAGGCTGAGCTGCATCGAGCGCTGTGAGAAGATGTCTGCCAACCGTGGGGCCTCGGTTATTATGGTTACCTCGAATAAACAAGTACTCGTCTTCGCCGGTTCCGTCACACATCACAAGCACGGGATCACCGGGTTGAGGACGTTCCTGCAGGGATTGCCATTGCTTGGTGACGCTTTCGAATCCTGCGTTGTTTTCAGGTGAGAAAAGTTTTGCTGTTGTTGCCACGGAGATCCATTCCGAATCGTTCTGAAGCACTTCCACCATGTTGTGCAGGATCTGGCTGATGTTGTTTTCAGCCACGAGCGGGAGGTTGATGTTCGTGCTGCAGATTTCCTGCGGAGTGGGAGGAGCTTCGTCAGGATTACCCATCAGACGAACTTCACGCACAGCAACCCAGCCATCTCCCTCGTCCAGAAATTCAAGGTGGCATCGATGTCCGATGTACCGTTTGACGTCGCCTGCGATTCGAATCCAGCGAAACTGGCCATCGGTGTCGATTGGCTGACGACAGCCACCGAACAACAGCTCCGTGAATTCGTTCATCACATAGCCGTCAATACAGAGCCGGACTCGTGAGTTTCGGCCGGCGGCAAGAATCTGAATCTCCGGATGAGTGAGCACAAATTCCGGTGAGTGCAGTTGACCTCTGAGTTTGGGGGACAGAACTCCGGAACTGACCGACGTTGACGAATCAGCCGCAAAACTGTTGCTGTCTGCTCGTACGATCGACAACGCCAGTTGATGTCCGTCTTTTAAGTCCTCGAGGGGCGGATCCGATGCAACGCCTGAAAGATCGGGTGCAAGATGAGCAAAGGCCGCCCCGAACACACGCCATCCGGAAGGCAGGCCCTCACGCAGGTTTGCCGCAACGACTGTCGGCGATCCTGCAGAGGTTTCAATCCAGCCTTCTGGAGTTGTCTTCCTGGCGGGACTCAAGTTTGCAACGACGTCATTGCGCCTTTTGATCCATTGTTGAATTCGATTTTCCGGAGCCTGTTCATTTGGCGACTGAGCGAAGGCAGCCAGCAGTGACAAGGGATGGTTCAGCTCTTTCGAGCGAGGGTCCTGAAGAATCGCTCTCAACGTCGCAATTCGCTGATCGGCGTTTTCTCCTGCTACGGCGGGCTTCATCGCATCCGTCAGCATAAGTTCAAGCTGCTGACTCGTGAGGTCATTAAGCCCGTTCTGAATTTTCTTCGCAACGTTGTCTCGACAGGTGTTGAGTAACCCGGTGAGCTGTGCGGTCTCGTTGTGAGAATCAAGCCACTCAACGCGCCGCCGCGAACTCTGCAAAAATCCTGAGAGAGCGTAGTAGTCGGCAGCGGTTATCGCGTCAAATTTGTGGTCATGACATCGAGCACAGGCAATCGTCAGGCCGAGGAATGATTTTCCAAAGACGTCAATCTGATTATCAATTCGCGAAGCTTCTTCGGCCTTGACGTCCACAGGCGCGTGTTTGTCTTCGCAGAGATACCAAAATCCAGTGGCAATGATTGACTCGTTGAATCCCAGCTCCGGATGTCGACGAGGATTCTCCATAAGGTCGCCCGCGATATGCTCGCGCACAAACTGATCGTACGGGACATCCGCATTTAAAGCGCGAATCACGTAATCTCTGTATTGCCAGGCATACGGCAGCGGAAAGTCGAATTCATGGCCCAGCGTTTCTGCATAACGCATCAGATCTAACCAATGACGAGCCCATCGCTCACCGAAATGCGGAGACGCCAGGAGTTCATCAACAATCTTCTCCATCGCTACGGATGTTTCGGCAGGATCATTCAGAAATCGATCCTGCTGTTCAATCGTCGGAGGAAGCCCCACAATGTCAAAGCTGAGGCGACGCAGAATAGTTCTGCGGTCAGCTTCGGGAGCGGGTGAGAGATCGGCATGTTCCAGTTTTGCCAACAGAAATTGATCGATTTCTCCGCCTGGCCATTCCGTGTTCTTAACCTTCGGCACTTCTGGTCGCACAATTTTTTTCCAGGCCCAGTGAGAAGCAACCCGTTCCTGCAAAGGGAACTCTGACTTTCCAATGGGAGTTATGGATTTTTCCATATCTGCCGGCCAGACTGCCCCGTCTTTGATCCATTGCACCAGAATTTCGATCTCTGCGTCCGGCATCTTGTTACGCGGAGGCATCTGAAATGATTCGTAGCGGACGGCCTGAATCAGCAGGCTCTGCTCTGGATCGGCTGGCACAATGACCGGGCCGCTTTCGCCCCCGGTCAACATTGACTTTCGCGACGTTAAACGGAGTTCACCCTCTACTTCCCCATCGTCACCATGGCACTCAAAGCACCGCGATTCGAGCAGAGGCAGCACTTTGTCGCGAAAAAAAACGTCATGATCCAAGGCTGGTGACTTTGTCTCACCCTTGTTGCCTGATGGGGCTGCGTCCTGTTCATCTGGCTGCGACTGTCCAGCAAAAACGTACTTGCCAGCGACATTGGCAACGAACAGACAGAAGCACAGCAAGGTCAAATTTGAACGGAGAGACATTTCAGGTTCCTGCGTGGCCTGGTCAAATGATTGGCGCACCGTGTGGCGGGCCCCTCATTGTCGCTCAAGGGTCTCCCAAAAAGCAACGGATGGCCGTGCAGGAAACGATTCTGCTCCCCGAAAGCAGGAATGCAATCAGTCTTTCGCTACCGACTGAGCGAAATTTTCCCATTCGCCCTTCGGAATGCGATCTTCTTCGTCCATCAGCAATAGTTGAATCTCAACGATTTCTTCTGAACAGTCAAAGAACGCATCGATGACAGCCGGGTCAAACTGCGTGCCGCGGCCTTCCCGAAGGATGTCAAAACACTTCTCTCGAGGGAATGGATCCTTGTAAGGACGTTTGCTGGACAATGCATCAAACACGTCAGCGACGGCAACGATTCGGCCTTCGAGAGGAATATCATCGCCCAGCAAGCCGAGCGGATAGCCCTTCCCGTC
>CAMAXD010000095.1 GCA_945861975.1 Candidatus Kuenenia stuttgartensis | reverse complement strand
CCGCCGCCGGATTAGGTTTACAGAAATCAATCCCTGCGGCGAATGCATCTCCCTCAGTATCACTGCGAATCGGACTCATCACAGATTTGCATCACGCCGACAAGCCAGCGGCCGGCAGCCGCTTCTATCGTGAGACGATTGCAAAGCTGCATTCTGCGGCCGAAGAGTTTCAGAAATCCAGGCTCGACTTCGTCGTGGAAATGGGTGATCTGATCGACATTATGTTCTGGGCAATCATTGCGTCGAGACATTGACGAAAGCAGAGTTCCTGCAGGAGGTCGGACAAAAAGAATCGTATTACTCTTTTGATCGAGCCGGTTTTCACTTCATCGTGCTCGACGCATGCTTTCGCAACGACGGTGTTCCCTACGGTCGAAAGAATTCAAAATGGAACGACGCCAACATTCCACCAGCAGAATTGGAATGGCTGCGTGAAGATCTGCAGTCCACAAATCTCCCGACGATCGTGTTCGTTCATCAACGACTCGACGTAACGACCGATCATGGTGTCAAAAACTGTGTCGATGTCCGAGACGTATTGAAGAATTCAGGCCACGTGCTGGCCGTCTTTCAGGGGCACAGTCATCAGAATGACCTGAAAGACATTGATGGCATTCATTACTGCACGCTGGTCGCCATAGTTGAAGGAAGCGGGCTCGAAAACAGCGGAGCTTCTCTACTTGAACTGCATGACGACGGCACGATTCACCTGACCGGTTTCAGGAAGCAGCAGACATACGACTGGTGATCGCGCGCGAAACGTCTTCAATCAACAGTTCAAGACTACCGGCGGACGTCGCGGCAATCACTTCCTGATAAATTCCGTATCCAAACGAAGCCGCAGGCGGAATATAACCAGGCTGCCAGTCCCCAGTGAGTGTTGCCACCAGCACGGGCTTTGGGGCAAATCGTTGTCGCAGCACAAGCTGAAACACCTGATAGAGTTCTCCAGGAACAAGTACCCAGAGGGCATCGCCAACAAACGCCAGAGTGACTGGCAGTGGACATGATTTCCCCGGCGCAAGTGCATTCAATCGCGCCAATTGACGAGTCATCTGCTCACCGTTGGCACGACATTCACGGATTCGCTCCACATAGCCGGCAGCTCGTGCCCCTTCTTCCTCCGCAAACCAATAGTCACGTTTGGCAGTGGTCTCAGCAATGGTGGGAAGATCATGTCGATACGGTAGCTCTGCAACGATCGTCAGCCAATTCCACTCATGTTGGCTCTGTTTTTGGTCATCAGAGCAGGGCAGATGCTTCCATGTTCCAATCCACGTTCCGGACAGCGTCGGTCCCGAGTAAACATACTCGGTGCCTGCCGGAGCAAGTTGCTCCAGCGCGGCGAGCACTGAGTATCCAAGAATGCGGCCATTGCGATCAGCGACGGCTGTATCACCAACAAAGCCTTCACGAGGCCCCAGATCGCCAGAAGCTCCCTGCAGAAAGAAACAGAGCCCTCCGACTTGTTGCTCAATGGTCTCTCGCATGGCTCCGATCCAATCCGGACTGAGCAGCGTGTTGTCCCACGCCAAAGTCGTGGGATGGCAGGCATAGTTGACGAGCGTCCCGATCATCTGACCGCCTGGTGTTGCAATTCGTCCCACGATAACGGTGTCGTCGGCGGATCCCACCGGATTAAATCCGCAGACCGCATGCCCTCGTTCCGAATCAAAGAAGTCGCGATGAGCCGCCAGCGAACATCGGCCTGTCCCGTAGACAATCGTGGCTGGCTGTAACTTCGGCTGAGCTTCCGCTGCAAGTCTCGCAAGCTTGTCACACAAGCTATCGAGATAAGGACCGATCAGGTCGCCGCCGGGAAACTCACTTCGTTTGCGAGACATCCAGCCGGAACCATGCGTGTGTGTCACCATCACATGAATTCGCTCCGCAGCCACTGTCGTCACTGCGGAAACAGCATCTCGGATACTTACCAATTCTGGAGTATCCAGAATGCAATGATCCAGGGAAATCAGAATCTGATCATCCGCACTTGATTCATCTGCCGATGCCAGCCACAGCAACGTTGCGGTGAGCGGACGATGAATTCCCGTCGCCTTATCATGCAACGCTGCGCCCCACATTCGATGGTAGATTCCAACCGGCGGAGTAATGTCGCAGCGAACAATGGCCGCTCGAACCTGAGCTTGAGGAGTCGCAACTCGGGTCACAGATTTCTGACTCGAAAACGTCATGACTTTAGCTTATTCAAAGAGAGGTCGTTTGGGATTAAGGACTGACCAGCACACTGCGTCAATCGCCATAATGATTGCAAAGAAATAAAGGATCTGGTTCCAATTGCCGGTCATATCAACCAGCCAGCCTGCCGTGATCGGGAAGAGCGTGGCCCCGATGTTTCCGCACATATTCATCGCACTAAAGACGGTTCCCGCCCGCTTGCCACCAAACTCAATCGCGACGGTGTATCCACTGACTCCGCCAAATGCCGCACAGAAAACACCGAGAGCAACGATGGCGATACTGACATTCACATCGGCGACGAAAGCCGACACCGTGATCAAAACCGCACAACTCGCCATACCGACGACCGCAATTCCCTGACGACTGAGTCGCTTGTTTCCTGTCTTCAAAAACAACCAGTCTGAGATAACTCCACCCAGCAGACTACCCACAACACCGCCAATGCCAGCGTACGTTGTCAGGAGTCCGGACTCCTTCAACGACACTCCGCGAGTCTCCTGCAGGAACGTCGGGAACCAGGTCAGAAAAAAAACCATCGCAGCGGCTCGAAAAAACTGTTGAGCACACAACAGAGCCAGCGATGGACTGGTCAAAAGTCGTCCCCAGATTTCGCCGCTTCCTTCAGTCGCTTCGGAACTCTCGCGACGAACCAGAGGCAACACCTGCCCCTTGATAGACATCAAAAAGACGATCGCCCAGATGATTCCCGGAACAGCAAACAGCCAAAGCAACAACTGCCAACGGTATACGTGCAGCGATGTCGCCAACGGATTCAGATTTACCAGAATGTTCGCGGCGATGACCGGAGCAATGGCACCACCGATGAGCATTCCGCCGGCCAGAATTCCTGAAGCCCGAGCACGTTGAGACTCCGGATACGTCTGTCCAATGGCCTTCGCCGCACACGGGAACGCTCCGGCCTGAGCGGCTCCCATCAGAAACCAAATGACGGCCAGTGACACGATTCCAAAGCTCAATCCGGTCAGAAATGTAAGCAGAGACCACAACACACAGAGTCCGGCCAGAGTTATGCGACTGCCGTAGCGGTCAGCCAGCCAGCCACTTGGCATCTGAAGCAATGCATAACCCAGATACCAGACCGATTGCACCCAGCCCATGACGGTTGCACGTGACTCTTCAGGAACCCCAAAATCTTTCGCTACCTCCAGCGCCGGTACGCTCAACGCCGCACGCTGAATGTAGGCAATCGCTGCGACAAGACAGAGAAAACTCAAAATCACATGTCGCATGAGGTCGGGTCCGATCAAACCAAGTGGATACGAACTTCTCCACGCATGCTAGTGACCGAACAAAGAATCCAGAAGCGCCAGCAGGAAGATCTCTCGACTGTCGATCGTATCGTCACTCCGTCTCAATGCGTACGAGCTTCATTCGCCCTGACGCTCCGCTCTTAATCGACACATCAGCTTTGTGACATTCAAAATACTTTGCGAGCAATGCGATCAACTCTTCATTCGCCTTGCCATCAACAGGAGGCGACTTGAGCCTGGCAAGCCACGTCCCGTCCTCAGCCTGTTCGAATGAACTGACTCGTGAGTTCGGCTTGACCTTGACCTGAATGACTCTGGTTTCCACCGCTGACTCTCGATTCGAACAATGGCGATCGACGACAAAAAAGATCATTTTGGCATCGTAACGCAACACCGGGGAAAAGTCCCCATCGCCTAAGGGATCGATACGCTGCGGCGAGCGGCAGAGCGTCAGCCCTCCGTGCAATCCCGTTGAGGTCAATTAACACGCTAATGCATGACAAATATCATCACAGGTATTATCACAGGACAGAAAGGCACGAAGAATACATCCGCTTGACACGGAGGGCTGACGCCCAGCCGCTCGCCGATGTCTGGTCTTCAGCCGCCGCCTTGTGCCTTCCTGTCCCTCTCGACGCCCAACCATGAACGAATCCTGCCTCGTAAGGATCGCAGATAACAATTCATTCGCATCTGACAGACGCTGGCTCTAAACTGAGACTCTCCAATCTCCGGACTCAGTCACTCACAGACAAATCTGCAGTGAAGACAGTCGCCGGATCTCACCAAAAACCAACCCTCCCAAAACCATCATGACCGCATCCAGCAACCTTACTCCCGGTATTTGCATACCTCTGTTTGTGACCATACTTGGAAGTCTGTGCTGCAATCGAATCGCCATCGCTGATGAGTCAGCAGTTGACCCAAGTCGATTTGAAGCAACGGTTCTGGCCACAGGGCTGATTCAACCGATGGAGCTCGCCGTTGCCCCGGACGGTACGATCTACTTCATTGAACTAAACGGAAAGCTGAAGTCTCTGCATCCTGTGACGCATCTAGTGTCGCTCGTTGGCGAACTGACGATCACAACGGAGCAGGAAAACGGTCTGCTGGGCCTGGCCCTGGATCCGAATTTTTCACAGACACAATGGATCTATCTTCAATATTCACCGCCAACATTCTCTGGACAGCACATCAGCCGCTTCACGCTGCGTGACGGTAAGCTCGACATGGAGTCCGAGAAACTCCTGCTGAAGTTTGAGGAGCAGCGTAAAGAGTGTTGTCATCATGCCGGGTCACTCCACTTCGGACCTCGCGGCGAACTTTTTATTGCGACCGGCGATAACACCCATCCTCACGGCGACTCACAGGGCTATGCACCCATTGACGAGCGTCCGGATCGAGCTCCGTGGGATGCTCAAAAATCATCCGCGAATACAAACAGCGACAACGGAAAAATCCTGCGAATCCGCCCAACAGCGGACGGTGGCTACGAGATTCCCGATGGCAATCTGTTTCCCAAAGAGGGCTCCAAAGGCCGCCCGGAAATCTACGCTATGGGATGTCGCAACCCGTGGCGAATGACGGTCGATTCGGAATCCGGATTCGTTTACTGGGGCGAAGTTGGCCCCGATGCGAATGGCGAAAACGAACGAGGACCCCGAGGCTACGACGAAATCAATCAGGCACGCCAGGCAGGAAACTTTGGCTGGCCATATTTCATCGCCAACAACCTGCCGTACTCAGACTATGACTTTGCGACCAACACGGCTGGACCATTGTACGACCTGTCTGGCCCGAAAAATGAATCTCCCAACAATACCGGCGAAAAGATTCTGCCGCCGCCGGTTTCGGCTCTGATCTACTATCCGTACGGTGCCTCCGAACAGTTTCCAGAGCTCGGCGCCGGAGGACGCTCGGCCTGTGCAGGGCCGGTTTATCACTT
The DNA here is from genome assembly GCA_945861975.1 of Candidatus Kuenenia stuttgartensis. Taxonomy (GTDB): domain Bacteria; phylum Planctomycetota; class Planctomycetia; order Planctomycetales; family Planctomycetaceae; genus SXXK01. Next base: position 10,847 of record CAMAXD010000095.1, on the reverse strand, counting down.
CGATGAATCACTAAAATCAGCAGTCAAGTTTCCAGCAGGTTGCGACCGTTGTTTGTTCATCTACGAATGGACTCGCCACTGGATCAAACTGGTTCATCTGGATGAGCAGGGCGATGTGAAGTCAATCGAACCTTTCATGCCGCAACACAAATTCGTGCGTCCGGTTGACATGACTTTCGGTCCCGAAGGATCACTCTATGTCATGGAATACGGGGAAACCTGGGGCGTGAATGCGGACGCTCGCCTGATCCGAATTGACTATGTTCGAGGCAACCGGCCTCCGATTGTAGTCGCCTCCGTCGAAAACAATATCGGACGTGCACCTCTGGAGGTTTCCTTGTCGAGCAAAGGGACTTTTGACAAAGACGCCAGCGACAATTTGAAGTATGAGTGGCGTTTGATTAACACAGCCGAACCATCAGCGACTCCAAAGGTTCTTTCGAATGAAGCAGATCCTAAAGTCATAATCAACGACACGGGTGTCTTCAACGTCGAACTTGTTGTGACGGATTCGCAGGGAGCCAGCCAGTCCTCAGCAGTCCCGGTTCTTGTCGGTAACGAACGTCCGACAATTCGATTTACAAAACCTCTGCCTGGCGACTTCTTCGATCCTCAACAACCAATTCGCTACGAACTGGTTGTGGCCGATGTTGAGGATGGAACAAACGACGACGAACAAATCAATCGGGGCCATGCGGAACCGATCGATCCCGAATCGCCCGGCCGAGTATCCGTGAACGCGGTTTTCTCGCCGGGCCCTGTGCCTTCCGCCAATGGTAATGCCGAGACCGCTGATCAGGGACCGATGGGCATGCGTCGCATGAAGGGCAGCGATTGTTTTAACTGTCACGCCGTCGATCAGAAACGAGTTGGTCCTCCGCTGCTGGAAATTGCGAACAAGTATCGAGGTAAAGAAGGAGCACTCGAAGCTTCTGTTCAACGAGTCATCAAAGGTTCGACCGGAGTTTGGGGCAAGGTCCCGATGATTCCTCATTCGCATCACACAATTGATGAGATTCGGGAGATGGTGGGCTGGATTTTCAGTCTCGAACCAACAGGACTTGTCAGAGTCTTCCCGGGGTTCAACAATGAGATTCCAGTCTCAGTAGAAGAAACGGCGAAACCCGGGCACTACAAACTCGAGGCCAACTATTCGGATCGAGGAGCAGGGATGATTCCGGCCCTCAATGCATCAGCCGTTCTTTATCTACGTCAACGTCTTGTCGAAGCCGAGACTGCAGATGAAGTCCAGGGGCCACAAATTCTGGGTTCCGGAAATGCCGGAGGCGGAAAGTTCATCGGAGGCATCAATCATGGTCACTACCTGCGATTCGCAAACATGTCACTGGATCAGATTCATGGTGTAACCCTGAAGATAGCCTCCGCAGGTTCCGGTGGATCCATCGAAGTGCGGCTTGATCAACCGGACGGACCGTTGCTGGCGTCAACAGAAATCGAAGTGAACGGCCAATGGGAACAGTTTTACGAACGAACGATTGATCTCATGCCGGCAGAAGGTCGACATGATCTGATAGTCCGATTTACTCACCCGAATCAGGCGGGAGGCCTGATGAATCTGGATTCTGTGCACTTTTTGCCATAGGATTACGTGCTTGCCTGGAGACGTGGTTCTCCCCATCAGCAAGATACGCGGGAGGGCGTTTGACTCAGACAGTCGGACGAGTCCGCCAGTTTTAATTTAATCGCCCCCGCCCCTGTGGCGGGGGTTTAACGGCTTTTGCACCACCAAGTGTGATCATCTCATTCAGTGGTGCAAAAGCTCGCAGGCCCCTGAGGCAGGCTCAGGGGGGATTAAATCACAGCGAGTTCGCGTCCAGCAATTGATCGATCGACTGAATAAGATCCAACTTACACACGACCTGGAGATCGCCGATGCTTAATCTTTCCGGCAGCCGGAAAACGCTCTGCAATGGCATCACGCGTCGTGATCTGCTTCACATCGGAGGGATCGGTGCACTGGGGCTGAATGCCGGAATGCCGGTTTCCGCATCGCCGATTTCACCGGCCGCAACAGTTCCCGGCAGCAAAGCTAAAGCCTGCATTTTTGTCTTCCTGTTCGGATCTCCACCACAACACGAAACCTTCGATCCCAAACCACAAGCTGCCTCTGAAATTCAGGGAGAGATGAAGGCCATCGATACCGTTGTCCCGGGTCTGCAGATCTGTGAAGGGTTGCCACAGATCGCGAGCATGGCGGACAAACTGACCGTCGTGCGTTCGATGACTCATGAGTATCCCATTCACTGCTGTGCTTATGTCATGACCGGAATGCCGACCTACAGCATTCCATTGGAAACCAGCCCGCGTGATCCTCAGCAATGGCCGTTTATGGGATCCATTGTGGACTACCTGGATGGCCGCCGCCTGGGCGAACGATCGCCGACTCTGCCAAGAAATATCGGTCTGCCCTGGCGATTCTGTTCGAAGGGCAGTTCGACCACTCAAGCCGGTCCTTATGGTGCGTTCCTTGGAAACAGCTTCGATCCGTTCTGGTCCGATTTTGACGGAACAGGAACGGTCGTCGTTCCGAAACTTAATGCCGACGGACAGACAGAGAATGTACTCGACCCACATGCCGGGATCCGTAGATCATCTCTGTTTCAATTGTCCGAAGGATGCCAGCTTCCTCCCGAGCTTTCAACATCTCGATTCGATGCTCGCGTACATCTGCTGCAGCAGTTCGATGCAAATCGCCCCATGATGGACCGTGCCCTGGAGATTGGGAACTATACGGATCATCAGCAGCGGGCGTTATCGCTTATCGGCTCCAATCGCATTCGTCAGGCACTCGATGTCAGCAAGGAATCGAACTCGCTGCGTGATCGCTACGGCATGACATTGTTTGGTCAGTCGATGCTCGCCGCGCGGCGTCTGGTGGAAGCAGGAGCCAGATTTGTCTCTGTTTTCTGGGATCCGTTCGGACCACACGGCGCGTCCGTCTGGGATACTCATTCCAACCATTTTCCTCGTCTGAAAAATTATCTTCTGCCTGTCTTTGATCAAAGCTATTCCGCGCTGATCAATGATCTGGATGAACGAGGCTTGCTGGACGAGACGCTGGTTCTTTGTACCAGCGAACATGGTCGTACACCGCAAATCGATTCCAAGCCAACCGGTGGTGCTCGTCATCACTGGTCCCGAGCTTATTCGTCGGTCTTTGCCGGCGGAGGCATGGCACGCGGCCGAGTTGTCGGCTCGACAGACTCCATCGGCGGCGATGTCGCCGATGTCCCGATTTCCCCAAAAGACATGCAAGCCACCGCCTATCACCTGCTGGGCTACGACGAAGCCACCACCGTCCCCGACCAACAAGGCCGACCTCACCCTATCGCCGGCACCGGCCGAGTGCGAGATGAACTGCTGGCGTAAGGTTGGTCAAAATCAGTGATCGCGAGGATCATGCCTCCGTATTCTGCGAGTCACTCACCGTATGTTTGTTTTCCGCAGCAACTAAAAGGACGAACAATGCAGATCCCGACTCCTACAGCAGAAGATCAGTTTCTTTTGCAGTTCGTGGCGACTGGAGCTTTGAAAGTGAATGCATTAGGGGGCCAGACCAGGCACACATGATTACGAAAGGCACTCAGTCCATAAAACCTCTCGGAGCCATGGAAAGTCCCAGCCCCGACGGTGATCCAATGCATTCCATGATGACACTCGGATTTGATCCCGTCAGAGGTAAATTCGTCGGATCATTTGTCGCCTCCTGCATGACTCACCGTTGGCTTTATGAGGGCTCACTTGATACCACCTGACGCATCCTGATACTGGATGCCGAGGGCCCAAGTTTCTCGGGCGATGGCAGCATGGCCAAGTATCAGGACATCATCGAAGCGGCTGATCACGAGACCTATCTGTTCTCGTCGCAGATCCAGGACGCCAGCGATAACTGGGTGAGATTTATGCATGGCAAGCACACGCGAGTTGCGTGAATCCTGATCAGATCACACATGAACATGGATACTCGATCTCCGTGTTCTCTCGGTCCGCAATCTGGCATTTCACCTCAGGCAAGGATATCGTCAATCACCTTGCCATGATCAATTTCCAGCCGTTTGCGGCCAGGGATTTCGAGACGACGATTATCAAGTCCCAACAAGTGCAGAACGGTCGCGTGAAGATCCGTGACGTAGTGGCCTTCGCCCAGCGCATGGTAGCCAAGTTCATCTGTTTCGCCGTGAACATGCCCCTTCTTCAGACCTGCTCCGGCCAGCCAGACCGTGAATCCGTTTGGATGATGATCGCGTCCCGTATTGCCGCCGCCTCGCAGTTCGAGTCCTGGAGTGCGACCGAACTCCGTACCAAACACCACAACGACATCGTCCAGAAGTCCACGCTGTTTCAAATCCTGTAGCAGTCCGGCGACCGGAAGATCGACCGAAGCACATAGTCGCGTATGATTGCTCTTCAACTGCTGATGGGAATCCCACGATCCGTATGGCGATGGAAAGACCTGCACAAAACGAACGCCTCGCTCCACCAGTCGCCGTGCCGCAAGCAGACGCTGACCAGCGACTTTCGTGGTGTCGTTGTCGAGCCCGTAAAGTTTCGATGTGGCTTCTGTTTCCTGCGTCAGATCGACCGCTTCCGGAACGGCCGCCTGCATACGAAACGCCAGTTCGTACGCGCGAATGCGTGCTCGCAGTGACTGATCATCCGGATATTCCATGGCTGTCAGTTCGTTGAGTTGATTGATGGCTTCATATTCCTGTTGCTGTTGTTCAAACGTCTGCCCGGCGTCGCGCTGCGCGAACGGCAGAGGATTCTTCGGGTCCAGAGCCAGCGGGATGCCCGAATATTGAGGTCCCAGATAAAGTGAGTCGATGGATTCGCGGGTGTCTGATCGAGTCGGCCCGCCCAGCACAACAAACTTCGGCAGATTCTCATTCAGTGCTCCCAGACCATAATGAGCCCATGCTCCAATGCTGGGTTGTGACTCGTCCAGCTTGTGACGACCGGTGTGAAACTGATTCTCCGCCGCGTGATCATTGTCCGTCGTCCACATATTTCGGACAAAGCTGATGTCATCAACATGCTTCGCCAGATGCGGCCACCAGTCCGTCACTTCAATGCCGCTCGCGCCGCGTTTTCTCCAATCAACCTGCATCGGGAAGATTGTTGGATAAACATCTCGGACATTGATCTCCTCCGAAGGCACCGAGCGAAACCGTTTGCGATGCAACGGTGAGTTGACCGGATTGTCAAACGGCGTCTTATCAAACGTCATGCCCGCATATTTATTCAGAGCAGGCTTGGGATCGAAGGTCTCCATGTGGCTGTAACCGCCGGAGAGAAAGATCCAGATGACGGACTTGGCTTGAGGCGCAAAGTGAGTCGCCTCACCTTTTGCACCCTCAGCCATCATCGCCCCAAGCGCCATGCCAGTGACGCCCATACCAAGATCTGCCAGAAACGGCCTTCGTCGGATGCGCATTTTGTTTACCGCCCAGCCGCAGGCGCCGGCTCATTTGTGTAGGTTTCAAGCCCACGCCGGCGCCTGCGGCTGGGCGATAAACGGGTTATCTGACAGTGATGAAATCGTTGTGGTTGAGCAGGATTCGCGCGAGGCTTTCGTGGGCTCGTGTGTTGGCTTCTGGCAAATCGGGTGAAGTGGCCAGTTGCTGTTGTTTCTGCAACGCACTCAGGCAAACCTGAATCTCGGCCTGGGTGGGTTGCCGTGAAAGAATCTGCTCAAAAAGAAAGGAAACGAACTGCTCCGCCGAGCCGCCTCCGGAATCCTTCCATGCTTTCACAATGGCAACGCTCGACTCATGCACCAGTTCGCTGTTTGTCAAAGCCAGCGCCTGCTGCGGCACAATGCTGCTGACTCGCCGATAGCAGTCCAGCGGATCCGGAGCATCAAACAATTCCCCCAACGCGCTCTTGCCGCCGGCTTCAGGATGCACACTGTAATAAAGACTGCGACGAGTCGTCGTTAGCGCGTCCTTGTTTTCGATTTCTACGCCGCCCAGCGTGAGATCCAGCCGACCGGCGATAGACAACAGGCTGTCACGGACGACTTCGGCTTCCATGCGGGATGAATTCATTCGCCAAAGGAGCTTGTTCTCCGGATCTTCTTTCCCGTTTACCGCCCAGCCGGAGGCGCCGGCTTTATCATTCTCGTTCAACGCGGGAGCCGGCGCCTTCGGCTGGGCGGTAAACGAATCAGGGACAATTACCGAATCACGGCGATAGGCGGCACTTGTGACAATCAGCCGGTGCAGATGCTTCATGTCCCAGCCGGATTCCATGAACTCCACCGCCAGCCAGTCGAGCAGTTGCGGATGAGTAGGCTTGTCGCCGTTGCGACCGAAGTCGTTCATGCTGGCCACCAGCGGCGACTGAAAATGCCGCGCCCAAATATGGTTGACCGCTACACGAGCCGTCAGCGGGTTGTCTTTGCTGGTCATCCATTCCGCCAAAGCGCGACGACGTCCGGTGCTCTGCTGAGGATACGATGGTGTCAGTGGAGAATAAGTCTCCGACAACTGCTCATTCGTCAAAGCCTCGGTAGCCTTCTGTCGATTGGTCATCGCGGTTGTGAGCCCCGCGTTCGCGGTTTCAATCGCCTTCGCGCGTTCCGCATCGTCAGACGGCTTTACTTCAGCCGTGACCACAGCGAACTCTGCCGCCAGCAGTTCTGATTCTGCCTTTCTGAGAGCTGCCTCACGCTCCAAACGACTGGCTGTTCTGATCAGAGCAGGAAGTTGGTCGCTCGACGAATCTGCGTGCTTTGCTCGATCTGCAGCAATGCGTGCTTCGAGAGACGCGAGGTCCGCGCGAGCAGCCGTGACACTCGCCTCGGCCACCTGCACCTGCAGTAACGGCCGTCGCGCGGCGCGACGAGCAGCCTCCAGCTTCACCGAGAGCGCACGCAGTTCGGGGTTACCAATCGAAGCCGATACCAGAGACGTCGCGGGAGCTACACGAAACGAAGACGGTTCCCAACCATCGATCCCGATGACGTCTCGACCATCGGTGTACTTTGGAGCTTCAAAGTCCACGTCAATCAGCTTCGTCCACGATGCAATGGATGCAGGATCACTCGGTGCTGCAAGTGGATTCGGCACGGACCAGACGAAATCATCAATCACTGCCACACTGCCGGGCCGGATATCGAAGCTGATGGGTTTTATGGCCGTGCCGACCGGATTCCACCCGTTCAATGCCAGCGAAGCGTTTTCAACAAGCGTGCTTGAATCTGAGCAGCAGACGACGGTCAGTTGACCAAGGTCCTCTTTGGAACGAATCACGACAGAGATTTCGAAATCGTTCTGTCCGGCGGCGAAGTCATAGCGACCGACTTCGGTTTCTCCGGAGACTCCGTGAACATACGCCACGATCCGGCCTTTTTCGAACGCACAATACCCGGCCGTCAACCCCTGAATGCCGTCCTTCACGAACTGAAAATTGACGTGGGAGTCCTGCAGAATCCGCAAGCGAAAGGTCAGTCTGACTCCATCGTCGAAAGACTTCAGTTGCTGCATATTATTTTGCACGATGCTGCGTCCCGTTGTGGCATCCATGAGTAACGACTGCCTGCCGGAAATCGCACCGCTTGTTCCGGCCTTGATGGCCTCTTGAAACGCCACTTCGTATTCGGATTCGGCTTTCGCGAGTTCGTCGTTTGCCGCATTGACTTCGTTTACCCCCGAGCCAGAAGCGACGGCTTCGCCAGATGATGGAGCCGGCGCCTGCGGCTGGGCGGCAAACGAGGAGATTGATTCGGCGGCGGAGGTGAGAGCCGAGCGGGCCTCAGCAAGAAGGGATTCCTGAAGCTCAGGCCGGAGCCCTGGATACCACGCTTTCGCAGGCAGTGTCACGGGCTCGATGCGAAAGGCCGCGTTCTCCAGAAACGAGGGCACTCCCGGCGGAATCGAGCCTCGTTCCTTCACACGATTGCGTTCGTCGCCACCGGTGTAAAACCACGTTGGAGCATCGGCCGTCTTGTCGAACACGCGAACTGCTCCCAGTCGCTGAACAGCACGAGTTCCCGAATAAGAGTAGTCCTGAAAAATGCCCGGATCCACTTCTCCCGGCACGCGATCCTGGCGAATAAAAATCGGTTCGAAGAATGCTCGCATGCGAAAGTAGTCATCATGCGAAATCGGATCATACTTGTGATCATGACAATGAGCACAGTTAAAGGTCAGCCCCAGAAACGCCTTGCTTGTGTGCTCCACGGCATTGCGCATCCAGTCGTTGGCGTTGAGCGAATAGTAATTGCGAATCAGATATCCGGTGGCGACCCCGGCATCGTAATCGTCCGGACAAATTTCATCCGCCGCCAGCATTTCGCGAACCATCTGATCGTAGCCTTTGCCCTGATTCAGAGACCGCACGATCCAGTCTCGCCAGCGATACAACTGCGATGCACTGTTGCGAACATCATTGACATCACGACGGCCGTACCAGTCACTGTATCGCCAGACATCCATCCAATGCCGCCCCCAGCGTTCGCCATGCCGTTGATCGTTGAGCAGTTTGTTGACGACCTTTTCATAAGCGTCGGGGGACTCATCTGCAAGAAACGCATGCAGTTCATCTCGTGTCGGCGGCAATCCGATGAGATCAATGTAGACTCGACGCAGCAGAACATGCTTTGGTGCGGAAGGTCGAGGCGTCAAAGCATGCCGCGCAAGTTCCGCGTTGAGAAACGCGTCGATCGGATGACCTTTGCTCGCATCAGCGATCTCAGGAATCGCAGAGCGTTGCGGGATCTTGAATGCCCAGTGCTCACGAGGATCGGCTTCGGGCTGTTCGGACTCGGGTGACTTCGCCCCATCTCGAATCCAGGCCCGCAGCATCTCAATCTGTTCCGCTGATAACGGTTCGCCTTCAGGTGGCATTCGTTCGCCTGGCTCTTTGGCCGAGACGCGATGAATCAACAGGCTGTCGTCAATCTGTCCATCGCTAATCGCCACGCCGCTGTCGCCACCTTGACGAATCAAAACACCGGTGTCGAGCCGCAATCCGGCTTCCTGCTTTAACGCCCCATGACACGCATAACATCTCGCCTTGAGAACCGGCTTGATGTCTCGTTCATAGTCCACGCCATCAGCCCGAGCGCTGGCGGTCACACAAAAGATCAAGACAGGCAGCAGTCCCCATCGGACTCGTTTTAAGCTCATGGCGACAATCCTCAGTAACGTGATGATGCCCGTGATAGCTCCCGAAAGAATTCTCGCCTGAGCCCGTGGACACTTTAGTGTACCAACCCATCGCGTTTACTCATCGCCCAATTTTGGCGTCATCCCTAACTGTCGAAGTTTCTGTTGAAGGCTCTGACGATGGATTCCGAGACGACGGGCCGCGGCACTGATGTTGCCGGATTCTTTTTCGAGCGCATGGCCAATCGAGGCTCGTTCAAAGTCTTCTGTCACTCGGTCACGCGCTTCGGAGAGTGGTAGATCGAGGTATGGCTCCCAACTGCGGGATGTCGACGAAGGCAAAGCAGCGGCGAGACCCAGATCACGAGCGGTAATCTTTTCACTTTCACCAAGTGCAGCAGCCGAAGCGATCATCTGCTGCAGTTCACGAACGTTGCCCGGCCAGCGATGAGCCATCAAAGCAGCCACCGCACATTGACTGAACGCTCGATCTGACGCCAGAAAGGAATTCGCAAGCAGCAGGATATCTTCCTGACGCTCTCGTAATGGCGGAACTGTCAGCTCGATTCCCTTGAGACGAAAATACAGATCGTGACGAAAGACTTTGTCCGTGATCGCCTGCTCCAGGTCCTGATGAGTCGCACTGATGACTCGAACGTTGACTCGAATCCCATCTTCGCTTCCAACGGGCTGGACGATACCTTCCTGCAAGACGCGCAGAAGCCGAGTTTGCACGGATGCGGGCATGTCACCGATTTCATCCAGAAACAAAGTGCCTCCATCCGCGCGGCGAAAAACTCCTTCACGAGCTCGGTCTGCGCCAGTGAAAGCCCCTTTGACGTGACCGAAGAGTTCACTCTCGACGAGGTTCTCTGAAACCGCCGCCGTGTTCATAGCCACAAATAGCTTTGAGGCACGAGGACTTCGTTGATGCAGTTCTCGCGCAATCAGTTCTTTTCCAGTACCGCTTTCTCCACGTATCAGAACCGGCAGCTCAGTTCGGGCCGAGCGATCAATCTTATTAAACAGTCGCTGCATCGGTCGACTGGAACCACGAATCGATCCGAACGCACCGCCACTTTCCGAAAGTTGTTGACGAAGCGTGTCCACCTGATGCTGAAGGCGCAATCGATCCTCCGAGCGTTTGACGATGACTCGCAAGTGGTCGACGTCAAATGGCTTTGTTAAGAAATCGGTAGCTCCTCGGCGAATACAATCAACAGCGAGACTGATCGAGTCGTTCGCGGTCAAGACGATAATCTCGGGCATCAAAGCGTCTGGCTTCTCTCGCAGATTTGCGAGCACCGTCAAGCCGTCACATTTCGGCATATTAAGATCCAGAAAGACCAGATCCGGTGCCTTCTCGCGGATGATTTCCAGAGCCTCATTGCCGTCGGACGCTTCCAGAATTTCTCGGCCGGCACCCTGCAGCGCGCGAGACATCCCGTAACGGGCAGCAGCTTCATCATCGGCCAGCAGAATCTTCATGAGACGGGATTTCATCTGGCAGCCGGATTTTCCTGTTCGACACCAATCCCTGCGGGGAAGAGGCCGCCGCTTGAATCACTATTGAGCAGGTCTATACTCTGCCGCTGTCAAAGGACAAAGTTTCTGTCTGAACTGTGATCAGCTCAGATTTGTTCGCACTATACGAAATAACAGAGGAATTACGATGGGTATTCGAATTGGTCAGACAGCTCCCGGGCTGGACCTTGC
>CAMAXD010000094.1 GCA_945861975.1 Candidatus Kuenenia stuttgartensis | reverse complement strand
GATATTCAAGAGCAATCGTCACAGACTTCGAGACCACATTCAGGTCAACACTCGTGACATCCCAAGTCTTGTCCAATCCCAACAACAACCGATAGTGCGACTTCAAAGTCTCCATGCTCAGACCACCTTTCTGAGCCATATTCTCCTCTTCAACAAAGCTCCGTCAATTCAACACTCCGCCATTAAATTCCACGAAGAACCCAACGGAGAAAGTCGGACCGCCCACGTTGATACGATGGTTGGAGTATCTGTCCCCGGAGTTGCGAACAAGCACCCAGTAGCCGTCGGGAAATGGAGGCGACGTCGAGCCGGAGTTGCCAGTGCCCTCTGTTGCCTGAAGGTTCCGCCGAGGGTCTCCATGCAAAGTTGAACTGTAAGTCATTGGGTGTTGTTCCTCATAGTTTCTGTGGTGCAGAGTCACCGCAGTACCTAAGTATTTAAAAAAAAATCACCGCAGGATGTGTCAGGTCAACATTAGCTCAGAACTGTCCACTCATTTGGAATTCGCGCCAGATGGCGGGAATCCTCGGTAACGATTGGGAGGATTAGTCCGCCGAGACGGATCTGTCCTGATGAGAAGCAGTCAGACTTATCGCAACAATTCCCCATAATCGCTCCAGCCGTTACCATCAGCCTCCAGCGTTGCACAGGGGGAGTTTGTGGTGACAACTGGGCAAACGAGCTTCTGAGCAACGAGCGATCGCCACGTGATGACTCGAGATACCGCCGTTGCTTGTCCGACTTACACTCTCGTATCTATATATAGATGTGAATGGATGTTTTAAGGAAAAGTCGTCTCATGCAACTCAACCGTCCATCAACGCGAGGTGGATCTCAAGATTGTTCAGACTTCTGTAACTTCATGTTCGCTGCAGCGATGTTCATCCTGATGGCAGCGTTACCGCAAGCAAGGCTTGCTGCCAGCGACGAGACATCGGCGGACGTTGTCGTTTACGGTGGGACATCGGCTGGTGTGGCCGCTGCTGTTCAGGTCGTTCGCCTGGGGCACTCGGTAATTTTAATTGAACCCGGTTCACATATCGGAGGACTCACCTCCGGCGGACTGGGCTTCACGGATAGTGGTGACAAAAGGGTTATCGGGGGAGTTGCTCGGGAATTCTATCAGCGGATTCGTAGGCACTATGATCAGCCGTCTGCATGGGTTCAGGAGAAGTCTTCAGACTATCCTCGTTACCGCCCCCGTGAAGATGCCATGTGGACGTTTGAACCCAAAGTGGCGGAGACGGTCTTCCATCAGATGCTGAAAGAAGCCAACGTCAAAGTATTGATGCGGGAACGTCTGAATCGTGGGACAGGTGTGAGAATCGCCGGGGGACGAGTTGTTTCGATCACGATGGAGTCCGGAAAAATCTTCAGCGGAAAGCAGTTCATCGATACGACCTATGAAGGTGATCTGATGGCAGCAGCCGGCGTGAAATACACCGTCGGCCGTGAAGCCAACTCTGCCTATGGCGAGACTCTCAACGGCAATCAGGTCAAAGCAAACGTACATAATCATCGCTTCCTGAAGAATGTTGATCCGTGGTTGACGCCAGGTGATCCGTCCAGCGGTCTTGTGGCTGAAGTAGAGAATGCCGGCCCCGGTGAAGACGGGACCGGAGATCATCGAGTTCAGGCGTACTGTTTCCGGATGTGCATGAGTAAGGCTCCGAGCAATCGAGTCCCGTTTCGAAAGCCCGATAAATACGACGAGAAACGCTATGAGCTGCTGTTCCGCAACTTCGAAGCTGGAGATCTTCGCGTTCCGATTAGTCCTGACATGATGCCCAACGGGAAGACAGACACGAACAATAACTGTGCTTTCTCAACCGACTATCTAGGCGGAAACTACCGCTATTCCGAGGCGAGTTATGAAGAGCGTGAGTCCATTGTTCGAGACCATGAAGACTATCAGAAGGGACTCATGTGGACGCTGGCTAATCATCCGCGTGTGCCAGAGGTCGTGCGCCAGTATATGACGCAGTGGGGACTTCCTGCCGACGAATTCGTCGACAATGGAAACTGGCCGCATCAGCTTTATATTCGCGAAGCTCGTCGCATGGTCAGCGACTATGTGGTCACCGAACGTGATTGTCGACGAACTCGAGTTGCCGAAGATTCTGTCGGGTTGGGGAGTTACAATATGGATTCTCACAACGTTCGTCGCTACATCACGGCGGATGGATTCGTACAGAACGAAGGTGATGTTCAGATTTCTCCCGGAGGAGCGTATCTGATCAGCTACAAGTCCGTGATTCCGGCACGCGGGCAGGTGAGTAACCTGAGCGTTCCGGTATGTCTTTCGTCTTCCCATATTGCCTACGGCTCCATCCGCATGGAACCTGTCTTTATGATTCTCGGCCAAAGCACAGCGACAGCGGCTGTTCAGGCCATCAGAGCCAACACAGCACTTCAGGATCTGCCCTATGCCGCGTTGCGTGAACAACTCATAAACGATGGTCAGGTGCTGGATCTTCCCCCGGGTTTGAAGAGGCAGGAATTGATTACGAAGGCGTCTTTGAAAGGTCTTGTACTGGACGATTCCGACGCAAAGCTTTCCGGTCCGTGGACGTCCAGCACGTCATCCATAAAGTATGTCGGAACCGGCTATCTGCATGACGGCGATATGGAGAAAGGGCAGAAATCGCTCCGCTGGGAACTGATCGCGGTAGCGACGGGAGAGCACGAGCTTCGCCTTGCTTACTCCTCGCATTCGAATCGCGCGTCCAATGTTCCGGTGGCAGTCAGCGTTAATGGCTCAGTATCTGATCTCATCATCAATCAGAAGAAACAGCCGTCACACGGTGGCCTCTTCTGTTCCCTTGGAACCTACAATCTGCGAACTGATGACAAGATTGTCGTCACCGTTTCGAACAAAGACACAGATGGCTATGTTGTCGTGGATGCTTTGCAATTGTTGCCGTCGAAATAGCCTTGAACCAACTCGTTAAAGCGACTCAGGTCGGCCATGTCCCGCATTGATGAACGCCAGTGTTGACGATGACTGAGTGCCGGGGAGGCCACTGGACGCTGGAGTACCCTGTCCGTCTGTTAATTTTCTGTTCGATATGCGGGATAGCATCCCGGTGCGGTCCCCGATAACTCTTCTTCGATCAAACAGGTTCAAAGGTTCCTTGCATGAGTGATCTGATCGCCCAGGCTCTCTTTTTGACCCATCTGGCTGCTACGCTGTACATGACAGGGCTGATTTGGATGGTTCAGAGAGTCAGTTACCCACTGATGGCCTTCGTGGGGCAGGCCGAGTCGGCCGAGTTCGAACGGTTGCATTGCGACCGAATCGCGTGGGTTGTCGGTTTTCCGATGCTGGTGGAGGGTCTCACAGGGCTCGTGCTGTTATGGTTCTCTCCAACGTGGTTTCCCGCATGGGGGTTCTGGCTGGGAGCGGCTTTGATGTTCGGTAACGCCGCTTCGACTCAATTCCTGCAGGTCCCATGTCACAAAAAACTGGCGGCTGGATTTGATCGAAACGCTCATCAGCGTCTGGTCAAAACGAATTGGATCAGAACGATCTTGTGGAGTTTTCGATCTTTCCTTGTAATCGGGATGCTGCTGCAAATCCTGGCGATCAGTGGGTTTCCGCGATCCGGAAATTTCTCAAACCTCTCTGCGGAATCTGTAATGGCGACTCTGAAAATTGGTGATCGAGCACCGGACTTCACTGCAAAAACGTCAGCCGGTGGCACAATCCGCCTGGCGGACTACATCGGGAAGAAGGGACTTGTCCTGTTCTTCTATCCGAAAGATGGCACCGCCATATGCACAAAAGAGGCCTGCGCCTTCCGCGACTCTTACATGCAATTTGCCGATGCCGGCGCGGAGGTGATTGGGATCAGCAGTGACTCCGACGAATCACACCTCGGCTTCGCCAAACAGTACCGGCTCACATTCCCACTGATCAGTGATGCCGATGGAACGTTGCGGAAATTGTTTGCCGTCCCGAAGACTCTTGGAATAATCCCCGGTCGAGTGACTTATGTCATCGACAAGGACGGGATCATTCGCCAGATCTATTCCGCGCAACTGGCGTCGGATGAGCACGTGAAACAGGCCCTTGTGGCACTCGGTCAATAATTGGCTGCGGGAAAACGAGCCCCAGTCAACGTTCAGGAGGGAACTGGGCAGGCTGCCAGTGCGGCCACATTGCTCCACGACCTTCTGACAGTCGAGTGATCTGATGTTCGGCTTGTGTTCGCAGATTCCGCACGAAGAGTTGGCGAATTCCGTTTCTCATTGAACCATACAGTAACCAGTTTCCGTCGTTCGATGGTTTCGGATGATAATGCAGAGTTGCCTCAGGTGAAGTTGTTAGCTGCGTGGACTTACCTTCCAGGTCGACCTGACAGAGTTCTGTTGTTGTCGCCGTCTTTGTTGTCGCCGTCTTTAACGTGAAGAACACGGTCTGACCATCAGCAGACCAGACGGGCGTGTCGCTGCTGCCCTGATGGAAGTCGTCAACATCAAGGAACAGAATCCAGCCCTGGTAGCTGTTTTGGTCAGCCAACTTTCGTAGCTCCTGGCCGTCTCTGCGGACAATATACGGGTTGCTGTGACCATGTTCGCCGCTCAGAAATAGAAGCCACTGACCGTCCGGCGACCATGTCGGCCCGAAGTTGAACGGATTACCAGTGGGAATGTGTTGCTTGTTGGTACCGTCGGCATTTGCGATGAAGATCTGATAGTTCTCGTGATAACTGATGATCTTTCCATCTGGTGAAGCACTGTAGCCATAGGCAAATCCGCTGCCGTCGCCGGAGACATCGCGTTTATTGCGGCCATCGAGATCCATCAGATACGGTTTTGAAATGCCGTTCATAAGAGCCGTGAATCCCAACGTGCGCCGGTCCGGAAGAAAAAAGAGTCCTCCGTTGTAATGGCTGACTCGATCAACAGCCGTGACGTTGCGCGACTCATTGCCTTTCATAGTCACGAGGAAGCTGTCCAGCATCCAGTTTCCGGGTTCCATGCGAAAGCTGCGATTCGTCTCTTCCCACTCCGCGTTTTTCGGATCCTGCCAGCCTCGAGCAACAATGGCTTCGACTCCGCTCGGTGACCAACCGGCAAACTGCGTCCACACATTCGGATCATCCACGAGTTGTGGAGCAAGTTCCGCTCGATTGGAACCATCAATCTGCGATACCATCGCTCGCATTGTTCGCACATTGGCATGGCGGCCACCGGGCAGATTTGTCTGCAGTTCGGTGTATCCAATCATCGACTTCACAAGTCCCGGCTCATCACCTGTGGCTTCAATGCAACAGGCGAGTATCAATAAGACCGGAAGGCTGCTCTTGAGACTCATTGACATTTTCACTCAGTTAAATGGAAACGCAGAGAACATAAGAATGCTGCCGACACCACCGCGACATCGATCTTACGAATCGAGTCCCTACAGCAGCAGCCGTTTGATTGCGAAGACACTGATTCTCAGCGATCTCAGGCTTCTCGTCAAAGCAAGGAGTTGACGACAGGGTATGTCTGAGATTTGCTGCCTGGTGAACTTCGAGTGAATTGCGGGCGGCAAACCTGTAGAATCAGGAACCGCGATTTTGAGCGGAGAAGTCAGGATTATTTTCATGCGGGAACGACAATGGCCAGCGGCTTTCTGATGTTATTGGACGACATCGCCACCATCCTGGACGACGTATCGGTCATGACAAAGGTCGCTGCAAAGAAGACGGCGGGGATTCTTGGCGACGACCTTGCGTTGAACGCCGAACAGGTCACTGGCATTCAGGCGAATCGAGAACTGCCCGTTGTCTGGGCAGTAGCCATAGGATCGCTTGTTAACAAAGTGATTCTGGTCCCGTCCGCACTGTTGCTCAGTTCACTGGTACCGTGGCTGATCGAACCGCTGATGATTGTCGGCGGAACGTTTCTGTGTTTCGAAGGGTGCGAAAAACTGGCTCATAAGTTTCTGCACATTAAAACAGAACAAGAGCATAAAGAACGACACAAAGCCAACATCGCCGACGCGAAGATGGATCTCGTGGCAGCCGAAAAATCGAAAGTTAAAGGTGCGGTTCAGACAGACTTCATCCTGTCGGCCGAAATCATCGTGATTACGCTGGGAACAGTGGCAACGGCCGGCTTCATGACGCAAGTCGGCGTGCTGGTTGCGATCAGCTTGTTGATGACGGTTGGCGTTTACGGGCTGGTCGCTGGCATCGTGAAACTCGACGACGTCGGACTTCATCTGATACAGGCAACCGCGGATGTGGCGGCAGCACCGCCGTCCGCACTGAGAATTCGAATGGGCCGGATGATCGTCGGGGGAGTTCCTTATCTGATGAAGTTCCTGTCCATTGCCGGTACTGCTGCCATGTTTTTGGTAGGCGGGGGAATTCTGGCTCATGGAATTTCACCCGCCCAACACCTGATCGAAGCCATACAGCAGCGACTGCAGCAGATTGAAGGCGTCGGCGGTGTGTTGTCCGTGATGGCAGGGATGACCGGCCACGCTGTACTGGGGATCCTGGTCGGTATCTGCGTTCTTGCCGTGGTTGAGCTTGTGAAGCGATTCCGAGCCGTCGCTCTGCGGACGATTTGACTTCTCAGTCATTTCGCTTTTCATCCGATGATCCTCTTGCGGCATTGAAGGCCGCAGGTTCTTTTCGTGGGAAACGGAATTGACATCACGGACGTCGCTCGGTTTCGATGGATGGATGGCCCCCATGACGAACGAGCACCGCCCGCTGAAGGACCTCCAGAAGGGTCTTCCCTCGACTGGATCTCGCCGAATGTGAAGACCATTGAAAGAGTCCCGCCCGTGTTCTCTCAAACTTGTCTCTATGATAATGTGCGTTAAGCTTGCAAAATGCAAGTAGTCGCCTGTTTGCTTGCGGTTTGCAAGCGAAAGATGAACGTCCGTGCGCTCCCGTGAAGTGATGTCTGGAGCAGGCGATGGCTGGATTAGACAAACATCCGACTGTCATGAGTTCTCTGTTGCAGGCAGGCAATGCGGCATGGCGAATCTTCCCTTGGCGGCGGACAATAAAACTTACCTCGGCTTTCTGGTTTGCGAAAGGAACTTCGCATGGGCGTTTTTGACGCTCAGGGCTCACTTGTCCGATTCACCTCGTCTGACTGGTCGCAGCAACGGGGCGGCGGGGGGGGGGGCAACATCGGTTGGTACGCAATTCGCCTGCAAATTTTGACTGCAAACACTCAATTAACCAGTGTCGAACTTTTCGCGAATTGTCGATTGGACTGGAGCCTGTTAAAAACCATGGTAGACTGTTAGGCCGCTTCAAAAGATGATCACGAGAACGGTTGCTCGTTTCCCCGCCTCATTAATCTCTCCTGTTAATCCCTCCCGAGTGTTTTCCATGCTGCATATTCTTGGCCGACGTCAATCGGCGTTGTGTGATGGTCATTCGCGACGCCAGTTTTTGAAGATTGGCGGACTGGCGATGGGTGGGCTCTCGTTGCCTCAGATTCTTCAGGCGGAGCAATCAACCGCGGGCACGGCGGGAAAGAAGCTGTCACACAAAGCTGTGATTATGATCTATTTGTCCGGCGGCCCGTCGCATCAGGATATGTATGACCTGAAGATGGATGCTCCTCCGGAGATTCGCGGTTCGTTCAAGCCGATTGCGACCAACGTGCCGGGGATTGAAATCTGTGAACACATGCCAAAGCTGGCGACCATGATGGACAAGTTTGCCATCATTCGTTCGCTGCATGGTTGTCCTGATCAGCATGCGTCCGATCTTTGTATGAGTGGATATCCGATCGGCCCGAAAGGTCGGCAGGACAATCACCCGTCGCTCGGTTCTGCAGTCTCTCGTTTACAGGGGCCTGTTGATTCTTCGGTTCCAGCTTTTGTCGGCCTGACGATAAAGACTAAGCATGATCCGTACTGCAATCCAGGCTTCTCGGGCTTTCTCGGCACTGCCCACGCGCCGTTTCAGCCGGAAGGTCAGGGGATGGCCGACATGCGGCTCAATGGGATTACTCTTGATCAGCTCCGCAATCGGCAGGGGCTGTTAACCAGCTTCGATAAATTCCGGCGTCAGGTTGATGCTCAGGAGTCCTACCGCGGCGTCGATGCACTGACTCAAAAAGCGTTTGACGTTCTGACCTCCAGCAGGCTGGTCGAAGCGCTGGATCTGGAGAAAGAGGATGCGGCGTTGCGAGATCGTTATGGTCGAGGCAGTGCGGATCCGGCGTTTGGTGAAGATGCGGGGCCGCATTGGATGGATCAGTTCTTGACGGCTCGGCGACTGGTCGAAGCCGGAGTTCGCTGCGTCACGTTGTCCTTCGGAAGTTGGGACCGGCACGGGGCAAATTTTGAACGCTTGCCGACGCAGTTGGCCAAACTTGACCAGGGAATTACGGCACTCGTCGAGGATCTGCATCAGCGAGGGCTCGATCAGGACGTCAGCGTTATCGCGTGGGGCGAGTTTGGACGAACTCCTCGCATTAACAAGGACGGAGGCCGCGACCATTGGCCTCAGGTGTCCTCATGTTTGCTGGCCGGAGGCGGGATGAAAATGGGGCAGGTGATTGGTTCGACCAATCGTCTTGGAGAAGTGCCTCAGGATCGGCCGGTGCATTATCAGGAAGTCTTCGCGACTCTTTACAACCGTCTGGGCATTGATGTGCTCAGTGCGACAATTCCCGATCAGGCCGGACGTCCGCAATATCTGGTGGACCACAGATATCCGATCAGCGAACTGGTCTGATAGCCAATTTTATTGGCGTAGGGACATCTCATGATCAGTCGTGAATTCGTTCGTCCGGGACTTCTGCTGATCGTGGTGCGATTCTGTTCGATGATCTGTTCGGCCGACGAGCAACAATCTCGCGACACACAAGCCGCACGCCCCGATTTGGTGAACTGCGCAGTCGGAGATGTGACATTTCAGATTGATGGCCCGAAGCTCTGGACGTTGAGCGGAGTTGAATACAAGACTCATTCAATCGCGACGAGAGACAGTGCGTACGGCACCGTGCTGAACATCGAAGGAGTTGGGCTGTTGGGGACCGCACATTTTCTGGATGTGCCGGGACAGCCGGGGAAGGTCGAGAAAGAGCATATATCGCAGTTGCAGTTCTTCGTGGACGGAAGCTGCGTGGCCCCTGATCTTCCGCAGGCAAATCTTACCGGAAAGTCCTTTCGCCTGAAGAGGTCGTCAGTGATTCGAGCGGTACATCTTGAGTCGGAAGTTTCCGTTGAGAACGATGTTCTGATTGAAACGGTCCGCATGAGAGCTCAGGGAGACGTTCGGCTGAAGTTGTCTTATCCGCTGATGTATGCGTGGTCGCCGAGCATGACGGATTATCTGTTCGGAGACGACACCGGCGTCCTGAAACGAGGTTCGTTTCTACCGGAGGGAGCGAAGCCCGGAGAAGGACTCGAACGTAACGCTCGCTGGATGGCGGTTTATGATTCCGCCAATCGCTGTGGAGCCGTTTGTTTGTTGCGTCAATATCCCGCTTCAGAAGATGTGTGGTTTCAGTACACGGATGCTCCGGGGGTCTATCGTAAGCTGCGTCTGATGAGTTTCTCCGAGAAAACCATGCCCGCTGGCTTTGATGGCACGTGGCAGTCGGCAATCATATTCTTCCACGCAGAGCCGAACGCCTGGGAAGAGGCTGCGATCGATCGTTTGCAGGGCCTGAGAGGCATCGCGGATTCTGATTCCTGATAACGCAATCCGGAGTGACAACGCCTTACTCGAGCGTCGTCGATTGGACCGACGGTGAGTCTTGGATTTTCAATCTGCTCGGGCCTTCAGCCTCTGTGCATGCCTGCGAAACGGTTCCGAACTTATTGAATGAGCTTCTCACGCTTTCGGCTGTTGAGCTTTTGTTCAGGCGGTGCAATCAACTTTCGTAAGGCGACCTTCGAGTCGACCTCGCAGAATTCTGTCGAATCGAATGCATCAACAGTTACGAGATGCCTGAAGATCGTGCTTCTGGCGTGGGATCCTGCTTCGTGCATGGAGATAGTCGGCGATGGTAAGAGGAGCATTGGTCGCGACGTCCCTGATGTTACAACATCCTTTTACTGTACGCAAAAGCAGCGACTAAGGCTGTAAATATTGCAGACTCCGGCTCAAATGCTGATTCTTGCGGCTGATGTTTTCATGGGACTTTTGTTTCCGTAGGCCTCTCTTTCTGCGACGCTCGCGTTGCCGCTGGACGCTCGATAGATTGCGGCAGCAGAAGCGGAAGCTTCGTGTTCACCAGCCCGGTCGAACCATCGCGGACTCTGACGGAGTTGTCTCCGGACTCAGAGCGATTCAAGCCCCGACATGGCGAGTTTCGTGGGCGGTACTTTGCATGTTGAAGAAAGAATGAAATGCATCAGGTTGTTGCCGGGTTCGGATATGTTGCCATGATCTTCTTCGCATGGCTAATGAGTTCTCATCGAAGTCGTTTTCCGTGGCGGATTGTGTGGGCCGGTACGCTGCTGCAAATGACGTTTGCACTTTTGATTCTGAAGACGAAGCCGGGTCTCGTGATCTTCCAGAGCACGGGTGATTTCTTTACTCAGGTGCAGAGTTTTGTTGATGCTGGCAGCGGCATGGTCTTTGGTAAAGGCTATGAAGAACACTATATCGCGTTTCGAGTTCTCCCGACGATCATTTTCTTTTCGGCCCTGATGGCGGTGATGTACCATCTTGGCATCATGCAGATTGTGGTGCGATTTATCAGTCGTATCATGCAGGTGTCTCTGGGAATTTCAGGGGCCGAAAGTCTGTCTGCGGCGGCCAATATTTTCGTAGGGCAGACGGAAGCTCCGCTTGTGGTCAGGCCCTATATTGGCAAGATGACTCGATCAGAGTTGATGTCCATTATGGTGGGCGGGTTCGCCACGATTGCCGGCAGCGTCATGGCAGCGTACATCACGATGGGCATCAGTGCCGCTCATCTGCTGACCGCCTCAGTTATCTCCGCACCGGCCGGATTGTTGATTGCGAAAGTTCTGCAGCCGGAAGTTGATGTTCCTGAGACGCTTGGCGTGTCCGAACAGGAGATGCCCAGGACAACCGGAAATATCATCGAAGCGGCTTCAAATGGCACTGCCGACGGGCTTCAGTTGGCATTAAATGTTGGGGCCATGCTGATTGCGTTTCTGGGTTTGATTGCGATGTTCAATTATGGACTTCAGCATATCTCCGGCTGGTTGTTGACTCAGGTCGGCTATCCAGGCCAGTCCGTAACCCTGACCAGTTTTCTTGGTGCTGTTTTTTCTCCCGTAGCGTGGCTGATGGGAATCGAATGGAAAGAATGTGCCGCGGCCGGTGAACTGCTGGGGTTGAAAATGGTTGCAACTGAATTTGTGGCTTACGAAAAGCTGGGCGAATGGAAGCGTCTTGCTGCCGAAGCCCGCCCTTTGTCAGATCGAGCAGTCGTTATCCTGACTTACGCCCTGTGCGGATTTTCCAACTTCCCTTCGATCGGGATTCAGATCGGCGGGATTGGTGCCTTAGCGCCGGAACGTCGGAAAGAGTTAACAGAAATCGCTTTCCGAGCGATGCTGGGGGGGACTTTGGCGTGCTGCATGACGGCTTGCATCGCGGGAATTCTGTATTGAGTTCACGATATTTCTGGCGTCGGAGATCGCCCAATATCCGTTTTTATCGCTAAAATCGCCTCAACCCGCGAATCCACGCGTGAGTTGCGGGGTTAGGTCCTGACACGGACGGTCAGCTAGACAGAGATCACCACGTTTTTTACAGATCTCTCCGGGCTTCGTCCTTGAGTCGAATGCTCCCACCCAGATTCCTTATGGAGAAGTCGGATGTTGTCTGTGCACTTGTGTCTTTCTCTCGCGCCACTGTTGGCCGGTTCTGAGGCTCGCGCGGAATCACTTCAGTCGATGTCGTCTGCGATCCCTTTTCAGTTGATCGCTCATGCTGACGGTCAGCTTCTGGCCACACCGGTGGTGTTGAGCACAGACGACGATGATGATGATGATGACGACGACGACGACGATGATCGGGAAGACCGTCGTGATGGTGAACGTCGTGGCCATGAACGCCATGAAGCGGAGCGTGGCGAAGGTAAACATGGAGAAGGCGACCATCGGAAGCCCGAAGGGGGCTCTGCCGAAGGTAGACACCCACAGCCCGGACGACCAGAAGCTCATCGTCATGACGGCCCCGGACGTCATCAGGGCCCCGGCGAGCACAAACCACAGCCAGAACACGATGGGCCAGAACATAATGGGCCACATCATCAGGGTCCGCCAGAACATGGAAAGCAGCCATCGCCTCCGCATGGTCAACAGGGCCCGGGTGGATTTCATCCTCCGATGATGGGCATGGGAATGCCTCACTTCGGTGGAATGTTTGGCCACGGCTCACCGTTTGGTGGCAGGCCCGGCATGCAGCCCGGTCAGTCGTCTGGTCATGGGCCCGGAAGTTCCGTTCTGACCGGCATCATCTTCGAGCTGCTTGATCAGAATCACGATGGAAATCTGTCACGTGGCGAGTTCCAGAAGCTGGCGGACGCTGTCGAGAAATCTCACCATCCTCCAATGATCATGCCGCCTCATTCCGGCCCAGGGAACGGGCCTGATGCCGCTCACCGTGGTCCACAGCTATCAAGACGTGGAGGCCCTCCGATGCTTCATCAGGGTTCACCATTGCTTCAGGCGCACAAGCCGGATGCTCATCACAAGCCAGAACATGGCGACAAAGAGGATCATCGGGAACATGGCGAACACGGGTCGGATCGTCACCGCCCCGATGGAGACCGTGGCGAGAAATCTCGTGAACATCAGGAACCACGGATCTAGATTCCTTACAGTGGCGAGTTTTGTTCAGGCTAACCCGTGGCCGACAGGCCAGGAGCAAAGAAAACCTGGCCTGTCGGCCACGGGTTAGACGAATAAATTTGCGAGACAAACCACGAGATTGCGGCCCATTCTTCAATGGATGTTATTCAAGGCCAGGCTTCCTGCGAGGCCTGAGCTTCTTCCATTCCCTGCCCCGAAAAATATTGCGGCCTTTAGGTCGGCTGATTTCAAAAGTCATGGTATTCGATTCATTCCTGACTCGTTCATTCTCTGATTTCTTCATTATTCTGGAGCACTGATGTTTATTCCTCGAGTCAAATCTGGTGCGTGGAAACGTTTCATCGCGGGAGCACTCAGTGTTGTGTCATTTGCAACCGTCAATGCGTCAGACTGGACACGTTTTCGAGGCCCCAACGGCACCGGGATCAGTCCCGATACGGATCCGCTGCCGGCAACATTCAGCGACAACGAGAATCTGCAGTGGAAAGTCGATCTGCCGGGTGCGGGTGTGTCCTGTCCGATTGTTGTCGGCGACAAGGTGTTGGTCTCGTGCTACTCGGGCTATGGAATTGATCGCCAGAATCCAGGCGACATGAAAGCTCTGAAGCGACATCTGGTTTGTTTCGAACGAGCCACCGGGAAAACTCTGTGGGAAAAGACAATCGAGGCTGTTCTGCCGGAAGACGAATACACTGGCATGGGAGTTCCGGAGCATGGTTATGCATCGCATACTCCTGTTTCTGACGGCACGAACGTCTATGTCTTCTTCGGCAAGTCCGGCGTTTACGCGTACGACCTCGATGGAAAAGAACTGTGGCAGGCCAGCGTGGGTACTCAATCCGACGACCGAGCCTGGGGATCGTCTTCGAGCCCGATCGTGGTGAATGATGTGTTGATCGTTCCGGCTGGGCCCGAAACGCGAGCCGTCGTTGGTCTGGATAAGAAAACAGGCAAAGAACTATGGAGGTCCGAGAGCGATGGGCTTGGCAATGTCTGGGGTACTCCCGCTCTGTCACAGATCGACGAGACACGTACGGATGTTGTGATTGGTGCTCCGAATGAAATCTGGGCGATCAATCCTGCCACCGGAAAACTCAAGTGGTACTGCACCGCGATGGCCACGGATCAGTTCAATTCCAGTATTGTCGTCTCAGACGGCATGATCTACGCGGTGGAAGGTCGAGGCGGCGGGTCGATCGCCGTTAAGGCTGGTGGTAAAGGCGACGTGACTGCGTCCAATGTTGTCTGGTCCGGGAAAGACAGCAATCGCTTCGCAACCCCGCTGATTTACGAAGGACGCATGTACCTGATTTCAGGCGGAACAGCGAAATGCCTGAATGCCGCTGACGGCAAAGAAATCTTCCAGGCCCGGTTGCAGGGCGGTGCTGCTGGAGGTCCGGGAGAAGCAGGAGTTGCTGGTCGGCCCGGTGGTGACGCCGCCGCCGGCGGACAAGGCGCCCCCGGACAGCCTCCGGGTGGCGGTTTTGGCGGCGGCGGACGTGGTCGAGGCGGTTTCGGGGGCGGTCGCGGCTCGGATTATTCATCACCTGTGATCGGCGACGGAAAGATCTATTACGTCACTCGTGCGGGAGAGATCCATGTGCTGAAGGCCAGCGATACCTTCGAAAAGCTGGCGACCAATCGTCTGACAGCCGACGCCGAAGACTTTAGTGCCACCCCGGCGATCAGCAATGGCCAGATCTTCATCCGCTCCAGCAAACATCTCTACTGCGTGTCCACGCAGAAGTAACGATCCGTGTCAGTTGCCCCTGTGAAAAGCTCGCCGTTTCCTCAGCATGGCGAGCTTTTTTCGCGCGCCGCGATTCTGAAAACCGAAAATCGAAAACTTCCCTCTACCCTTTCATCAGCAACGCCGTCGCCATCGCCAGCACATCGTCGTTCTCACGAGCAGCCGCCTGCAAAGTATCGAGTCGTTTGGCACTCACGCAATACGAGGTGAACGAGAAGCCTGCTGGATCTTCGAGCCGGCTGACATGCGGAGCAGCCGCATCCAGAGCCATGTTGACTCGGTCCACGCGTTGCCCCAGATCAACCAGTACAAAGGCAATCATGCGTTTATCGGCTGCGTCCGATTCCTGATTCAGGCGGTCGATGAAGTATTGCATCGACTCATCCACAGCCATCCCGGCCACGGCCTTGAGAAAGTATTCATTGGCCGCATAATAATCATCAAAAGGGACATCGCCGGGGTACCGTAGTTGTTCGGCCAGTTGAGCACCGTACTGGCTGAGTTCGATCGCCTGCTTCAGTTCCGGGTCGCTGGGCAGCAAGTGTCGAGCAAAGCTGACGATCGAGTGCAGATGCGACACATCAACATGGTAAGCTCCCTCGGCGAACAGGAATTCTCGCCCGCGAACCAGCTCGCCGAGACTCAGGCCCGGCTTCAACGTTGGCTGACGTCGCTCGGCATCGCGCCGAACATTGTGCTGTAGATCGGAATAGATTGTTCGTACCATCACAGCCGCAGCCTGACGGCGTTCATCCTGCGTCATCTGAGCCAGCAATTGGCCCATGGCAGTGACCGTATTGCAGATTCCGTGAGACTTCAGCAACAGCTTCAGACCTTCGACAACATGAGCCCCTTCATAAAGGGCCAGATTGAGCAATTCATCGAGCTGAGGCCCCGGTTCTGATCCGATCTCCGTCGCTCGCTTCGCAATAGCGTCGCGCACCGGAGTCGTTTCGTTGATAGTTCGAAAATAGGCCCAGGCATCGGCGAGTTGACCGTCATTCAAAAATAATTGACCGATCTCGCGAGCCGCATTCGTGTAAGCTTCGCGGAAGGCGACTTCATGCTCGGCAGGGATATCTTTCAGAGAAGTGGGCTGCGTCAACGGTATGCCCAGACTCTGGCGAACTCGCATCAGCTTCGCATCAAACAGTCGATGATAATCCTTCTGAGCCAGCAACGTGGACTCGACGGCATTCAGAATCTGTGACGAAGAGAAAGTGCCGGACTCCGCGGAGCCGCCAACAGTCTTTTTCAATTCTGTTTCAAATGTTTCAATCGCGGACATGGCTATCGCTGACATGGCTATCTTTGATCAATGGTTATCGGTGTTGGACCTGACAAAAGCGGCACGGCGCTGCCTGTTCGCCGGGTTCTGAAATTGACTGCGTTTCAGGATCGCGGCACGTGGACGATGCCTTCATCCCGGATTTCTGAAACGATCAGGCTGTGAAACGAGACCAAACTGACTGTCTCTCGAGTCACCCCAGTGCCTAGTGTGAATGGTTCGAGCCACTTCCGCAACTGCCACCGTCGGGCGACAAACGGAAACCTCCTCATAAAAAAGAGGACATTACTACGTTATTGTGAAAGTAGAATCTCCCCTTTTTCAGTCTACCAGTATCGACACAAGTGGGGCCGGTGGTGGCACGAGCAGGAGTAAACGATAGACTGCGGTTTTCGGGGAACTGGCTAAACACAGAAACGCACTGGACCAATTCAGGAAACGGGATTGATGACTACCGAGTTGTTTACG
>CAMAXD010000093.1 GCA_945861975.1 Candidatus Kuenenia stuttgartensis | reverse complement strand
ATGAAGGTGAAAGGATCGTGGAAGATAAACCAGTAACCGAACCAGCCTCGCTGCATCCCGCCGATTTCACCAAGGTTCAGTGAACCCGCCGCCACAACAGGAACCAGAGCACAAATCGCCAGCGGAATTTCATAGCTGACCATCTGAGCGGCTTCACGCATCCCGCCGAAAAGTGACCATTTGGAGCCGCTGGAATAACCAGCCATGATGATGCCGAACACTTCCAGCGACAGAATGGCCAACATAATGAACAAGCCACAATCCGCAGCGACAGCGACCCAACCATGACTGAAAGGCAAAACCATGAATGCCGCAAAACTGGCCACGCACACGACATAAGGGGCGGACCGAAATAACATTGAGTCGGCTGCGGAAGGACACAAATCCTCCTTCTGCACCAGCTTGATGCCGTCAGCAAGAGACTGCAGCCATCCGAACAGGCCACCCACGCGAGTTGGGCCAAGGCGGTCCTGAATTCGCCCCGAAACCTTCCGCTCCAGCCAAATAAAGGCGAACGGGGACAAGGCAAATACCTGAATCAGCAGCACCGCGTGAATTAATGCTGCAGCGACGTACTGCCAGCCACCCAGCCAATCAAAAAATTCCGCGATCGATTGAGCGGCGAACATCATGGATCACACACCCGCATACAGGTTAAAACAGCGACACGTGACATGTTCAGGTACTACCCATGCACCTGAAGAGTCGACAACGCCAGAGAACACCCAATGGGCCGGCTTCGGTATCCCGAATACTGCCCAAAATGAGCCTCTCTGAATGAGCCGAGGACTATGACAAAACCAAAATCTGTCTGCAACCAACAGAGGATGCGTTTCCTGACAGCGTGGTCGTGTTCCGCATCCTGAGACGACTGATTATGGCCTTTCCCGTCGGTGGGAAGTCCTCATTGCTGGCAGGGCAGACTGTTCGGCATGCGCAGAATCTTTTCGAACTTGCCCAAGTTCCCAGCGAGAGCTTCACTCTGGGGAGTGGTGGCTTAGTAGTCGACTCAATATCCTGCTGAAACGTCTCGGTTACGGCCAGGCCACAGGTGACAGGTCCGAAGGCTGCCGGCAGGCTCGACGCACGGATTAAGGCAATTGACCGAGCTGGGGCAGAGCTGATTTTGACGCGGCTCCGCAGCCGCATAATCGAATTAAACGGACCCGCAGTCATTGCCGGTGAACTAAGCACGATATGATCATTCCGATCTCTTGAGGGAATTCGCAACTTGCTTAGTTCCGCGATTCGAATTAGACCATTCAGCGGATTCGATTATCAATTATGTCTTGCATGGCCATTGAAAAGATGGTTCCTGTGTTCCGTTCGGACTGATCATTCCGCGAACGCAGGGTCCCGTGTAAGTAATTCTTGACTCGAAAATCACAGTCGGTATCTTCATTAAAAGATTCCCGGACTGCGTATTTCGTGTTTAGTCCCTGAATTTCGGGCCTGTCCTGTCTTCACACGCCGTTTAACGGCAACATCACCTGAGAAAATTCCGGCGAGTATCGTCGGCCAGAGGCAACTCAATGGCATCGAAAGACAGCAACAGTCTGGTGATTTCGCTCTCGATTTTTGTGCTCCTTTCCCTCGGATTTGGAGTTGCCTGGTACTTTTCCCACGACTTCAACACGCAGCTTGCTCGACAGATCGCGGAAGTCACAGATTCCGTGAACACTCAGGAAGCAGCGATTAAAACCCATGAAGCTGAAGTGGAGCAGTTGAAAAA
Organism: Candidatus Kuenenia stuttgartensis; assembly: GCA_945861975.1. Lineage (GTDB taxonomy): Bacteria > Planctomycetota > Planctomycetia > Planctomycetales > Planctomycetaceae > SXXK01. Next base: position 14,715 of record CAMAXD010000093.1, on the reverse strand, counting down.
TCTGATTGGACACCCGGGTGCGACTGACGAAGTCGTTGAAGGAACCAAAGCAGAAATCGCCAAACGTGCTGCCGACGCTTCTTCAGCGGCTGCTGCTTTGGAAGCAGCCATGGTGGCCAACGCGAATGCTCGCGATGCCACATCTCAGTCAGCCAGCGACCGGCTCCGGCAGACCTACGATAAGCTGGCCGAGCTTAATCAGAAAGTGGCTCAGCACGAGCAGGCTTTGCAGGCTATGAAAACCTCGCTTCGCGATAAAGAAGAAGAGTTGCGAAAGAAAGAAGCGGCCCATGGGGTTCGTCTCTCAGAGGAAGAAGAGAAAATCGACACAGAGAAGGCCCGGTTGCGTCAAAAGCAGGCTGACTACGAACAGCTGGTCAAGGACAATGCTCGTGAAATCGAACGAGTCGAGAAAGAGTTGACGCAGCAACGGCAGTCCCTGATTGCTCTTCGCCGTGATAAACTGAAGCTGGAAGGTTCAGCTTTTGAGCGAATCGATGGCTCAATCACGTTGGTCGATGCGGCTGCCGGATCCTGCTACGTCAATTTGGGCACGAAAGATGAACTCCGTCTGGGAACGGAATTCTCTGTGTACGCTCGGGACCCGGCCGGGAAAGCTGAAGGTCGTATCCTGAATCCTCGTGAAAGACGTGGTAAAGTAGAAATTATCGCCCTGTTGGGTGATCACCTCGCTGAAGCTCGTATATTGCCGGATTCGCCTACAAATCGAGTGTCTCCGGAGAACCCGATTTCCAAAGGCGATTCCATCTTTTCGTCACTCTATGAGAAGGGCAAGAAGCTACAGATCGCCGTTGTGGGGACTCTGCACTTCCATGGCAATCCATCCAGTGACCGAGAAGAATTCCGCCGGCTGACTTCCTCAGCAGGTATCGATATCGTCCTCGAAGTTGATGATCAGGCCAATCTGATCGGGCGTGACGGTGAAATTGTTTCAGCTGAGGAAATCCCTGATCGTATTACGGCGGGCACTCGGTTCCTTGTTGTGGGCAAGCGTGGAAATTCTGCTACTGCGGATGATGCGCAGCGAGTCATCTACGAAAAGACAGATGTGCTGCAAGCAGAATTGTTGAAGGCGGCTGAGAACAACGGTGTATACGTTCTGAGTCTCGCCAGCTTCCTCGATCTTATGGGGTACTCCAGGAAACAACTGGTCAGTGCTCCAGGATTGATGTCTGAGCAGGAATAAAGTTAGATATTCTTTCAGTGATCGTGTCTGATGGAGTTCGTGTCGCTAACAGATGCGTGCGAATCCCGTCCGTGGTTGAGAACCTGTAAGGCAGTCAGATGGCATCCAAAGACGGCAGTGGTCTCCTGATTTCTCATGCAATCTTCGCTCTGCTTTCTGTAGGGCTGGGTGTTGCATGGTATTTCGCATGGCAACAAAGTTCTGACCTTCAGCGTGAATTTGACTCCGCAAAGAAAGCGGAATCAGAGGCAAAGGGGACGATCGGCAACGTTCAGGGAGATGTTACTTCGCTTCGTGATCTGGTAGGGCGGACAGCAACTGGCGCGGCCGACGATACCGTAAGTCGAGCCGTCACTGAATCACAGGCTCAGATTAATTCTTTGGCGGCTGACGGCTCTTCCTCCGGCAAGTCGCTGGAGGGAGCCATGATCAGTAATGCTGTCGATCGCGAAATTCAATCGGCCGCAAATGCAGATCGACAGGTGCAACTCACGGCAAAAACCAAAGAACTCGAAGAGATCGTAGCGAGCCAGACTAAGGTCATCGCTGGTGTTCAGGCAACGCTCGCTCAGAAAGATCAGGAACTGACCGAGAAAGAGCGGATGCACAGTGATCAGCTGGCTCAGCGAACCAAGCAGTTCGACGAAATCGCCGCCCAGTTGCTAAAGGCGGAAACGACTTACTCGAATGTTCAGGACGGGCACCGCAATGAAATGCTGGTTCTCGATGACGAAAAGACCAACAACACCAAAGCTCTGAAAAGTCTCCGCAAAGCAAAAATGGAGATTGAGGATCTGAAGTTTGAGCGTCCCGATGGGAGTCTGCTCTTTGTCGACCAGCAGTCTCAGCTATGTACGATTGATGTGGGTTCCGCAGATAACGTCCTCATTGGCATGACATTCTCCATCTATTCAAAGGACAATGGTGGAGTAGGTCGTCGGCAGGGCGATGGTGACATTAAGGGGAAAATTGAGGTTGTGGAGCTGGTTGGCAGTCATGAGGCCAAAGCCAGAATCGTAAAGCAAAAACGCAGCGATCCGCCAGCAGCCGGAGATCCAATTTACTCACCCTTGTTCTGGCCAGGTCAGAAGATTCAAATCGCTGTTGTCGGATTGCTTGACTTCGATGGAAATCCAGGGTCAGATCGGGAAGAGTTCAATCAGATCGTAAGAACCAGTGGCGCAGAAGTGGTTCTGCACGTGAATGACCAAGGCAAGCTGATCGCGAAAGATGGCGCGGAGTTGACCACTTCAGATATTCCAAACAACCTGACATCTTCAGTTCGGTTCCTCGTTCGAGGTAACCTGGGGGATGAGAACACGCAGGATAGTGCTCAGCAGGCGATCTATATGAAGATTCGCGAACTTGCACTCGAAATGGACGATGAGGCCAAAGGCAACGGCGTTTATGTAATGGAGCTTAATAAGTTCCTTGAGTACGTGGGCTACACCAGCAAACGACTGGTCTATTCGCCGACCAAGGATTATCCAGCCAACCTTCCAAACGGTGCAAAGAGCCTCACCATGATCGGGGCACGTGACCCCTTCGAGGATGCCGGAACATCGTCTGCAACGAATTTTACCAAACCGATGGTCTCGCTGGGACGTACGGCGTTTTCCCCGAGACCAAAGAAGGCAACGGTTTCGTCTGGTCAAACCACGAAGCTGTATGCCACGCCGGGCAAAGCGGAGTGATCATTTTCGGACCGTTGCACTCGGGGTGAACGAAGATCTTGTCAGAGGTCCAAACCCCGAGAACGCTAACCCTTGTCCCCTTTGAGATTCCTGATATTCCTCTAATGACTTAGCTCCAGCTTCTTCCGCAGTTGTAAGCTGGCCACTGCGTTGAACCAAGACCTCGCACTGAAGGCTTGAACCAGGGCCTCGGGCTAAAGGAAGTCGTTTTTTAGACTTGAGTCGTGAACACGCTCCTGGGGTGAGATTTTCTTTTCGCCCGGAACTCTGCCGGCAAGTTAGCACGCCACCGCAGCTCACTAACCCAATTCTTCTGCTCGCATCGCTTGTTGATTAAAACTTATTTGTTGATTAGAACTTAGTGGGGCATCCACATAAGGGATCGCGCGAATCTGACCAACGACTTGTCCGGCTGCTTTCGGAGCGGATGCGGAGATTGCACCTGGTGTCGCAGCCGTCTTGCGCAGATTCCAGCCGCTTGCAGTAGACTCCCACATCGCGTGACCTATTGGTGCACCGCGGCCGATTGAACTGCGAGCGTCCATCGCAAGATCTCCGACTTCAATCACCATGGTGTGAATCCACTTTAAGGAACCTCGGGAAGGAACCTCGAGGAAAGTCGACCGACTGCTCACTGATGTGATGGGAAGATTCCCCATCGGCAATTGGCGAACATCTCAATCTGCTGCTCTACCGAAACCTTAGTGTGCTCAACCTCTGCATTTGAATCATCTGCGGGTGTACAATGTATTGCGGTATTGAATGCAGTCTGAAAAGAAATCACGGAAAAATCGCATGGCCCCGCTCTTTGATCAGGATTCAAGAAATTCCGCTATCACGTTGGCTCGCATGTCACTCAACGAAGATCTCCGTGACGTGGGGGACGTGACCTGCCTCGCCACAATTCCTCCGGATCTTCAGGCCACCGTCCAAATCGTCTCTCGGGAATCGGGCATTGTCAGCGGCTTGCCTCTGATCCCGATTGTCCTTCATGAACTCTCCAGCGATGTCAGTGCGATCGCTCCCTTGAATGATGGAGACAGAATTAATCGCGGCACCGTGCTGGCCTCATTGACCGGCTCAGTTCGTGCGCTTCTGACCGGGGAACGAACGATCCTGAACTTCATGACGCATCTCAGCGGCATCGCCTCCAGAACCGCTCAGTTCGTCGATGCGATCGCCGGCACAAAGGCCTGCATCCTTGATACTCGGAAAACATTGCCGGGCTACAGGGCGTTGCAAAAATATGCGGTCAGATGCGGTGGAGGCACAAATCATCGTATGGGTCTCTACGACGGCGTCCTGATTAAAGACAACCATTTGGCTGCTCGAGGAGACTCCGCATGCGCCTCGGCTGTCGCGGACGCGCGGCGCTTTATGGTGAACTCGGGACGAAACACGTCGATCGAAATTGAAGTCGATACGCTCGCACAATTGCTGGATGCCCTGAAGGAGAAACCTGAGATCGTACTGCTTGATAACATGACTCCCGCGCAGCTTCAACAGGCCGTTGCGTTGCGTGATGAATACTGTCCATCAACATTGCTGGAAGCTTCCGGCGGAATTACATTGCAGACCGTTCGGAGTATCGCGGAGTCCGGTGTGGAACGGATTAGTATCGGCGGCCTGACACATTCATCTCCCGCTCTGGATCTGGGATTTGACTGGCCATGGTAGAGCGGATGCCATGATTGGAGGCCGAATTTAATAACTGTCGAGCTTCCTCGATTTCACTCGGCTCGGCAAAGCTGCCCTTTCCGAAAGCAATGGCGACGATTGTGAACGTAGTCCGGATGATGATGCGGGCGTCCGTAGCCAGTGACCTGTTGCGGACGTAAACAACTTCCAGCGCCAGCTTGATCGGCAATAGCTGATTAACGTAAGAAGCTTCCGGCTCTGCGTCATCCAGCAAAAGATGTCCGTGAGTGTAATTGTAAAGGCTTCCATAGCTGGCGAGACCCGGGCGAATCTGCAATGTCTCCTCGCCCAGTGGTCCGTAGTGTTTCTCCACGATGGCCGAGTCTTCGGGACGAGGCCCCACGATCGACATCTGGCCCATCAGGACGTTGATCAATTGAGGCAGTTCGTCGATCTTTGTGGCCCGCAGAATTCTGCCGACGGGAAAGATTCGAGCATCATGAGTTCCCGTAATGACGCTCTGTGATTTCTGAACCACATGCATCGTACGAAACTTATGCATGATAAATTCCGCGCCAGCACGTCCTGTTCGGCGAGCCTGATAGAGGACTGGTCCGGGACTTGTCACGCGAATGGCAATCGCCGCCAGCAGAAACACCGGCGCGAGCATCACAAGTGCCAGGGAAGCGAAGACGATATCAAAGAGGCGTTTGACCATTGCGCAGTGTCCGTCGAACGGTCATGAAGATCTCCGCGGCTTCCATGCAACACATGCTGCCAAACGCGGCCGCGCGATGACGCAGGGCTTCACAGGATCGAGGATGCGGAAATGGTCGCAGTTCGGGCTCATAACACGCCATGGCCGCGATTTTACGTTCGACGCCTTTGCTGATATCCAGCCACGTGTCCGGGATAAATGTGCGAGGATACGCCCACTCTGTGCTGCTGGCGGTGTCAAAGGTCAGCACTGTCTGCAGATACGGCTCCTGAGGTCTCAAGGCCACCAACGCCGCGCGGAAGAGTACGTTATGATCGTGATTGATATCGCCACCATATTGGCAGTAGACAACTCGCGGACGAATCTCCCGCACGATGGCTTCCAGCGGAGTAATAATGTCCGTGAGCCCAAACGTGTCCATTTTCTGATCGGGAAACCCCAGAAATCGATAGTCTGCCACATCCAGCACTTTCATTGCCGCACTGGTGTAGGAAAACTGAGGCTGGCCGTTCGAGCTGTCCGCAGCCGTGCGGCCCCTGGTCGCGATCACGACGGTTACGGGATCTCCGGCATCTCGATGCAACGCGATGGCTCCCCCGCAACCCAGAACTTCGTCGTCGGGATGAGCCGCGATGACAAGGACAGGAGTGTTACTCATTGGCCCAGACCTTTCCTGTCCATTCGCAATCGCTCAAGGAACGGCCCTTCAAAATGGTGCCGTCGTCGGCTTCAACTTCCAGGATAAGCACACATCCGCACTCGCACGCAACGACTTGTCCACACGCTTCAGCAACGGCACTGACGACTGGTCCAATCACTGTTCCTGGGATATTCACTGTTCCTGGGATATTCACTGTTCCCGGAATCCTGTGTTCAGGAGATCCTGGAAGCAACGCCGCCGACTGAATGATCCAGCGTCGACCGTCCAGAAAACTGAACGCCCCAGGGTACGGTCGAGTCAGCGCGCGGATGAAGTTATAGACGTTGACTGCCGACTGATGCCAGTCCAGCAATCCGTCGGCCGGACGTCGGCGAGGCAACAAGGGCTCATCCGCTGGCGGTTGCGGTACTCCGGGACGTGCTCCAGCCAGCAGCTTCGGGAGAACTCGCTGAAGCATCACATGATTTGACGCGGCAACGTACTGATACAAAGTTTCGCAGGTGTCGTAGGGCGAAATGGGAAACTCGATCTGATCAATGATCTGCCCTTCGTCGACATTGTTCGCCAGCCAGATCAACGTATTCCCTGCCGTCTTTTCCCCGCGAATGATCGCCCAGTTGATCGGCGCGCTACCGCGATTGTGCGGCAGCAGCGACGCATGAGCACCGATGGCTCCGATCCGTGCGGTGGCCAGCGCCGCGGAACTGAGAATTTGACTCCAGCCGATGACCAGCAGTAGATCGAGATTCATCTCGGACAGAAGCTGAATTGTCTGTTCATCGTTAATGTTGCGAACGCGATGCAACGGCACATTCCAGCCATTCAGGACATCGGAGTACTCCGCTGTCGCACAACGCTTCGCCGCCGCTGGTTCATCCAGAGTCATGACCGCGACCAGTGGAACGCCCGCATCCCGCAGCCCCTGAAGTGCGGGTATGCCTTCCTGATGGAAGCCGATCCAGGCGATGCGCAAAAAAGTTGTCGAGAAACCACCGGACATGAAGCAACCGTGGTGAGAGACAGGTGTTTCGTGAATTTTGTGCGAACGATAGTGCAATCCTACGCTGCTGAGAACCCGGTGTTTGCCGGCTGTTGACATCGTCGTTCAACCCCATCTCAGCGGGCAGTAACTATGGGGAAACGCCTGGACGTTGGTCTGAGGTGAAACGAATGAGCCGCCAAAACTCATTCCCGGACGCCTCTTCCTGCCCTGCCCCAGTATCAACGCTGAGAACTTCCGGAAATTGTGGCCCCTCTTTTGCTTCAAATCACTGCCACAAAAACGGTCGATCCTGCTACACTGCCCAAACAGAGGAATGCTGATTTGACGTTGAGATCCGGCCCCGGTCGTGATCCGGCGGAAGAATAAAGACATTGCGAAAGCCAAGTGACAAGTTCCACACCAGTTACGGAGAATGTGTTCCATGAGTTCTGTGATTACCGCCGTTCATGCCCGTGAAATTCTGGACAGCCGAGGCAATCCGACGGTTGAAGTTGATATCCTGCTGGAAGACGGCACCATCGGCCGGGCCGCAGTACCAAGCGGCGCGAGCACTGGTGCTCACGAAGCTTGTGAGCTGCGTGATGTTGAAAACAAGTCTCGCTTTCTCGGCAAGGGCGTTCTGCAGGCCGTCGAAAACGTAAACGATGAGATCGCCGATATTCTTATCGACATGGACTGCACCGATCAGGCTGGCATTGACCAGGCCATGATTGACTCCGACGGGACTCCGAACAAGTCACGACTCGGCGCGAACGCGATTCTGGCTTGTTCCCTGGCGTCTGCTCACGCTGCCGCATCGATCTCGGGTCTGCCACTGTTCCGTTATCTCGGCGGTGTTGGAGCCAACTGTCTGCCAGCCCCGATGATGAATATCATCAACGGTGGTGCTCATGCCAACAACGGCATCGACATTCAGGAATTCATGGTCATGCCTCTCGGCTTCGACTCATTCAGCGAAGCGTTGCGAGCAGGCACCGAGATCTTCCACCATTTGAAGAAGGTACTCGCGGCTAAGGGCCTCAGCACAGCCGTCGGTGACGAAGGCGGTTTCGCTCCGGACCTGAAGACCAACGAAGAAGCCCTGCAGGTCATCATGACTGCAATCGAGAACGCTGGATATACGCCTGGCGAACAGGTTCAGATTGCTCTCGACTGTGCCGCGACGGAATTCTTCGACTCCAAGACCGGCCTGTATAAGATTGACGGCAAAACTATTGATGCCGACGGCATGGTTGCACTGCTGGAATCATGGGCCGATAAGTACCCGGTCTGTTCAATTGAAGACGGATGTTCTGAAGATGACTGGGACGGATGGAAGAAGCTGACCGATAAGTTGGGTGATCGGCTGCAGCTTGTGGGCGACGACCTGTTCGTAACCAATGTCACTCGTCTGACACAGGGCATCGAAAAAGGCATCGCAAACAGCATTCTCGTTAAGGTCAACCAGATCGGCACACTCACTGAAACCATTCAGGCTGTGCAGATGGCTTACCGCAACGGTTACACTGCGGTCATGAGTCATCGCTCGGGCGAAACTGAAGACACTACGATTGCCGACCTGGCCGTGGCACTGCGAACTGGTCAGATCAAGACGGGATCTGCCAGCCGAACGGATCGAATCTGCAAGTACAACCAGTTGCTCCGCATCGAAGAGATGCTGGGTGATTCCGCAACTTTTGGCGGCACGATCTGATCGCTGAGTGATCAGTTCGTGAGAAGCGAACCATCATGGCGAAAGTCGAACTGATCGAAACTTCCGAACCGACCACTGCGGAACCAGCCCCGGTTTCTCAGTCGGTCGGTTCGTTTTTTATGTCGGTTAGTTTCTGGTTAACGCTGACAGTGGCTGGAACCATGTACGCGGCTGTCGCGCTGTCCCCCAAGTTTGCCGCATGGATCAATATTCGTCAGCAGTACGTCACCAATGCCACGAAACTGACGCAACTCGAAGATGAAGTCGACTACCTGGAACGCGTCGCAGAAGCACTCAAAACAGATCCGGAATTCGCCAAGCGACTGATTCGAGCCAACCAGAATTTCGGCGCACAGGGAGCAGAGTTTATTCCCGTTTCTAAAGGACTGCTGTTCGGCGGAGCGGAAGCAAAAGAGTACACGGTGCCTCAGGTCATTCAGCCTGCGTTTGCTAAAGTCGTTTTTCATATGGCTAGTCATGAGCAGCATCGAAGCTGGCTGCTGGCCGGCTCTGCTGGCTTAACACTGCTGGCCTTTACGCTGCTCAATGACGCAGGGGTCGCAATTATGCAATCCGCATTGGCCACCGTTTGCCGGATCTTTGCATGGCTGACAGCTCGCTATCGGAAGCCACCCGCACCCGCAGCAGAGACGGACGCGTCTACTGAGATCACGGCGTGAGCAGGCTTCGTCGGTATCGAGTTCCAGTAGGTCCTGCCTGCCGGGCAGGACTTCGCGGCGTGCCGCGACCTGTGTGCATCCGATGCCACAATGCCACAATGCCACTGGGATCCTTCAGTCGATTGCAGACAGGGTTCGCCTTTCGGCGAAAGTCCTTTCCAGCAGAAAGGACTTGCTTGTGAAAAATCATCTCGGCTGTTTTTTGAGAAAACACGTCGTCAACGCCATGCTCACAGCCCCTTCCTCGGGAATCTGATTGCCTGACGGCCAGTTACTGCCGCCATAACTGCGGAGCGGTCTATAATCAGCGACGCTGCAATCGCAGAATGATGTAGGGAGCTTCCCCGCGTCGGAAGGACTGGTCAGGAACTCAGGAGCAAAATCATGTCAGAACAATTGGATACTTTGCACCACGTGGCGATCGTTGTTGACGATATCGCGAAGGCTATTGACTGGTACAAGTCTGAATTCAAGTGTGAAGTTGCGTATCAGGATGCAACGTGGGGGTTCCTGAAGTTTGCGAATGCCCACCTCGCACTTGTTTTGCCAAGTCAGCATCCGGCCCATATCGCGTTAGTGTCAGAGAAGGCGACGGTTCATCCGGGCCTCAAAGGCCATCGAGATGGGACTCGCTCTGTTTACATCAGTGACACTGCTGGCAATGCCGTTGAACTGATGGACCCGACGAGTCTGTAGGCGGACAATCAACTTGTAGTGCGGGCTTCAGCCAGTATTCCGGTGACGACTTGAGTGCCAATGCGGGCAAAAGTCTGGACCAGGAAAGGAATCACTGCGTTTGATCGGGGGCTGGCCTGAATCCACGAAGTCTCTGGTATTGGTCGGCCTGCGGAGTTATCGTTTTCCCGTTGATGCTGTACTCAAGACGCATGTGGCCTGCGAAATGCTCGCCGCATGCGTGACAGTCACGCCGGAGACGTCTCGTGATCCGCTCTTTAATTCCCACCATCGCTTGCGTACTACTTTGCCAAACAGTCGTCGCGTTTGCTGACGATCTTCCGCCAGCCGTCGAGCGAAAAATTGATTTCGGTCAGGATGTGCAGCCACTCCTGAAGGACCGTTGCTGGTCGTGCCATGGCGGCGAGAAGCAAGAGTCCGGACTACGCCTGGATCGCCGCGATCTGATGATGAATGGCGGTGATCTTGGCAGAATTCTGGAACCTGGTCAGAGCGATTCCAGTCGACTGATTCACTACGTCCATGGCACCGATCCAGACCACGTCATGCCTCCGGAAGGGGATCGCCTGACGAAAGAACAGATTGGCATCCTGCGAGCCTGGATTGATCAGGGCTGCGAATGGCCGGAATCCGCTGACATCTCCACCGCAAAGAATTCTCACTGGGCCTATCAGCCGATCAAATCTCAAAGCTTGCCAGCGGTTAAAGAGCAGAGTTGGCCGCGGAACGAGATCGATCATTTTGTGCTGGCCGAACTGGAACGGCGAGGCATTATGCCATCCCCGGAAGCAAACCGTTTTACGCTGCTTCGTCGCTTGTCGCTCGATCTGACCGGGCTGTTACCAACGATCGAAGAGGTGGATTCATTCGTCAACGATACGACTCCGGATGCTTACGACAAGCTTGTGGATCGGCTCCTCGCCTCACCGCATTTTGGTGAACGATGGGGACGTCACTGGCTCGACATGGCGCGCTATGCAGACTCCGACGGGTATGAAAAAGATAATCCGCGCCCCGATGCTTATCGTTGGCGCGACTGGGTAATAGACGCCATCAATGCGGATATGCCGTTCGATCAGTTTACAATCGAACAACTCGCCGGAGACCTGCTGCCCGATGCGACTTCGATGCAACGTCTGGCGACCGCGTTTCATCGTCAGACGTTGACCAATACCGAAGGCGGAACTGATCAGGAACAATTTCGATTTGAAGCGTGTTTTGATCGGACGGAAACAACAGGCACCGTTTGGCTGGGACTGACCGTCGGGTGTGCTCGCTGCCATTCGCATAAGTATGACGCGATTACTCAGCGAGAGTATTACCAGTTGTTCTCGGTCTTCAACAACGGTGACGAGTCCACCACAACGGTGCCGAAAGCCGATGCTGATGTCGCGGCCTATTCAGGTCTTAAGGCTGCTTTTGATGAGAAGCTCAGCATACTGCGAACTCAACTGGCCGAGGCTCAGTTGGCTAAGGCGGCCGAGTTCAACAAATGGCAAGTGGAGACGTTGAATCGCCTGAAGACGGCAGCCACGGATCCCGTCAAGTTTCATGTGCTGAAACAACCGACCTATGCCAGCGAAACGGGAATTCTGTTTGAGCAGCAGAAGGGCGGCGTGGTTCTTGTCCGTGGCGAGAATCCGGAGCGAGCGGTTTACTCGATCACAGGGCAGTCGAACTTGAAGAGTGTGACCGGACTTCGTCTCGATGTTTTTCCCGACACGTCATTGCCGACTAATGGTCCGGGGCGAGTTGCTCATGGAAACTTTGTGCTGAGCGAACTGACGATGGAAGTTGCATCAAAGTCGGACTTCTCCGATGCTCAGCGAATTGAGTTCGCCTCAGCCAAGGCTGATTTTGAGCAGGCGGATCGTCCGTGGGCGGCAAAGAATGTGCTGGACGGAGACGATCAATCCGGATGGGCGATTGCTCCGGAATACGGCAAAGAACATTGGCTAACGGCGTCCTTGAAACAGCCGCTGGATCTGACCAGCAACAGTTACGTTCGCATTCGACTCAGTCATCAATACGGGCAGCAGCATACGATTGGCCGGTTCAAACTGTCGCTGCTGACAGGAATCGAACCCGATGCCGCTTTGCCTGAGAATATCGTCAAGGCTTTGAAGCAGCCCGAAGATCAGAGAAGCGAAGAACAAAAGCAGCAACTGCAGGATCATTTCAATCGCCAAACGTCTCCAGTGAAGGAACTGGTCACGCAGATTGATGAGCTGAAGAAACAGGAACCGCCAAAGCCGGAGTTGTCTGTTCGCATTGTTGTGCAGAGAACTCAGAACCCGCGAAAAACGCATGTGCTGCGACGGGGTGAGTTTTTAAATCCGCTCACAGAACGGGAAGTGCAGCCCGCCGGTCTTGCGACACTTCCAGCGTTCAGTGTGCGTGAGAATAACTCTCTAGGTGATCGGCTGGATCTCGCTCGTTGGCTGGTGTCGGCGGAGAATCCGTTGACGCCACGGGTGACTGCCAATCACATCTGGCGGCTTTTGTTCGGTCATGGAATTGTTCGTACCGCAAATGATTTCGGGGTTCGCGGCGAGAAGCCGACTCACCCGGAATTGCTCGACTGGCTGGCCGCTGATCTGATGGCAGGCTCGGGGACTCAGCAAGCCTGGTCGCGGAAGGCTTTGATTCGCCGTATTGTGATGTCAGCTACTTATCGCCAGGCTTCCAAACATCGTCCCGAACTGCGTGATATGGATCCGCAGAATCTACTACTGGCCAGGCAGAATCGAATTCGTGTCGAAGGTGAAATTGTCCGCGATATCAGTCTGGATGTTTCCGGACTGCTGTCTCGCAAGATGGGCGGCCCCAGCGTTTATCCGCCGCTTCCGCCGGGTATCGCGGAGTTGAGTTATGCCGGGAATTTTCAGTGGGCGGATTCGCAGGGCGAGGATCGATATCGCCGAGGTATGTACACCTTCTTCAAGCGAACTTCTCCGCACCCGAATCTGATTACGTTCGACTGTCCGGACGCCAATATTACGTGTATCGAACGGCAGTCGTCGAATACTCCGCTGCAGGCTCTGACTTCGTTGAACAATGAGACGTTTGCAGAAGCAGCCCGAGCGTTCGCCAGAAGGTTGCTGTCGACTGATAGTGCAGATGACGCAACTCGCTTGGCGTATGCAATGCGTCTGTGTGTGGCTCGAACTATCATGCCGGAGGAGCACGTTCAGTTGCAGGCTCTGCTCGATGATTCCAAAACATGGTATGCCGCGCATCCGGATCAGGCGGGACAGTTGATCGGGAAAGAAACAGTCTCCGGAGTGCCATCGGAAACGGCGGCCGCGTGGATCTCCGTGGCTCGAGTTCTCCTGAATCTTGATGAGTTCATTACGAGAGAATGACAGGAAATCGCATGTTCGCATCTGCTCAACAGGCACGCCGTCAGTTTCTGACATCATCCGCCAGCGGTCTCGGACTGGCCGCGTTGGGATCGATGCTGACACAGGATGGTCTGCTAACACAGGCTACGGCTTCCTCGCGTGAATCCGTGGTGAATCACGTTACGTCGAATCTGCATCATTTTGCCCCAAAGGCCAAGAGCTGCATCTTCCTGTTTCAGGCCGGCGCGCCATCACATCTGGACTTGTTCGATCCGAAGCCCAAATTGAATGAGCTGGATGGCAAGCCATTGCCGGCCGACATGCTTGAGAAAGTTCGGTTCGCATTCATTAAAAAGGAATCCGCCGTTCTGCTCGGGTCGCCTCGCCACTGGCGCAAGCATGGCGAATGCGGTATGGATTTCAGTGACTTCGTGCCGAACATTGCGTCGTGTGCGGACGATATTCTGATGATCCGCTCGCTGCATTCAGAACAGTTCAATCATCATCCAGGGCAGTTATTGCTCAGCTGTGGGCGAGCAACTTTCGGGCTGCCGACGATGGGAAGCTGGTTGACCTATGGATTGGGTACCGAATCTCAGAACCTTCCAGGCTATGTTGTGCTGACCAGTGGACGAGGATCCAGTGGCGGCGCGTCGTTATGGTCGAGCGGATTTCTGCCTTCTCATTATGCGGGCGTGCTTTTTCGAAATCAGGGTGAGCCAGTTCTGAATCTGGCTAACCCCGCCGGACTCAGCAACGAACAGCAGCGACGCGGCCTGGATGCTCTAAGGGCCATGAATCAGGATCGACTTGAGGAAATGGGCGATCCCGAGATTGCCAGCCGCATCGCCAGCTATGAACTCGCATTCCGCATGCAGTCGGCAGCTCCAGAGTTGATTGATCTCAACGGAGAAACGGCTTCGACGCAGGAAGCGTACGGCGTTGGGAGAGCTCAACATCCTGAAGCCACCGGCCGCGGCAACGTCGCCGACGCGCACCTGTCGTTTGCACGCAATTGCCTGCTCGCGCGACGCATGGTGGAACGAGGAGTGCGGTTCGTCAACATCATCTACGAAGCCTGGGATCAGCACAGCAATCTTGAAGGCGACCTGCGCTACAATGCGTGGGTTGTCGATCAACCGATTGCGGCGTTGATCAAAGATTTGAAACAGCGAGGACTCTTTGACAGCACCCTCATTGTCTGGGGCGCGGAATTTGGACGGACGCCACTTGGAGAAAATCGCAACGGTCGAGAAGCCAATACCGGTCGCGATCATCATCCGTTTGCGTTCTCACTGTGGATGGCTGGTGGCGGAGTCAAAGGCGGGCAGACCTATGGAGCCTCTGATGAGATTGGCTGGGGCGTAGCTCAGGATCCGGT
>CAMAXD010000092.1 GCA_945861975.1 Candidatus Kuenenia stuttgartensis | reverse complement strand
CAATGTTATCCACCACGTGGAATTCAGCAAAAAACCTTTGCTGAATTTGGTCGCGAACAGTCTCCAGAAAATGTTTCGACAGGCATCCGATTAGCGATTGGAGTTGTCCCCTCCCCCGGAAAAGACGCGGAGTTTTGAAAGAGCATTTCTTGACAATAGTCACGTTTTTTCTGCCAATTTTGCCAGACACTCACCGAGACACCGCAGTGTGGACTTTTAGACTCGATTCGCCACCGGGGAACAGAAACGAAATGGACAGTTTTTAGCAACCTTTGGATTTGTTTCGAAGCGACTCGTCCGTGACTTCGAACATGCCTCGGATTGATTCAGATCACAAAATTTAAACCAGAAAATGCAATCAACTTGGTAACGAAACATTACATCCTGGATCTTCCGTCGCGTCTTGACGGCAGCAATTCTCCTGACTTTGAATCGCAGTTGACTTCAGAACAGTTGAGTTCCGTTCAATACCTTATTCTGAATTTTCAGTCAGTCAACATGATCACAAGTATCGGGATTCGATATTTGATTGTTGCCGCTCAACAAATGCGGCAACGAGGGGGATGTTTGCTGCTTTGCGGGACTGGAGACAATGTTCAGCAGGTGTTGAAGATCTCTGGTCTGCTCAAACAATTCCAGATCCTGCCGGATGTGGATGCTGCTGTCCTGTGGTTGTCAGAGAACAGCACGCCAGAGTAGTGATTTTCCTGGATTGAGTTGGTTTCGATAAGAAATCAGATCGCACGTGGTGTACTGGTTCCGGAGCAAACCTCGAAACGTTCCCTGAATGATTCAGGCCGCCACTTTATTCGGTTTTAATTCACAACGATCCGTGAGGAAACGTCAATTGTCACAAGATGATAACCACGCCAAAACGAGTGACGATGAGCTAAGCCTTCCTGGTCAGGGGCTGACCAAGGAGCAAGCGTTTTTTCGAATCCTGGATGGTCACTGGCGGTATATGGATAACCAGCGAAAGAGTGTTCAGACCACCTCGGAGGATCGCAGCCGTCATGCTCAGGGGCAGTTTCCTTTCGCAGCTATTCTGGGATGTGCCGATTCGCGAGTTTCCCCTGAAGTGATATTTGATCAGGGCCAGGGTGACCTTTTTGTCGTACGAGTTGCAGGAAATGTGGTGGGAGACTTTGAACAGGCAAGTCTCGAATATGCAGTGGGGCAACTGGGAGTCCATCTCGTTATCGTGATGGGTCATGAACAGTGTGGAGCAGTGAAAGCTGCGATCACTCATTACGGATCAAC
The DNA here is from genome assembly GCA_945861975.1 of Candidatus Kuenenia stuttgartensis. Lineage (GTDB taxonomy): Bacteria > Planctomycetota > Planctomycetia > Planctomycetales > Planctomycetaceae > SXXK01. The sequence continues at coordinate 15,223 of CAMAXD010000092.1, read as the reverse complement.
CGATGCCGGAGCGTTGGGACGCTTATTGAACGAGATTCTGCCTGCGGTTATTGAAATCCGCGGCAGTGAGGGTGACGTTCTGTCTAAAGCTGTTCGCGGCAATGTCTGTCATTCTGTTGATAAATTGCTTGAGAGAAGTACGTTTCTTCGGGAGTCCGTTGATAACGGCGTCCTGCGGGTGATTGGTCTCGTCTATGACCTTGCGTCGGGGGATCTTGATATCCAGAGAACTGAGGGGTAATTCTCTGATGGCGGAGTTGCTCTAGATCCTGGAGAACTCTAGATCCTGGAAAACTCTAGATCCTGGAAAAGGAGTGCAATCATCTCGCAAGCATCGTTGAGAGTTTAATGCAATTGCGAAGGAACATGGCCTGATTGTGAAATGGGGAGGTCGACTTTACGCCGCAGGCAGGCGGGTAAGAATTGTTCAGCTCGCCCAGCTTCATTGCAATTTCGATTTCCGCAAAGACACTCAAACTCAATCTTAGTCGATACTCCATTGATCGCGTCGCTCTTTGGCTTTTTTGCAGAGGCGTAAGTACCGCAGCGCCGCTTCGTGCCAGGCGTTTTCCTGTTCATTTTCTCCTTAAGCGCCGTCCAACAATTATGCAGCCGTCCAGAGCCCCACTCAATGCGAACTATGCCAAGTGGTTCAAGACTGCCTTTGCGTGGCACGGCACGGCATTGCCCCGCTGTGCTGATCGAATCCTGATTGCCACGGGTTTTTGCGCATTCGTTCAATCGCTTATCTCGTTAGAGGTCCTTGATCGTTACGTTCCCGGCTTTAAGTCGGCCGGCTTCGACAGTTTCGCGCACACGATTCTCGGTTCATTGATCGGGTTTCTGCTCGTGGTGCGTATGAACAGCTCCAACGCCCGCTATTGGGAAGGTCGCTCGCACTGGGGCGTCATCGTCAATACGAGTCGAAACCTCGCACGAGCTGCGGCGACTTATACCAATGAAGGAGAAGACCTTGCGGGATTGATCGTCGGCTACGCAATCAGTCTGCGAAATGCATTACGTGGTTCACGCGATTTGTCGGAGACGACCTTGTTTCTGCCGGAGCAGGTTCTTCATGTCGCTGAGAAGTTTGGTAATCAACCCACCGCGATCGCTGCTGGTATGACCCATTGGGTCGGGCGACAAGTGACGCTTGGCACGCTGAATCCGCAAATGACCAGGCATTTTGAGCAACTCATTTCCGAGCTCGTCAGTGCTCAAGGAGGTTGCGAGAAGATTCAGAAAACTCCGCTCCCGCTTGCCTATGTCTCGTTGATCAAGTTATTGATCCTCGTTTATTTAGCGAGCTTGCCCTTAGTGATCTGCGGCAAGTTCGGTTGGTTCTCGCCGCTGATCATGGCGACCGTGGCGCTTGGTATGTTCGGTATGGAGGAGACCAGCGTTGAAATCGAAGACCCGTTCGGATTCCAGCCGAACTGTCTCGATCTCGAAGTGATCACGCTCACCATCACACGCGACACGGCGCAGCTGGCAGCATACAAACCTTCATAACAAGCGTTGTCGCATACGAAGCGACCGCCAGGGTGCCAGTCCCGGTTTTAGCCTCGGTTTTGTTGGTCCCTGCTTAATCGCAGGACGGCCATTACAGGGCGTCAACCCCGCAAAAAAATCGACTTTTCCAAGCTTAAAGTGGGAGTCCTGCATTTTTGACGACGTCTTTCGGCCTTTCGGAACATGGGGGCAGAAAGATCCGGTCCGATTGGACCGTGCCGAGTGATTTGAATGGGGGTTTGGCCCGGAGTCGCATCAACTGGACTCACAAGAACGGTTCACAGCGTTCGCGTGGCGGTGTCGGGAAAATACTTTCACACATGCAGATTGGTGACGGTATACTTCATCGTGCGAAAAGCCGCATGTCGCAGGCGATTCGTCACAAGGCACTGTCAGGGATATCTGTGATGGCATCTCAAACTTCGTCAAATTTGGCTTTCGGGATTCGAATGCCTGTGCTGGCGCTGATGATTGGGCTGTTTGGTTCAACGGCCGTTGCTCAGCATCCTCGCGACTATCGAGGCATTGACGCTCGGCACTTTAATCCGGGGCGAGGATACTCTGGTTCCGGAAACCTTGTGAACGGGCAATATGCGGCGGGTGTTTCGCGGTTTGGAACATCTTCGGCGACGTATTCTAATGGTCGATCGGTTGCTGGAGTTGTGCGGACTCCCCAGGGAGTACATCATCTCTCAAATGGACTGTTTACTCCCGCGATCGTACCGGTTCCGGCTTATGGAGCGACGCCGTTTCTTTATGGCGGCGGATTCGGACCGGCGGATCCGTACTTTTCCGGTGGCTACCCTGGTTCAGGCGGCTATCAGGGGTCCGGTGCGTATCCAGGTTATGGCTATCTCGGGGGCTTACCACAAGTCGGCCCGCCGCTGACTGTCGATCCATTCACAGGGCAGCTTATGCCCTGGAATCCCTGGCTGGTCACTCCGATGCCCTACATCGGCGTTGCGAATCAATATCCGGGTTCAATTCTGGTTCCGACAATCATCAGCATGAACCTGTCGATGCGGCCGTCGGTGCCATCGACGGCTTCCTACACGATGATCGATCCACGAATGCTGGATCAGATTGCTCCTGCTCCTCAACAGTTTGAGATTCCAATGCAGCGGGTTCCCCATGAACCAATTCCGGAGGCTCCGCCTGCGATTGATCGCGGAACGCCGCTGCTAAATGAATTTGAGTCGCTGCCACGCGGCGACAAAGTGTCTTCGCTGGCCGACAAGATCAACAGCCTGCGATATCAGTCACAGGGCGATACTGCGTTTCGCAAAGAGGATTATGTCACCGCCGAAGAATCTTACCGTGACGCGATTCAGCGAGCCCCCGACCGGCGGAGTCCGTGGATTCGCATGGCACTTCTGCAGATTGCCATCAAGAACTTCCCGGCGGCTGCACAGAATCTCAAGACGGCCCTTTCGATTACCGACGATCGTGCGCGTGCATGGGTTTCGGCTGACGAATTGTATGGTCAGCAGACGGCCGAGCGTGCGCGATCGCATGGCAGTGAACTCTGGAACTGGCTGGCGGAACGACCGTTATCTGCGGATCGCTTACTGTTGGCGGGCGCGTTTCAGAAGTTTCGAGGTTTTGATGCAGCGGCTGATGAACTGTTTGAACTGGCTCATTATGAAGGTCCAGAAGCGGACTATGTCGCCAGAATTCGGTCCATAGCCGACGCAGATCCCGGTCAGCGAGCGATCTCGCAGGAACTGGCCCAATTAAAGCAATTGGCCACGACCTCGCAGGACGTCGATAACAACCCCGTTGATGATTCCAAAACGCTCAACTCCGCGCCAACCAGGTCAGTGGCAGTCGAAGATTCCGATGGGATTTTTGTGCGGGGGTCAAAAGATGTTGTGGAAGAACCGGTTGAATCATCGGAAGAACTTCCTCAGTTAATCATTCCTCGGCAGTGACGCGATTGGCAAAACTCGGTTTAATTCGTTTTCCGCCGCATTGAGGAATATCCGGTAAACGAAAACGAGACGTACGATGCCGAAGACGACTGGCTCTGAGATCATTCAGACAGTTCCACTGATCGCAATCGCGTTATGCTTTTGCTCATGCCCTGTTTTTCTGCTCGGCGACGAAGCGACTCAATCAAAAGCAGAAGCCACCGCCACAGCAGAAGCGACCGCCACCGCGCCATCAGCCGAAGCATCAGAAGCGACCACCTCATCGCCAGGGGCACCCGTTGAGGCTCCGGCCGCTCAACCCGTTCCGGAGGTTCTGTCGAACGAATCTCTGGCCGCGCGAGCGAAGGCGTCGCTGGTGTTTATTCGCTCGACCGATCGAACAGGAGCGGAGCATGGATTGGGAGCGGGCTTCATTATCTCCCAGGATGGCCTGATCGTGACCGCACGGCATGTCATTGGTGATGGCCGTGATTTCGCGGTCGAGTTGATGGGCGGGAAGATTGTGCCGGTCACGGAAGTTTATGCATCGACAAATCGCATTGACCTCGTTGTTTTCCGAGTCGATGCGAAAGAACTGGCGGCCCTGCCTCTGTCGGAAGACATCGAAACCGCGCAGGGGCGTGAAGTGGTGGCGATGGGGCATCCCAAGGGAATGCGTAACAGCATGGCTGGTGGAATTGTTTCCGGGCATCAGGACATTGATGACATCAAAATGCTGCAGCTCGCGATGCCGATTCAGCCGGGGAACAGCGGTGGTCCTGTTTTGGACCGTACCGGGAATGTTGTCGGAATCGTGACGTTGAAATCATCGGTGGCAGAGAACGTCGGGTTTGCTTTGCCGGTGAAGCTGCTGCGGGACATGCTGGCCAATCCGAACCCCATTCCAATGACTCGCTGGCGCACGATGGGTGCGTTGGACGGCCGGCAATGGACGCCTCTGTTCGGGGCCAACTGGCGTCAGCGAGCGGGTCGGATCACAGTTACGGATTCCGGAACTGGCTTTGGGGGACGAACCTTGTGTCTGCGGAATGTCGATGTCCCCGAGATGCCGTTTGATTTGCAGGTCATGGTCAAGCTGGGCGATGAACAAGGCGCTGCCGGGTTGGTATTTCACTCCGATGGCAATGAACGCCATTACGGCTTCTATCCCAGCGCGGGGAATTTGAGGCTAACGCGATTTGATGGGCCGGATGTCAATTCATGGAACATCCTGCATAACGAACCACATCCCGCGTATAAGCCTGGTGAGTGGAACACGCTGACAGTACGGATGCATGCGGATCGGTTTGAGTGTTTCGTGAATGGCCAGAAGGTTCTGGAGTCAGCCGACAGAGGTTTGACGTCCGGCAAATCCGGACTGGCATCCTTCCGAGGTACAGCGGCTGAGTTCAGACGATTTGCTGTGGGGGCATCATTGCTTCCGCTGGAGCTAAGCCAGCCGGACCTCGAGAAGATCACTGCGACGACAAAGCAGATTACTCCGGACCGACCGGCCGATGATCGGATGGTTGCAGAGCTACTGACGATTGGAGAATCTGCCTCTGACGCATTGAACAAAGAAGCCATTCGCATGGAGCAACAAGCGAAGCAACTCCGCACGCTGGCCCGGGATCTGCATGATACGGCTGCTCGTCGACTGATTGCGGACGCTCTGGGAATCGCCTTCAACACGGAACAGTTATCGTCTGAGCCGCAACCAGATTCGCCTCCCGTCGCCGATCCCGCCGCAAGCTTACCCGGGGTCCCCAAGCCTGATTTGTTGAAGGCCGCGCTGTTGCTGGCTCATCTTGATAATCCGGATGTTGACGTGAACGCTTATGTGGCTCGCATGGATGAGATGGCAGAGGAGCTGAAGCGGACGTTTCCAGAAAATGCCACGGAACGACAACGTCTCGCTGCGCTGGATAAATATCTGTTCGAAGAACTGGGCATGCGTGGTAGTCAGTCGGAGTATTACACTCGATCCAACAGCTATCTGAACGAGGTGATTGATGACCGAGAAGGTTTGCCGATCACAATTTCCGTGGTCTACATGGAACTTGCCAAACGCGTCGATCTGAAGGTTGTTGGGGTCGGTCTTCCGGGACATTTCGTTGTGCGTTATGAACCAGGCGATTCCTCACAGGCCAGTGAAGTGATTGACCCATTCGATCATGGTCGTCGCATGAACGATGAGGAAGTTCGCAAAGTTCTTGCTGCGGCCAATTTTCCCGATCTGCCACGTTTCCGTGAAGCGAAAACGCCACTTGAGATTATGGAACGTATGACACTGAATCTCCTGAACCTGGCGGAAGATGAGAAGAACGACGACGACGTGTTGCGCTATCTGGAAACGCTGGTGATGCTGGAACCGCTGAATCCCGAACATCGAGCCAAGCGTTTGGAAATGCGTGCACGCACAGGACGGCTGGAAATGGCCATTCGCGACGCGAGTTGGTTCATCAACAACCCGACGCCAGGGGTTGATGTGGAAAGAGTTCGTGAACTTCGAAATTCGCTGGAATTGCAGTTGGAACGGCGAAACGCGGGCTCCGGCACCTGAGTGTTCCCTACTGATTCGCCCTGATTCGCCCCGCTTCGCCCCGGAAGTCGATTCGGCGCATCATGTTTTCGGCAGAACTCGGCATCGTAGGCTCGACATGGCCCGAGTTTTGCGTCGGGACTTTGTGTGCAAGGCGATCGACGACAATCAGCTTTGGATATTTTTTCGGGCGATTGTTTCGAGTTGCATCTGCGGTTTGGTCAAAGCAGTGTCAAAGTGCGGCTCATGAAGAAAGACGATGGTGCGCAAGGTGGCGGAATCCTCAGGGCGAAGTGAGCCAAACTGGCACATGGTGCCGACACCCGATATTCTGAAGTTGCTCACGGTGGAACCCACGCTGGGATTGTCGACCGACGACGTGCTTCTGAGACGAAGCGAAGCAGGATCCAATGTTCTCTCCGAAGCCGCTCCTGTGCCGCTGTGGAAAAAACTAGTGGCGCAGTTCTCGGACCTCGTCAACTGGATTCTGATTTTTGCGGCCCTGATCGCGGGCCTCATGGGCGAGTGGCTCGACACATTTGCGATTCTGGCCATCGTGTTATTGAACGGCATCATTGGCTTCATGCAGGAAGAGCGAGCCGAGCGTGCGCTGGCGTCATTGCAGAAGTTGTCTTCGCCGATGGCCAAGGTGCTGCGTGATGAAAAACTGCAGTTGCTGCCCGCGAGTGAACTGGTCGTCGGGGACAGTATTCTGCTGGAAGCGGGTGACAACGTTCCCGCCGACTGTCGCCTGCTGACGTCATACAGTCTGCAAGTGCAGGAAGCGGCGTTGACGGGGGAATCGGTTCCTGTCGATAAGGACGCAAACTGCATTCTGCAGGAGAACGCATCGCTCGGTGATCGTCGCAACATGATCTACATGGGGACCGTGACGGCTGCCGGCAAAGCGACGGCCGTAGTGGTCCGGACCGGAATGAGAACGGAGCTGGGGCAAATTGCCGGGATGTTGAACCGCTCCCGGCGGGCTCTGACTCCACTGCAGAAACGTTTGGCAGAACTGGGCAAAGTGCTGGTTGGGAGCTGCCTGATTATTGTCGTGGTGATCTTTGCACTTCAGGTGATGCGTGGCGGCAAGGTTCTGGAAGTGTTGCTGGTTTCGATCAGCCTCGCTGTGGCCGCTGTGCCCGAGGGACTTCCTGCAGTCGTCACGATGACGCTTGCGCTGGGGCTGCAGCGGATGGTGAAGCGGCATGCCTTGGTCAGAAAGCTCCCGAGTGTGGAAACGCTTGGTTCTGTGACTGTAATTTGTTCGGACAAGACAGGCACGCTGACTCGCAATGAAATGACGGTGCGAGAGATCATAACTGCGTCGCAGTCTGTGCGAGTCACCGGGGCTGGCTATTCGCCGCATGGTGAATTCCTTCGTATTGACAACTCGGACGACCCGCAGGACGGAAAGCCTTCCGTCGAAACGAAGATCAATGCTCAGGACGACCCGGAACTCTTACCACTGCTGACGGCTTCTGCGCGTTGCAATAATGCGACGATTCATCGGAAAGATGGCGAAGGCGATGGTTGGCAGGTTATCGGCGACCCGACTGAGGGAGCACTGCTGGTTGTGGCCATGAAGGCCGGGATTCAGGCGCACGATTCGAATGACAGGATTCTGTCTGAGATCCCGTTTGACTCCAATCGCAAGACCATGTCGGTTGTGATCCAGAGTGCGGATGGGCGAATCGTCATGCACAGCAAAGGCGCGCCGGAGATGATTCTGGGCAAGTGTGTTCGTGAGCGTCTTGGGGATTCGGACGTTGAACTGACTGCTGAACGTCGGCGAGAGATCATAAAAACAAGTTCACAATTGGCATCTCGAGCTTATCGAGTACTCGCGCTGGCCTATCGGGATCAGACTTTGGCGGGAGCTGAAAATCAGGAGGAATCCGGACTCGTGTTTGCCGGCCTCGTGGGCATGATCGATCCTCCCCGCGATGAAGCGCGGGAGGCGGTCAAGAAATGCCGTATTGCCGGAATTCGGGCGGTCATGATTACCGGCGACCATCCGGAGACAGCTCTGGCGATTGCCAGGGAACTGCATATCGCGGATGATCAGAGCCGTGTGATGTCCGGCCGGGAACTGGATGAGGCCACGACGGAGCAATTGGAGAAAGATGTCGAATCGATTTCGGTGTTCGCACGAGTTTCTGCGGAGCACAAGCTTCGTATTGTCAAAGCGTTGAAAGCTCGTGGCCAAATCGTCGCGATGACCGGAGATGGAGTGAATGATGCTCCGGCCGTGAAGGCTGCTGATATCGGCATCGCGATGGGCGTCACTGGGACAGACGTCACGAAAGAAGCGTCCGATATGATTCTGATGGACGATAATTTTGCGTCCATTGTCAGTGCCGTCGAAGAAGGGCGAGGCATCTTCGACAACATTCGGAAGTTTATTCACTTCCTGTTGTCCTGTAACACCAGCGAAGTCCTGCTGATGTTTATTGCTGCTCTGGCCGGTTGGCCGGTTCCGTTGATGGCCATACAAATTCTTTGGATCAATCTGGTGACTGACGGATTGCCAGCCTTGGCGCTGGGCATGGAACCTCCGGAGAAAGACATTATGAATCGACCGCCAGGGCCTCCCGAGCAGGCGGTTCTGACGAAGCAGAGTGGATTACTGATTCTGTGTCATGGACTGTTGATTGCCGGCGTAACACTGACCGGCTTCTGGTTGGTCTACGAGGGCAAAGAAACACAACTTGCGCCGGCCCGCACGGTGACTTTCGCGGTCGCAGCGTTCTCGCAGTTATGCTTTGCGTTTGGATGTCGGAGTCATCGTTACACCATGCCTGAACTCGGAGTCTTCTCGAATCCTTGCCTATTCGGCGCCGTAGCGGTTTCGGTGCTGCTGCAACTGGGCATCATGGCCATTCCGTGGACCCAAACGGTCTTTGAAGTGGCCACACTTTCATCACGGGAATGGTTACTGATTTTGCTGCTGTCCGTGATTCCTGTGACAGTGATCGAACTGTTGAAGATTGTTGCGTCTTATCTGAAGAGAACTTTAACGAAGTCTCTGGGAACGCGATAATCGCCGAGTAGAGTGTGCGATATAGCACATGTGCGAAGAAATTCCGCGTCAGACTCAATGGTTTTGCCCTGGCATGCGTTCTGCATTGAGTCCAATTACGACGCTATGCAACGCATTATTTTATTCAAGGGGGCTTCTGTGATGACGACTGACTCCATCGGGTTTCGAAACATTCTTGTAGCGACCGACTTTTCGGAGGATTCCGCCGCCGCATTGCAATTGGCGGTGTGGCTGGCAAAGCAGTCGTCAGGACGCGTGGTGTTGACTCATGTTCTGGATGATCTTCGTCGTGCGACCATGGGGATGTCTAACAGAGCCAAGCAGGATTTGTTGGCCGGCGACGGTCATATCTATGAAAAGGAGATTCGCTATGTTTCTGACCAGAAGATGCAGGTGCTGATCCAACAGCTGAAGGAATCAGGGGTAAAGATTTCCAGCGAGACACTGCTGGGTGAAGCGTTTGTTGAGATTTCTCATGCGGTGCAGCAGGAGGGATTCGATGTCGTCATGACGGGAACTCGCGGGATTACCGGCTGGAAGCAGTTCTTCGTGGGCAGTACGGCTAAGAATCTTATTCGAAACTGTCCGGCTGCCGTGTGGGTCGTGAAGAAGGAACACGCAACGGCCCCCAAAGTGATAATCGCACCAACCGATTTTTCAGATAGCAGCCGCAAGGCTGTTCTCTCGGGACTGTGGCTGGCGGAGAAGGCAGATGCCGAGTTTCATCTCGTCCATGTGATCGATTCCAAAGATGTACGGAATGATCTTCTGGAGCAGATTCCGCCGGGCAGTTCGCTTCGTCAGGAAATCAATAAAGAGGCGGAGCAGCGACTGGATGAATTTCTGACGACGCTGGGGGCAGGTGTCTCTCGCATCCTTTCCCACCTGACGTGGGGCCATCCATGGCAGGAAATTTCGAGAATTGCGATGAAGCATCAAGCAGACCTGATTTCCATTGGCACGGTCGGCCGCAGCGGCGTCAAAGGCATTGTGCTGGGGAATACGGCGGAACGTGTCCTCGATACCTGCGACTGCAGTATTCTGACTGTCAAGCCGGACGATTATGTGTCACCGATAGCAAAAGCCACATGGCCATTGCATCCTTGACGCTTTCTGCCAGCAAAGATTCAGGGTTAGACGTGAGCCCTGCGCCGCAGAGTCGGAGGTGACGGGATTTACGTGAGGCATCTCCTCCAGACTGACGATGAGCGGAACTACAGAATCAACTGTCTGCGATTAGCGAGATCTGCCAACGCTTGTGCCCCTCCCCAGAATACATCCAGAACCCTGAATCAACGGTGATCAATGGCTCGAGTCATTTCCTTTCTCGTACTCATTCTGGCGACCGGTGTTCTTCTGGCCCTGTTCTATCAGGTCGTGTCTGTCTTTCTGCTGCCGTTGTTTCTCGCGGCCGTGACGGTGCTTCTGTTAAGGCCATTGCATCTTTATGTCGTACGCTGGTGCAACAACCGTCGCTATGTGGCCGCATTGCTGATGACGGGGGCAGTCCTGCTGGCCGTGCTGGTCCCCGTGCTGACTGTCGGCATGATCGCAGGATACGAAGCCATCGAACTCGTAAACAAACTTGATACGGACACGATGCGAGTTCAACTGGACCATGCCAGGTCTTCTCTGGGACTGGACTATCCATTCGTGGACGAATGTCGTTTTATCGAATCGTCTCTGGAGCAATTGCGGGCTGACGCCGGGAAAGGTGCGACAGCCCGGGGAGATTCGGCTGCGCTCGTGCATATCAGCGACGAATTCAGGAGAATGAATCAAAACGCTGCGCTAAATTCACAAAGCGGACTACAAGCTGGAGCTGAGCGACTCCAGGAGGCTTTGGCCAACGCATCTGGTTCGGTGCCTGGAACACTGGTCTATCAACAGTCGATCGAGACGGCCTCGCATGTTTTTCGCGACTACCGAACACAGATGCTGGGTGGCGTATGGCGAGTGCCTTTGAAGGAGATTGCGAATCCGACGACGACTGACTTGCGACGAATCTCAGGGCAAGTGCTGGCGATCACTCCTGGGAGCCTCGCCTCAATCAGCGGGGCCACGTCCATCGCGTTCGCAAAACTCGCGTTTCGACTTCTGATCTTTGTCATGGCTCTGTTCTTCTGGTTCGCTGACGGTCCTGAGATCATCAAAGCGATCAGGGTTCTGTCGCCAATGGAAGACAAGTACGAGCAACAATTGCTGACGGAGTTTGAGGTGCTGGTTCGTGCGGTTGTGGCAGGAAGCATTGCTTCAGCGACAACTCAGTCCGTACTTTCAGGAGTCGGCTTCTGGTTCGCCGGAATGCAGTCCATCTTCCTGTTAATGTCGCTCACCGCGTTACTGGCAATGGTTCCATTTGTGGGGGCGTCCCTCGTTTGGATACCGGCCAGTCTTTGGCTGGCGTTTGGTGAAGGGAACATGACAGCTGGCGTCGCGCTGGCGATCTACGGAATACTGATCATTTCCACTGTCGACAATGTGATTCGGCCGTGGATCATCGTGGAACGCGCTTCGTTGCATCCTCTGGCAGGACTTCTGGGAGTTCTTGGCGGAATCCAGACGCTGGGTCCGATTGGAGTTTTTATTGGCCCTATTGTCGTCGCGTTTTTGCAGACTATGCTGACACTCCTGCACCGAGAATTTTCCGGTGATGAGAACGAGAGAACCGTCGCTACGCAAACGCCGACGGACGTTTAAGCAACGCCCATTCGGACTAACCAACGTTTGCTCACAGAAGTTGACCACGCGTGAGACATGGCCATTTCTCACGAGGCGGACTTTGCGATGCAACGGGAATGAGTCGTCGATGTCTATTTCCTTCCGACACAATAGAGTCGACTGTTGGATCGCAATAACAGTTGATCTTTGTAAACGGCTGGAGTGGCATTGAAGTCAGTTGCATCCGACTCGATCATGTTTTGTGCTTCGATCGAGAATGTCGTCGTGGCTGGAATCACAAGAGTTCCATCGCGTCGTGTCACGACATACAGACGACCACCGGCCATGATCGGGGAGGCATAAACGGGGCGACCTCCGGATTTCAGTCCGGGCACTCGTTCGCGATAGACCTGCTCACCGGTTTTCGCATCGAGACACCAGGCGATTCCCTGATCATCAAGCCAGAAGAGATGACCTTCGTGATGGACGGGAGTCGCGACGTAAGAACTGCTGCGGCTATGCCAGTCGACGTGCGAGCTGGTCACATCGCCTTTTCCGCCCGTGCGAATCCGGTAACTACCGGACGAGCGAAAGCCACCGAAGACGAAAATGGAATGATCGACAACAAGAGGGCTCGGGCTGACATTGCCGGTCAACTGAGTTTCAACGAACCATGCCAATTTGCCGGTCTCTGCATTCATTCCCCAAACTTCACCCGGGACAGCAATCACCAGATCCGTCTTTCCATCTTCTCGAGCCACAAGCGACGGTGTGCCATAACAAAGTTCCATCGCTGCGGCTTCGGACTTCCAGAGTTCTTTTCCGGTTGTTTTATCAAGGGCCATGATGGCTCGACCTTCTTCGGCCGCGTTGACGATCAATTGGTCATTGAAGAGCGTCAGACTGGCGGCGGAACCCCATTGGCGATTGCTGGATTCAGTTCCAACCATGTGGCTCCAAAGTTCTTTTCCGTCCATGTCATACGCATGCACTCCCGACTTGCCATGAAATGCGAAGACCATCTGGCCGTCTGTGGTTGGCGAATTGCTCGCGTATCCATGCTCGGAGATATACCCCTGATACCGATCTTCTCGTTCCGGGGCAGGCACGGTTCGATCCCACAAAATCTGTCCGGATTTCCCATCGACACAAACAAGATGTCGCAGAAGGGACGAGAAATCTCCACCCGTCTCCACGCCATAGCCCGAGTAGCAGGTTACGAAGATTCGATCGTTTGACACGACCGGGCTGGAAGAACCGGGGCCGGGGAGTTCGACCTTCCATGTCACGTTTTCCGCGTCACTCCATTTCGTCGGCAGAGTCGTGGAATCACTGAGTCCGGTTCCGTTGGGTCCTCGAAAACGAGTCCAATCGTCAGCGGTTCCCGTGGAGTCCGACAATGACGCCACAAAAATACAGGCGACGGCTAACAGACGGTGAAACATGGAGTTGTCTCAGAGTGGATTAAAAAATCGGACTTCAGTAAACGTAGACGCAACATAAAAACAGCCGCGTGAGACGGGGTCACCTTTCACGCGGCTCGCTTAGCATGTCAACGGGAATGAATCGCTATGCCATTCCTGGCGAACGAAAACTATTCTTCTGCTGGTGGACGCTGAGGACGGTCACCTTCACCTTTGCCGCGAGGTCGATCGCCCGGAGGGCGGTCACCTTCAGGTCGTGGCCCGCGTCCACCGTCCTGCCCGGGAGGTCGACCCTGTCGATTTCCCATTTCAACGGCAAACTTCATCAGCTCTTCTTTGCTGAGCTTTCCATCCTCGTCGGCATCAAACCGCATCGCATCTTCCACGAAGCGTTCAGGATTCGGTGGGCCCATCGGACGGCCTTGAGGTCCGCCCGGAGGTCCTTCGCCACGTCCCTGTTCGCGTCCACCCGGAGGTCGTCCTTCTCCATCACGCGGACCGCGGCCTTCGCCTGGTGGTCGTCCTTCCCCGTCACGCGGTCCACGTCCTTCGCCATCACGTGGCGGACGATCGCCGGGAGCGCCGTCACCCGGTGGGCGATCACCGCGAGGTTCTCCTTCGCCGCGAGGAGGACCGTCAGGACGACGTTCGCCGTCACGTCCGGGTCCACCTTCCGGGCGTGGAGGTCGAATTTCATCGTCCGTCAGTTTTCCATCGCTGTTCTTGTCGAGCGACTTCAGAGCAGCCGTCGCATTGTTGATCTCTTCTTCAGAGATCTCACCATTGTGATCTTTGTCCAAAGCATCCATCACAGGATGCGGAGGACGAGGCCGATCTTCCGGACCACCTTCACCACGCGGTGGAGGACCATCCGGACGACCTTCACCAGCCGGTGGCTGTGCCAGAACATTCATCGTGACGGTAACGCCCAGCAATGCCATGACAGCACTTGCCAGCAGGATCTTCTTCATGGGATTCGCCTTTCAGTAGACAGAGAAAACAGGTTCAAGTGAGGGAGGTTATTCATGCACGGTAACGCAATTGTTAAATCTGAATGGTTCGTAGGGTGTGACAAGCGTAGCGCGGGCACACCATTTTGGCTGCCGTTCGGTGTGCCGGCGCTCCGCTGCTCACACCCTACAAGAACACACCGACTTCAGAACGGGGTTGCCCTGAGGTTATTCACGGATCTTCGACTTCAACAACTCTGAACACATCGTTTCGTTTGAACACAGCGCGGGGACGATCGGCTGCTTTGAACTCAATATGGCAATCCATCAGAACGCCGAGCGTTGCGTCTTCCGGGATCTGGATTTCAACCTGAAGCATGTTTCCTTTGCGTTCGATGGACACTGCTTCATAAGGTCCTACCTGCACCCATTCCGGAGTACCTTCCGGGACCCGTACTCGCGTGGCCTGAGTCGGATCAAGTTCAATCTCCAGCTTTTGCTTTGTTCCGGGCTGTCCGTTTGCGGGGCGAACGGCGGCAACGACTTTGGGCTGCGAACTCTCGCCGCTGCTGTTGTCTTCAATCGCTCCCGTTTCCAGACCACGACGTCCGCGAATATTCGCTAGCTCCGGCACACCGGCATATCCGCCGATGATGTCAGGGAATCGACCTGGAGTCACGTGATAATGATAACCGCGAACCGAGTCTGCATGTCCGTTGCAGGCATCCGGAGTCTGCTCACCGACGGCATCTTTGGCCATCAGCCCTTCCGATTCATAGGGACCGTAGATTGGAAAACCATCGAAGGCAAAGCCAATCACTGGCGAATGCTGCTTGCCATTATCCTTGAACGGAGATTTCACACAGACCGGATACTTGTGGTAGTGATAGACTCCAGTTTGCTGAGGATGTCCGCAGCAGGAGTCCAGCCAGACCTCCGAATAGCCCTCGACGGCATTCATTCCACCCTGTTCAAATGGGTTGAAATAAACCACGCCATTCACAGCCGTGCCAATCGGCCCCATCGGAAGTCGAGTGATATGGTCGTTGAGTTTTGGCTCCAGCGGAATTTGAAAACGAAACTTCTGAATCTCAATCCGATTCGGGTTGCCGGAGTTGGGGAAGATCGCGGTCGGATGATTGGGATATCCCTGACTGTCCATCATCAGGTGCGTTTCG
>CAMAXD010000091.1 GCA_945861975.1 Candidatus Kuenenia stuttgartensis | reverse complement strand
TTTTCGTCAGCCAGATCGACGCGGGAGAGACTCCCATATTCGCGAGGAGTGAAATCGAACCGGATCGTTGATCCGCACGCATCGTTCTCTGACCGCATTCATGCATGAAAACGAACAGAAACAGTGCGGGCCAGACGTAGTCATGACTGAAGGTGAAGTATCTCCCCACGCAAATCACGATTCCAATCAACAACCATATTGCCGCAAACGGAATCGCCGACCGCCATTCACGCCAGAACAGAGTTGCTCGAACGCGGCTGGGCGACATCGGCCAGGCGATCACTCGTTTCAGGACCGCAATCGTACGAGACAGTAATGACCGTCTTCGGTTCTGGGCATACACCGTCTCGGATCGCGGAGTTATCCAATCTCGCGGTATTCGACCGAGATGCCATGGTCGAGCCAAAAGTAAGACGGACACAGCAGCGGCTGGAGCAACCAATACGACACCAGCAGGTATCAGACAGACAAGACACATTGCAGCCGCGAGCCCGACAGCCGAGATCACTCGGCGAGTGACCATGGACGCGACAAGCGAGAAAACACAGAAGAGAACCATGAATATGAGAAAACCGATCCACGACGGATCATCGAACGGAAAACGGTTCATTTCCGTCCGCCAAATCCGGGGAAACGCCAGACCTATCAGTTCAAAGACACCGCTCAACGATGCGATGGCGAGAAACAATGCCACACAGCCGGTCAGAATCGCTGTGAGTTTCGCCATCATCAGCGTGGACGTTCGGCACGGTAGCATTCGTAGCAGACCAACCGTTCGATCATCAACCTCGCCAGCGAACGCGATAGCGGTCGCCGCGACAATAAAGAAGATGCAGAATATCGATGATGTAAGCAGCGAATCCAGCCAGGGACTCGCCTGAAGCCGCATCAGGATAAAAACACCGACACACCCCAAAAGCAATGCCAGCCAGAGCGACCGCTGAGCTCGGTGCTCCTTCCAGATCAGTCTTGTAAATGCAGTGTTCATTGATGTTTCTCTGTCTCGTTTAACGGCAAGCCGCAGGCGACTGCGTTTCTTGTACGTGTTTCAGTGACGTCGGCCTCGAATAGCCAAACTGTCGTTCTTGTTGAAACTTACAATCTTGTTTCTTTGCTGCCCCAAAGCGCAGTCGCCTGCGGCTTGCCGTTAAACAAGCGAACGACTCATGGCCTCAACGAGGCCACGTCAATGTGTCCCACCAACAACGCCCCTTGCTCCGCAGCCTGTTGATTTCGATTTTGCCGCAGCAACGTCAGCAGAATGTCTTCCAACGATGGCTTGCGAATGATCGGGGGCGGTAGTTCCTGAGCTCGACAGAGATCCGCCAGGGCTCCACAATCGAGATGCCGCAGCAGCCAGACATGCTCGTGACCAAACGGCACATTTGCGATCACTTCACCGGGTAACTTGGGCGGCATCGCGGTTGGCGATGGCATCGTCAGCACGACCTCCGTCACCGACTGTTTCAAATCCTCCAGCCGCTCGTGAGCGATCACCTTTCCATTCATCAGCACAATCACGTCGTCAGCGACGCGTTCAACTTCGCCGACCTGATGACTGGAAAGCAGAACCGATCGCCCCTCGGCCGCCACGTCGATCATGCTTTCGAGGAACTCGCGACGCACGAGCGGATCCAGTCCGGACGTGGGCTCGTCCATGATCAGCAACTGAGGTCGATGAGCCATCGCCAGTGACAGCGCAACTTTCGCCCGAGTCCCTTTCGAGAGACCCTTGATCTTTTGTGATGGACTCAGATCAAATCGTCGAGTCAGCTTTTCGTATTCAGCCTGATAACCAGTGGGATAAAAGCCAGCTGCAAACCAGCCGATTTCTTCAACCGTCATCCAATCGTAAAGCGGCGGCGAATCAGACACATAGCCGACTCGCGAACGAATCTCGAGAGCATGTGTTTTGGGATTCATCCCCAGAACTTCAATGTCTCCCTTGTCGGCTGATTCAAATCCCAGAAGCAGCCGAATCGCGGTGCTCTTGCCAGCACCATTCGAACCCAGCACAGCGCAGACCGTGCCTGGCTGGATGTTCAACGACACGTCATCAAGAGCTTTCACGCGTCCAAATCGTTTGGAAACATTCGACAACCGAATGACGGGTTCCATGGGGAGACCTTTGCAAAGAAGAATGCTCGTTTGACGGCAACTTTGTGGCGAGCGGCAGGCGTGAGCCCTGCCGCTCGCCGTCGACAAATGTGTATGCAGCTTCAGGGTGGAGGTTCTCCCGTCAATGCGTCCCATTCACTGCGAACCAGCGAATGAATCTCTTCCGACGTGACGCCGTTCTGAATCGCTTCACGCATGATGTATCGCAGACGCTCGCGAATCATTTCGAGCCGTTCTCGTCGACATTTCTCAGGAGCATCGCTGGCAACGGCCAAGCCCGTCCCTCGAATGGAAACCAAAACTCCCTGAGCCTGCAGATCGCGGTAAGCACGTGCGACCGTATTCACATTCACTGCCGCTGAGGTGGCCATTTCGCGAACCGAAGGCACATGCTCACCCACAAGCAACGAACCGTTCGCGATGGCAAATTTCACCTGACGAGAAATCTGTTCGTAGATGGGAATGCCGTTGTTTGTGTCGATTTGACAAATCATCTCCGCACCTCACTGTAATATCTAGATATTACAGTGTTCCAGAGTGCCGTCAACAGCAAAGTACCAACAAAATAGCGAATCCTGACCACCGCATCATCGCCTCCCGTCAGCCTCAATGGTTTTTGGCCGGGGGATCGGTATGCTCCCTTGAGCGTTTTGGCTGGCCAATCAACCGATGACAGGAGCCCCTGCGATGACCTCTATTCCCGTTTCTCGCGTGGACGTTCAGAACTACGAACCATTCCTTGTCGATGGCAAACCGTTTGGGGAAGTGCATTGGCTTCGCCAAGGCTCAAGCGGAGCAGGGCTCTTGTTGACCGGCCTTTGGACTCACGAACCATCGACGTTTCCTTACACGTTCCCCGCGGATGAAACGTTTCATCTGCTGGAAGGCAAGGTCTGCATCAAGATCGATGGAATGGAACCTGTTAACCTCGTCCCTGGCGACATCGTTTCCTTCCGCAAGGGACAGGTGTCGACATGGACAATCTTAGAACGCCTGAAGAAGTTTTTTGTGATCAGCGGCTGACCGATTGACGTCCGAACAGAAAGTTCACGCTTCTGGCTCTCCTGAGTTGTTCATCTCGTAAGCAGCGTCGAGATCGCAGACTTGACCTCCGCCTCGCAAGGCCCCGTGAGCGACCAGGTTTGCTCATAGCCACCGCGATCTGCAAAGATACGATCAGGCCCGTAGTACCAGACGCCACATTCGCCATATCCGGCTACGCAGACAAACGTACTCTTCGCCGCCTGCACCTGAGCATACAACTGGAACTCAACGAACGGCTCTCCCGGAAGATGCAGGATCTCGAGTTCCCCGATACGCAGTCGACTCGCCTGCGCGATGTAACCTTCTCGCAAACGCTGACCGAATCCCGAGAACATCGCCGCCGTCAATCGCGTCGAAAATGCCTGCTCCGGTGCAAGCTGACTTTGCAGCAAACCCGGATTGAATGCCCCATCCTCACGAACCGTAAACGGGATCGGAGCAGACGTCCAGGAAATCTCCGTTGGTTTCAGAGTCGTTACGTTGACAGCGACATCCGGCTGCGCCGTGCTGCTGCGGACCATTGCATCATGCAGGCGTGATGCCAGCCGATCGCGTGCCGCTCGAGTTCCGTCGTTGTATTTCCCGACGGTGATGTTCCCACCACATCCGGTGAAGTAAATCTGAGGAACACCAGATTTATTCTCGAACTCCTGGCGAGCCATCCCGACACAGTCCCAGGAAATTCTCGCATCTCCATAAAACGTCTGAGGATGCGTCGCGTAGTAGTGCAACTGCACCAGCTTCTGATCTCCATTGAAAAACGAAACTGTTCGCAACCAGGGATCGATTAATCCCTCCGGCGCGTCGCGCACGTCAGGCTCACGAGTCACACTGGCACGGACCGCGATGCTTCCATCAGGCTGAGGCACGCGGCGGTTAGAAGCGACTTGTTCCACGATGGCTTTAGTCCCGGCAACTCGTGTGACGGTCTTCATTTCACTCAACGATCCCTGAATCGCAATCGCGGTCCGCTGAGCAATCTCGTTTGTGAACTGAATGTGCGTGGCAAGTTCCGGACTGCCTTCGCCATGCAGGATCCTAACCGCATCGACATCAAGAATCGGCGCGGAGTGTTGATGCAATGACTGCAGTGCGACTCGTTCTCTGGTTGTTCCCGCAGCTTTGGCCATGGCATCTCGCAGCACTTCATCGCTGGTGTTGCAGATGCCACAGAAATCGATCGCGGCGATCACATAACTATCATCTCCCGACCGCAGAACGACGCCCCGCATCTCCAGCGGATGCTCAACACTGCTGACCTTCGGCATGCAGCCAACACATGGCCCATTACCAATCGGTGGAGTCACATCCACACGGAAATTGGCCAACCTGACCTCCGCACCGATAGCCCGGCGATCAGCGGCCGCAATCGAAATCAACAGCAAGCAACCCACGTTGCAAACAATTCGCGACGTAGCAGAACATTGCTGCAAGATGAATCCTCGGTACATCGCAGCATCTTCCCGCTTGAGAACTCGATCAAACCAATGAGCGCACTCTACGGCAGTTCGTGGATTCGAATCTTGCGGAACTGAATCGGTGATCCTTCACTCTCAAGGCAAAGATAACCTTCGGCCGGTTCACAGCCTGTTCCACCCGAGACTTCCTCGCCGTTGACCCACAATCTGACTTCTCCGTTAATGGCACGAATGTAGTATTGGTTCCAGTGCCCGTGTCCATTGGCAAGATGTCGGCGAGGATAGCTGCGGCTGCCGTCAGGAGACAATGGTGGAAACGGTGTCATCTTCACACCCACTGGGAACACGTCACCGTTGGTTCCGAACCAGTCGGTCTTTGCTCCGTTGGCCTTCATCCGTTCAGTAAAGCCGTGATCGAGGACCTGAACTTCGATACCGGCAGGCAATCCGGGCTTGCCTGCCGCCGTCAATCGTTCAATCGACTCAGGCGTCCCCCAGACGAAGACACCGCTGTTGCCGCCGGCTTTCTCATGCATCCACTCGACGACGATTTCGAAGTTCTTGAACTGTTTGTCTG
Organism: Candidatus Kuenenia stuttgartensis; assembly: GCA_945861975.1. Lineage (GTDB taxonomy): Bacteria > Planctomycetota > Planctomycetia > Planctomycetales > Planctomycetaceae > SXXK01. Next base: position 11,415 of record CAMAXD010000091.1, on the reverse strand, counting down.
TTCGCAAAACACTGACGGGCTGACCGGTGCAATGCAATACGCCGTCTTTCCAGCTCCAAGTGTCTTCAGCACTGTTGACCTTCTTGAAATCGGCTTCTGTCAAGGATCGCCAGCCGGGTAGTGAGTCGTCGATCATCGCGGGTTTCGGGCTGCGATCCGCCACTGCTGCCACTTCAAGAAATGACGGATCGTCAGGCTTAACGCCGGTTTTCAGACCGGCCCCACCTGCTGGTCCAGGTTCATAAGCACCGGTCATCGCCACATCCGACCATGCGTCAACCTGGTCTTCAAGACCCACACACCAATAGCTGGCATTTACCAGCATTCGGCGAAAATCGTCGACTCGAAAAGCATCAGCGTGCCCAATTGTCGTCGTAAAAATGCGAGCTGCTTTTCCGGCAGATCCGGTATACGACTTTGTCCAGGCAATCGGCACCGGAGCTTTATCAGCCACGGGCTCATCCTCGGCAAACCAGCCAGTCAGCGGTTGACCAAGAAGAACAGGCTCGCTGTCGCCTTCCAGCTTTTCGCTCACTCCATACACGTCATCAGGAACCCAGAAGTTGCGACGAACCCCACGGAAGATTGGATGACTTCCGGCAAAGTTCACAACATCGCAACGAGTACTCTCAACCAGGTTCTTTCCATAATGCGAGACCCACGTTTCTCCCAGCACCAGTCGTCCCCAGCCTCCGGCTGGATCCTTGCTGCCGGAGTCAAATTTTGCATAAGGACTCTCAGGATGTGTTGCATAGCGAAACGGATGAGTCGCATTGCGGATACCGATGATGGGACGTCCGGATTCGGCATAGTCCACGATATGTTTCATCTGTTCATCGGGAAGTTCTCGCCACCGCAGAAACGCAACAAGCAGATCCGCCGAATCCAGCAGCTCAAGTCCGGGGATGTTGTTATTGACTCGAGGATCAATCGTCCCGGTCTTCGGATCGATGGCAAAAAGAACCGTGCACTTAAAGCCATGGCGAGAAAGAATGCGAGCCATCAACGGCATTGACAACTCTGAGCGATACGATTCTTCAGCCGCAATAAAGACGATGTGCTTTCCTTTTCCTGGACCTTCACCGCCCGGATAAGTCAGCCATTCTGCAGCCTCCGCCAACGGAGCAATAAAACCAAAGGACAATAACCCTGCAAGAGTCACCAGTAATCGCTGAAGCTGCCGCATAGATGCTACGCCCGTGAAAATGAAGGTCAATGGCTTGAAAGTCAACACAGCAATATAACAAAGCGGTCAACCGATCGCATTCGTCTGCAATTGTTGTTGCATAGCATCGGCACCGTCAAACACATCAACGTCATCCCTCGGAATGTTCGAGCACTCGCTCGTAGGGAGTGGCTCAATCATTCTATTTTTTCGGGGGAAGGCTCAATTCGAAAAACAACGAGAGAGTCGAGTCGTTCGGCTGCGGCGTACAGGAATCGGTTGTCAGGGGACACCGCAAGGCCCGAAATCCATCCGAGCCGTTCATTATCATGAACAAGCTGCACCATTTTGAGATGACCTGTCACTGGGTCTCGCTGAAACATTGCAAGTCCGCCACTCGCCGTAGCACTTGCAAAGACATTTTTCTGAGCCGAATCGAGAAGAACGTTGTTCCCTCCATCGAACGGTTGCTTTGCTCCATCCACTTCGGTTTCAGCGGGATAAATCTCCTGCAATCGCGTGAGAGACTCTGCTTCGCTGTCAAATGCAAAGACACCAACGCAATTGTCTTTTCCGCCCCCGTGCTGTCCCGACACCACGTACACGAATTTGCCATCATCTGAGACAGTCACGCCAAAAGCCGAATGAAGACCGGTCACGTCATTTATGTCGTCAGAGACGGTCGTTGCTGTGGAAAGCTTACCTGAATCGGGATCGCGACGCAGAGCAACAAGAGAATGAGACGTTTTGCAGGCGACTAAGAGATGCTTCCCGGCAGGATGATGATGCATCCCACGTGCTCCCAGCAGATCGGTGTGTCGGAACGCTTCGACGAACTCCAGCTTTGTCTCCTCGTTCAGACCCGTCAATTTGAAGCACGTCACTCCGCCTCGGTCGTCTATCGCATAGACGAAGCGACCGTCCGGGGAAAAACTGGCTTGAATAGTCCAGTCCAGTCCGCTGACTCCCTCATCGACGTCTTGTTTCTTGCTGTCCAGATACTGGAGTCGACCTGTTTCCGAGTCGCGGGCCAGCAATGTGATCGCTTGCGATCGAAATGCTGCTGTGACAGCAAACCGACCATCAGGGCTCAACTGAATCGAGGTCACTCCCTGCAGTAGCTCAGAGTCATCCGCTGTCTCGACGTAAGTCAGCGCACCCGTGACAGAGTCGCGAGCAAAAACGCAGAGACTGGCCGATTGATAAGCGGCCGTGTAGAGAAACTTGCCGTCAGCGCTGATCGCCAAACCGGTCACCGCATCCAGTTCGCTTCGCTCGACGGAGTCGACATAAACCAAACGCGAGCCTTTTGTCTCGTCGGCCAGAACACTATTCAGCGAGGCAAGAAGAAGCAGTAGAACACATCCTGCAGAGATCTTCCGGGAAAGAATTTTCACATCTCACTCCTGTGCTCATCGCGCCGGTCCTGAATCGGTAACTCGTTCGAGTATGTCCAGTGCGTGGCCAATTGTCTACTCGATCAAAACGTGATTGTTACCGAGTGCAGTCGCCGAATTCGGTAGGTCCTGGCTGCCAGGCCGGACTTCGCGGCGTGCCGCGGCGTCTACGCAGGCTATCAACGGGAATGGCCCGGAGTTTCTTCAGCGATGGGCTGTCTGCAAGGACTCGTCTCGACGGAGCGAGACGGCTACTTTGAGAATTGCCCGGGGCAAGTCGGGCCAGTGTCTTTTTGTAACCACGAAAGACACGAAACACACGAAAGAATCGCATCGAGGTCAGGCTGAAGCACTCGCCTATTCATGTATTTCGTGGTCCACTCGACCTCGTCGCAAATGTTGAGGATGTCGGACAAAAAACCGATGACGACAACAGCTATCGTCTGGAGCGGCAGAAATCACCTACCTTGACAACCATCCGCGACTACATCCTTGCTACCCGCCTGCAAGATGCTGTACCGCACTGGCAACGCCTTGAGTCACGTCGACCATCCGCTCGTAGTCCAGAGTATCTGCCGTATCAGTCCAGCGGTGATAGTGTGGGTTTCGCAGAAAGCTGGTGTCGGTCAACATCAGAGCCGGATAATTGTTGATCCAGAAGGCATGCTGATCTGACAAGTGAATTTCGCGGATGCTCTCGGGCAGAACAATCGAGAATAACGGAAACTGTGTTCCTCGCTTGAAGCCTCGGCGAAATTTCCAGCAGAGTCGTGCTGATCGAGGATTCCCGACAGCCGCCAGAAAGTTGCCTCGTCGAGGAAACAGCCAGCGCAGCCATTTCGGAATAGTGGGCGGGACATCCTGAGAATTCTTGTCGTCGATGTAGTAACCGACCATTTCAAGACACAACATACCAATCACGTTTTCCCCACGAGCCCGACAGCCGTGAGCATGCACAAGGCTTCCCATTTCGCTCGTGCCGTAATACGGAGCTTCCTCACACGCAAACGCGACAAAGCGAATCGTCCTGCGCGGTTTGACAGACTTCAGCAACCGAGCGGTCTCGATCAGAACCGCCACTGCCGAACCGTTATCATCAGCCCCGGGAGTCGTCGGCGTGGAGTCATAGTGAGCTCCCAGAATGACGACGTCACGGGGAGTTTTGTGGCCGGGAATCATGACAACCACATTATCCGTCGGCTGCCCATTGACCGGAAATGTTTCTCTCGTCACAACGAAATCAGCCGCACGAAATTGTGACTCAATATAAGCCGCCGTTGCGGCCATCGTCCCGGCCTTCAGCGGATGCCTCGGCCCAATCACACCTGCCAGCATGTCGACGTGTTGAAATAATGATTGAGCGAGTGGGGACCGGGCCTCAATGCTCATGGGTTACTCCAACACTTTGACACCGTATTCTTATTGCAGACTGAAGTTTTTCAGTCCAGCTTGGACCGTCTCCCGCCCCATGTCGTCAGCCACGGAATATTTCGATCGATCACAGGATCCTGACAGATGCGGGCCAGGTCTGAGTAACGTTGATCATTCATCGCGGTAACTCGATCGATCTTCAGATCAATGATGTCCGCAGCCACTTGTCGAGCCAGCGTCTCGGCGGTGAATAATTCGTCGTCGGACCAGGTTGCAGCCTCGTAGCCGACTTTGCTCAGGTCGCCAGGCAGTTGGATATAGCCCAGATGGACGGTGCCCTTGATCTTTAGCGACTTCACCAGCAGGCGGTACAACGGCAATTGTAAATCGACCCATTCGTCCTTCTTCCGATGAGTTCTATTCGGCGGTTCAGCGGCTTCACTGGTTTTGTAATCCAGCACACGCCATTCGCCACTGGGTTCATGACGATCGATCCGGTCAACTCGCCCAATCAGATTGACAGGGCGTCCATTCACGTCGGAAAAGTCATCGCAAATAAGGTCCCGTTCAGTGTACGCGATAGACCAGCCTTCCTTCAGGCTTTCAACCTGCCATCGAGCAAATGCGATCAGCCGACTTTCCAGCATCTTAAGCTGAACACTCACGGTTGCTGATCGAGTCCTGCCAAAACGCCCCAGCGATTCACGATGCAGCTCCTGCAACAGATATGTTTCAATCGCTTCGGTGCTGCGAGATTCACGAAAGTCTGACTGCCCAAAACTCTTCAAGACATCATGCATCAAACTCCCGAACGCAGGCGCGTTGAGTTCTCTGACGTCGTCTTCGATAGATCGCAGTCTTAATTCGCGACGCAGAAAATATCGATACGGACACTGCAGGTATTCTCGAAACGCGGTGACGGGAATCTCCGTGGGAGCAGCCGGCACATCAATGGGCTGCGGCACAATAAAACCACTCAGACGCGGCATCGACTCTGCGGAGTTCACGATAGCAGTTTCCGCCGTTGCGATACTCTCAGCGACATAATCCGGGTCGTAGAAGCTTCGAACACGCTCCGGAATCGAACGAGGATCTGCGGCAAACCAAAGGCGACTTGGCGACAATGGATTCCCCTGAACATCGGTCCGGCCTTTGATCAGCACCACCTTGCGACGACTGCGAAGGATCGACGTCATCGCATAAGCATCACGCGCATAGCGACGACGATTATCTGTCAGCTCCAAACGCGTTCGCAGGCTGTTCGGCATAAACGCATCGGAGTTCATCGACTCCGGAACTTTGCCTTCGTTAAAACCCGTCAAAATAAGAACTGGACTATCATCGAGCGTCAGCTCCAGCCAACCGAGCAATTCGACCGCATTCCTGTCCGCTTCGGGAGGAATCGCGTCATCCGCAATCTGCTTGAGCAACAATTGCAAAGACTGACTGGCCGAACACAAGGGCAGGGCGGCCGAAGGAATTTTTTGAAGTTGCTCATTCAGATCCTGCAGCTTTGTCACACATTCGACGATGCCTCGATCCGCAGCCGATTCGCTGTGCAGTTCGCGATTGCCGTAGATCGTCGCGAGAACTCGCACGGCCCCTTCGGCCCACTCAGATAATGGCCGACGCTGTTCAAGTTGCTGAGTCAATGACGATTCTGAGGCATCAGCCAATTCATCAAGCGTTCTTTGACGCGACTTTCCGACGGGCTTTGCTTTTTGAGGTTTCAGCTTTCCAACTGCGGAACCAGAATATTCGGCGGAATACGCATCGGCCACCAGGCAACGGAGCAGGGCTTCTACGGAACGGCAAACTTCGGCGACAAGAATTCGACGAGGAGCCTTCCCCAGCATTTCGCCGGGCGTCACCTGAAGATGATCGATCATGTACTGATCAAGCTCGCTGAGCCAGATATCGCATTTCGAAAGAGCATCATCATCATTGAGTGTGTTGGAAAGGTTCTGAGTGATCCAGTCATTCGCATCAGGATGTCGGACCAGATCGCTTAACGTTGCAAAGTCAGCCGGCATGTCATCTCGTGCGGAAGCAATATGCAGGGCCAGAGACTGCAGAAGTCGAAATGGACGAGTTTCCGAGACATACATTCCGACCGGCCATTGTCCCGTGATTCCGGCATCAGCCATGGACTGCAACAGAGTCGGAACCATCGTGTCATCAGCAACACCGATCGTGATATCATCGGCCCGATAGACACCGTTATGCGAAGCCAGCTCCGCCATCGCAGCCTTAGCCTGCTCACCAGGAGAACCAGTGATCCGCGTAATTTCAAGCTTAATATCGAGCTGACGATTCTCCCAGACATCGGCTTTCACACAACCGTATCCGTCGAAATCATCCTGTTCTGATTCGGCCGCATGAATCAGCGAGGTGACTCGATCTGCGACTTGGTCGAGCATTTGGCGAATGATGCGATTCATGTCGACGGTACCAATTAGAATGATGTCACAATCGGTCCGACATTCATTCATCTGCACCGCAATCAATCGCGCGGCTTGACGATCCCAGAGCTGCAGATCATCCATCTGAACAAGGTATTCTGATTGAATTCGCCTTAGGGCTTTCCAGCGTTCGGCCTCCTCAATGTCGCCAGACTGAGCCAGTTTTTCGTGGACGTCATCGAACTCCAGTCCCTCGGCCGCCAGTTCGTTGTGTTGCTTTCGCAGTGACTCACATAGTGCCATCCACGCGGGTACAGAATCTTCATCCGGACGATGCGGAAGGGCCGCACGGATTTCTCGTTGTGACACTGCATAAAGAGCTTTGCGCCAGACCAGCAACTGAGTCAGATCGTCCGCGAGTTGTTGCTTCTGCGGATAAAGCATTTCCGGAAATCGAGTGAACGTCACCATTCTCGGCGGGATCAACGCCGGCCATTTCGCACCGGCTCGCTGAACCAGAAGTTCCAGCATTCGACGAGCGGCACGGCGTCCAGGAAATACAAGGATCACTTTCGACAGATCTAACTGATCTCCTTTGGCATATCGGGAAATCAGATAATCTACAGCGTTCAGCAACGCTGGCTTCGAGGGATCAAGAAAATGGCGAGTGATGGGCATTCGATGCTTCAGCGAAATCAACAGGACAGAATAGGGAACTACTGCTACGTCAACACTTGAAACAGGGCTCCCGGCATTGGCCGCTGGGCGCCAGCCCACGGTTCAAAACCGGGCACTAGCGGGTTGTTGATTTAGTCCCCCCTGAGCCTGCCTCAGGGGCCTGCGGGCTTCTGCACCAGTGAAATTCGTTAGTTCTTTACTGGTGCAAAAGCCGTTAAACCACCGACGCAGGGTCGGTGGCGATTAAATCAGCAGACTGCTAACGCCGCTCACTTCTTATCGAGCGCAAAGCGACCATGCTCAGACGCCATCATCAGTACCAGATAATCCAGGCGTGCGGCGTTCGCGATTTTGGAGAAGTTGATCCCGTCCATCGTGTCGGTCGTCTTGTGGTAATGAGGATTGAAGCCTCCGAAGAGGAATGTCACTGGAATCCCCTTCTCCGAGAACGAAGCATGGTCGCTGCGTCCATCGACTCGATTCTCTTCATCGTACTCAAAAACAAATCCAACGGACTTGTTAGCCGTCTCAACTATTGCATGCAGCTCAGCCGAATGATCCTTGCTGCCAACAAGGTGAATGGTATTGGCATTCTCCGACGCTGGTTCGGAAGAGGATTCTTCGTTGCGACCAATCATGTCGATGTTCAACATGCAGACCATGTCGCTTAAAGGTTGCAACGGATGAGCCACATAATGTTTGGAGCCCAGCAGTCCACGTTCTTCGGCACAGAAAGCCATCAGCAGTACGCTTCGCTTGGGCTTGATGGGATTCGTGTGGATTGCTTTGGCGACCTGCAAAATCGCTGTGGAGCCAGAACCATTGTCGTCAGCCCCCGGGAACAATTCACCACGCTGGACTCCCAGATGATCCAGATGAGCGCCAACGCAGATGTATTCCTGCCGCAATGTTTCATCGGAGCCGGGATACCAGCCAACGACATTGGGCACATCAATCGCTTCTCGATCGATCACAAGTCGCGACTTCACTGTTTGCGAAGACGTAACGATCAGGTTTCGTACGGGAGTCGCATCGCCAAAGAATGACGCGTTCAGACCGCATTTGCCGGCCAATTGATTTGCTGCCGTCGCGGTCACCATTGCGACTGGAATCGTACTGGGAGTTTGCTCCGATTGATTCACTGCTTCGTTGCGAACGCGAGCTTCATCCGCCACGATCAAGACACAGGCCGGACGAGACTTCAGAATAAAATCATCATTCCAGCTGATACGCCCCTCAGCCTGAATAATCAAAAGTCGGCCCTCCATCGACCCGTCTACGGCCACAGGCCGTTCCTTCGTGACTGTGGCCAATGTGACGGGCAGATCGCCTTCGTACGAGCCTGTAAAGTCACTGATTCCCAGCGACTTCCCGGCAATGGCGTCTTCCTCACCGACGCAGAAATAGCACTGCTCAGGCTGAGTCGACAATTTAATGAAGGGAACACCCTGATACCATGACCCATCTGGCCCGCCGGGCTGGAACCCATAGGACTCCAGTTTTGAAACGAACCAGGCAGCAGCCATGAAGTAGCCTTCCTGCCCCGTACCTCGCCCCGACATTTCCCCTTCGACCAAATTGGACAGCAGTTCCTCAGATTCTTTTTCGGTGATGCTCTCAAAACCGGCGCGAAAGCTGTCTGGCACAGGAGCCGTTGTTGAATACGGGCCATCCGCCACCAAAGCCGAGACGGAAGCAACGCATAACACCGCAGCGCTGAGGAGAAAATTACGGCAGGCAACGATCACAGACGCGGCTTTCTATCAAACAGGAAGAACTTCCGAGGCGTGCAGCAGGAGGTTGTTTCCAGCCTTTTAACGCCAACAATCCCTATTCACCAGCGAACTGGCACAGACTTCCCAGACCTCTGCCTAATGAGTTTTCGGGTGAAAACTCCGGGGAAAACGGAGTTCTCCAGATCCGACAATACACGCCTGCGTGTGCATCGGTTATCTTTCCCCAATTGTTTCCAGCCAATGGATGTGGTCGCATAAACTCTGCGGCCAGTAGCTGCTCCACAACACGGATCCAGCCTGCCTCTGCACGCTGCCTGTGGCACTTTGAACGCATTTTAATGGAATTCGCGAGTCATCTCGCGATCTGCCCTTATGGAAAATCGCCGACTTTTCTCGTTCCTGCTGACTTCGATGGCCTTCCTTTGGCTTTGGACCGCCGTCATCCAGCCGAAGTTCTTTCCTGTCCCCGTTAAGAAACCCGCCGCACCCATAGCCGCCGATGAAGCCGATTCTGGCATTGGCAGCGGGGAACTTAGTGCGGTTGGAACGACAGAAGAAAAGCCGGCATCGGAGTTGGTAATTTCTGAACATCCTCTGGAGCAAGTCACTCTCGGCTCATCAGATCCTGAGAGCGGTTATGCCTTGAATGTCGACTTGACATCGGCCGGTGCGGCTGTCGCGAGTGTTTCGTTGACGGCGCCGCAATACAAAGATCTGCAGGACAGGAAGGCTCCTGCTCGAATTGTCGGCAACAACCTGACTGACGACAAAACCTTTTCTACAGCAATCCTGGTTATCGATCGTCAACTGGCGTCAAAGAAACAAACGCTTGAGTCCGCAAACTGGAAGCTGGTTGAGAAGACCGAAACAGACACACAGGCCAAGGCGATCTTCGAATACGACGCCCCTGACGGGACTTTACGAGTTCGCAAAACGTTCTCACTGCCTCGCCTGAAGCTCAGCGGCAGGGAACTTGTCCATGCATGGCACTCTAACCCATCCTTTTACACTCTTGAGATCGCTCTGGAAGTAATCAACCTGAGCGATTCACCGCGCACGTTTGATTACGAGATTCAGGGGCCGGTAGGAGTGCTCTTCGAGAATGAAGAACATACTTCTAAGTACCGCGACCTGCACCTTGAGTTTGTCGATGGTACGAAAGCAGCGACACTCGCAGCCAGCGCTGTTGTCGACTATTGCGACGACCTTGACGACGAACTTGGGCGACCGTCAACATCAGCAGAACAAAAGAACAAACTGCGTGAAGATCACGAATGGACGTCTGCTTTTCGCTATGCCGGTATTGATGTTCAGTTCTTCGCCGCTCTGGTCGCCCCACTGGATGACCGAACTCCGGAAGAACAGGCGGAAAAGAAATGGCTGGAACGCACTTACCCGGTGTTGATTGCTCGCCATTCAGGAGAACCACGGAAGTCTGATATCAGCCTGCGAATGGCGTCGATGCCGATTGTTTTGCAGGCCAAAAATGATTCTGTCGTCCACAAGTATGCATTTTTTGTGGGCCCGAAACATCGTGAGTTGCTGGACCCTATGCCCTTTCAGGCGAGCCAGGTGCTGAATTACGGGATGTTCGGTTTTGTTGCTCGTTTCATGCACTATTTGCTCGACACCTTCTTCAGCATTGGCATGCCTTACTATCTGGCCATCGTGTCGCTGACGGTGCTTGTTCGAGGCTGTCTGTTTCCGCTCTCACGTAAGCAGGCTATTATGGCCGCGAGGCAGAAAGAACTGCAGCCGCAGTTGACTCTGCTGAAGGAAAAGTATGCTGACGAAAAAGAGAAACTGGCCCGCGCTCAGATGGAACTTTGGCGGAAGAATGGCATCAATCCGCTAAGCGGATGCTTGCCACTGTTCCTTCAGTTGCCAATTTTTGTCGGGCTTTATACGGCTCTGAACTCAGCGGTTGACCTGCGTCTGCAAAGCTTCCTCTGGATAGAAAATCTAGCCGGACCAGACGCTTTGTTCCGCCTTCCCTTTGCATTGCCTTTCGGACTTGGGGCAGACTTCAGCATCCTGCCGCTCTGCACAGTGGCGCTGTTTCTGACTCAACAGAAAATGTTTATGCCACCTGCTCAGGATGAACAGCAGGAAATGCAGTACAAAATGATGAACATGATGACGGGTGTCATGGGAATCATGTTTTGGCATCAACCAGCTGGTCTGTGTCTGTACTTTATCGCGTCCAGCCTTTGGAGTATCGCGGAACGAAAACTGCTGGGAACTGGAAAACTGACGCCAGCAGGACCGGGCGTACAAGTCATCATGCCTGATGAGCAGCCAACTACGAAGTCTGCAAAGAACTCGTCAGCTCCAGCACAGGCAACAGCCGCCAAACCGCCTGGCTTCCTACAACGACTTCTCGATGCTGCTGCGGATGCTCAGAAGAATTCTGAACAGCAACGCGAAAAGAGCGACAAAAAAGGCAAGAACAACGGCAAGAAGAAGTAGGGTCGAGTCCTTCGAGCTGTCTGCAGTCGTGGTGATTAAATCCCCCCTGAGCCGAATGGCACTGTCAAAATTCGGTCTGCGCGCGACGCGGTCTATTGGCGTACCGGGGATTATTGTAAGCTCCGGTCGTCAGAGTTGGTATTGATTCAAAAGCCCGTCTCTGGCAATGATCTGGAAGCCCTCCCTGGTTCTCCTGC
>CAMAXD010000090.1 GCA_945861975.1 Candidatus Kuenenia stuttgartensis | reverse complement strand
GATAGAAACGCAATTGGGGGCTGCATGGACCAAAACATTCACGAATAACAGTCAACTGCAACTCCGCATGGTCTGGGAAACACAGTACTGGATGAATGACACCCTCGCTGACGATTCTTTGGGGATCGGATCCAATCTTGGCTTGATGGGGCCAACCATCGCAGCTGAATTGCGTTTCTGAAAAGTCATCGTCGGACACGGTGCGTCAGACGTTAACTTCGGAAACGATCCACGGCACCCCGAAAACCACCAGGTTTCCCGGGGTGCTTTCGCCACGGCGGTCTACGTAGCGTGACTAAACTTCGCTCGAGGCAGAGTGAGATGTTTCTTTGTAGCCGTGAGTGTTTTTCCGTAGCCAGATTCGCCAGAATTCGGTGCGAGACCGTAGCCGGATTCGCCAGAATTCGGTGCGAGACCGTGGCAGGCATCCGAATTCTCACGAATCCGGCTACTCTCAACACACACCACTCACAATATAAAGCGATTCGACGGTTGGTCTGACGCGAACTGAGCGAGCATGGTGGTCCGTGGTTATCTGCCGGAGATAGCCCAATGAAACCACACAGTGCGGAACTTGGCAGCCAGATCCTTGCCGCTTGCGATGAAAACGAAGCCACTCGATCCGTTACTTCGCGGTTCAAGCTTTCAGAATCGCGGGTTCGACTGATCAAGCCACAACGTCGAGAGAGACGTCCAGTGGCTCGCCAAAACCACAGCACTTCATCAGCCGAACGCGGTGAAGATGTCTGCCTGCAGACGATCTGCTTCGCACGCCAGCCTCCGGAGCAGACTCGAAAACAAACTTTAATCGCTCAGAGACCGAATCGTAGCCGGAGTCGCCAGAATTCGTGGATTCGATTAAACGCAAGCACCACCGAAGTCTGGCGACTCCGGCTACAAGAGAAACAAAGGGGACATTGTCAATGCTGTTCGGCACTGCTGTTGCTGTGCGCGTATGATAGGAAGCGATTCCTTTGGTTTCGACCGTCAGGGGACTGAGCACGGTGAAGTCGATGCGTGAGTGACTTCATGGCAGCGGATCAGATTGTTATCCGCGCAGCGTGAAGCGGGGCTGGCGACGCGACTGGAGTGCCCCGCGAATTAGATAATGGGTTTTCGAGGCTCGGACGGCTTGTGGAGTTTGGCCAGATGAGCCAGCAGTTCTTCCTGGTCGGCCATGCCGCAGAAGTACCAGCAGATCATCTCGTGAGTTCGCAGCGTCGGCTTGCGACCTGTCCACAGGCTGATCAGCATGCACGCGATAATCGCGCAGTAGACCTGCACTTCGATACCGTTCTGAGAATGGCTCAGCAAATGACGGCATCCCAGCAGATGCTTGAAAAAACGAAAGAAAATCTCGACTGTCCATCGATAATGGTATAGCAAAGCAATGATCTCAGCCGGCACGTCCAGAAGATTTGTCGCGATCCGCAGGAAGCCATCACAGTTCTGGCCAGTGGATCCAGTGCCCGGCTTTCCCTTCGATTTGTGTGGCTTCGCTTCGATCACAACAAGACGCACCGGATGATTGGGCTTCCCTTTGGAGTTGTCGCTGCCAAGGGAAATCAACTGATCTGACAGCACGCGAGCTGCCCTGTCGGCATCTGTCAGTGGCTTCTGTTCAAGGATGTTGCAGACGCTGTTATCTCGAATGCGACAGACATAACTGCTGCCCAAATCGACAATGCGATTGAACAGTTCAAACTTGGCATACCCCCGGTCCATCACATACGTTCGATCAGATTCGATCATGCGATCCATCACGGCACGTTCATCGTGTTCACCACCTGCCGTCGGTGTTACGTTGATCTTTACGGGAATCGATCGATCGACTTCAAAGTGTGTATGCAGAGTCCATTTCATCTTCTTGCCGCTGCCCGATTGAGCTTCGCGGAAAGACGCCATGGCGATGCGAGGCAGTGCTTCGACGATGCTGCCATCCACCAGCGTCAAGGTCTGCTTAACATCCTTCAGACGCTTGTCTGCCGCGATCGGAACGAGCTTCTCGCCGAGCAATTCAATGATGGGCTTGAGTCGTTCGGAATCAAACACCGCGACGGATTCTGATAACGAGCCCAGCGACGCTCGTGCGCAGCCAAGCTTCTTCTGCACCTTCTTCAGCTCGCTGGCCTGCTGCAGGCCACGCAGTGACGTGACAACCGGATTGAACATATAGAGCAGAATCAGCATGCAGTACTGATCCATATGAAGCGTGCGATTGTCCGCCCGATCGCGTTCACAACCGACGTCATGCAACTGCTGCAACAACTCGCCCAGCTGATCGAAATACTTCAGCCCGACGATGTCTTTTTCTTTGATCTTCTTGTCTGTCTCCTCCGCCATCCCCGAAGCTTGGCAGAAGCTCACCAAAAGCGCAAGTTAAGATTGTGTTAAGATTCAAGACCACGGAATTCGCAAGCAATTACAGTGCCGAACAGCATTGGGCATGTCGACATTAATCGCTTCACAGGAGAAGACGGCATGCCGCTGCGTCATTTCTTTCTGCGAATGCATACGTCTCATGGTCAGTCGCCCACCTGGAACGGCCGATCTTTCTGGTTGCTGGCTGTCGACACGATGGCGATTGCTATGGTCTTCTGGGGCGTCAGCGGCATCATCATGTGGTGGCAGATCAAACGCACGCGGTGGATCGGCGCGATGATGATCGCTCTGAGTCTTTTGACGGCCGGCGCAATGGCCATGGGGCTCCATGACTTCTATGCCGCCACAAGGCTGTAGGACTCCATAGAACAGTCAGCAACCATTTACAGCAACTCACTGATGCCTTCAGCTCGATCGACCAGTGCAACCGGCCTGCCGGAGTAATCGAGGAAATGAGTCGTCGGATCAATACCGAGCACTCGATAGACCGTCGCCAGCAAATCATGAGGCGAGACTTCTCGTTCGACCGGATACTCGGCCTTGGCATTTGTCGCGCCGACGACGACACCCTGCTTCAATCCGCCGCCGGCCAGCATGACGGAAAATGCGTCGCCCCAGTGATCGCGGCCAGGGATTGGAATTCCCGGTTGTCCTTCGTTGATGCGTGGAGTTCTGCCGAACTCGCCCATAACAATCACAAGAACCTGATCCAGTAGATTTCTCTCGACCAGGTCTGTCAGCAACGCTCCGACACATTGATCCATCACACGCATATTGGGAGCATGCCCGTCGACAAGTGATGAATGATGATCCCAGTGAGGCATATCGACAGTGACAAAGGACACGCCGGATTCCACCAGTCGGCGAGCCATCAAGGTGTATTGTCCCCACGGAGTGCTGCCATAGCGTTCGGCAACAGCGGGAGACTCTTTGGAAATGTCGAATGCATCCATCGCCGCTCCGCCAAAGACCAGTGACAGGGCCGCCTGATGATGAGAATCCATGACGTCCATCACGCCGGTGTTGTCGACATCGCGTCGTAGACGATCCAGCGATGACATCAACTGGCTTCGGCCCTGAGCCCGAAGCTGATCGAGCCCTGCGGCGGACTTGAAGCACGTCGGCGCTTCGACCTTCGTCTTGTACGTGTGATGCAGGTATCGAATATCGTTGTTGACGGCGAACGGATCATGCTGGCCACCCAAATAGGCGGCTCCCTGATATCCGGGATAGAGATAAACACTTTCTGCAGATGGCAGTCCCACATACGCCGGCAACCCGGGCTTGTTCGCACCTTTCAGTTTGGACACGCAGGAACCCAATGACGGGTAGCGGATTCCTTTTGAAGCCGTCGTCGCTCCGAACCGACCGGTCAGCATCCAGTGAGCACCTGCGAAGTGATCTCCCGTCCCATGACGCATGGATCGAATGATCGACATCTTGTCCGCAAACTTCGCCTGCTGAGACATCAACTCTGAAAAGTGCACACCCGAAAGACTCGTCTGGATGGTTCCAAACGGTCCGCGAAACTCAGCAGGAGCTTCGGGCTTCGGGTCATAGGATTCCAGCTGACTGGGACCACCATCCAGCCAGATCAGAATGACGCTCTTGTTGTTCTTCTTCGCGGTGCCTTCTGCGATCAGACGTTTCTGCGTGGCCAGATTCAAGCCAGCGATACTCAAAACGCCCGCTTGAAGAACAGCACGCCGACCAAGAACTTTGGGACTTCGAATCTGCAACATGGCTGAGTCCTGCAAGAAACGGCAAATGGGCAAGGAGGCAGAAAGACACATCGAAATCAGAAGGTTTGAGCCTGAAGCGCTAGCCAATTAGACCGCACGAAATCAGCTAGCGGATTTTTGATTTAATCGCCCCCGACCCCGCGTCGGGGGTTTAATGGCTTTTACACCACAACGATATGATCAGGCAGTGGTGCAAAAGCTCGGAGGCCCCTGAGGCAGGCTCAGGGGGAAATAAATCAGCAGCCCGCCAGCGTCGCAGGCTCAGTGGTTTCTTATCCTTAGATCTTCTCTTCGACCACAGGATTGGTTAGTTCCCCAATCTTTTCAATATCAATCGTGACAGTATCGCCAGGCTGGAGGAAAACGGGAGGAGTTCTTGCCGAACCGACACCGTGAGGAGTTCCTGTCAGAATCACTGTTCCCGGAGCCAGCACTGTACTGGCACTCAGGTACTCAATCAGCGTTGGCACATCGAAAATCATGTCATTGGTGTTCCAGTCCTGCATGACATTGCCATTCAGCACTGTTCGGATCTTCAGCGAATTCGGATCCGGGATTTCATCGGCCGTCACCAGGCAAGGCCCCAGCGGACAGAATGTCGCAAACGTTTTTCCTCTACACCACTGACCGCCTCCACCATTCATCTGCCAATCGCGAGCACTTACGTCGTTCGCACAGGTATAGCCCAGGACGTACTTCAGAGCGTCAGCCTTTGAAACATTGTGGCACTTCTTACCAATGACCACAGCCAACTCACATTCGTAGTCGACCTTGTCACTTCGCAGTTTGCGAGGCAGCACAATCGGATCGCCAGGGTTGGTGACCGTCGTCGGAATCTTCATAAAGAGTACGGGATGCGCCGGGATGGCCTGCTTGCCTTCCTCAGCATGTTTGCGGTAATTCAACCCAATACAAAGCACTGCTGCTGCATCCAATGGCGCCAAGAGTTTTGCAGCTGAAACTGTCTGTCCTGTGGGCTGTAGTCCCGTGAAGAGGTCGCCCTGTAAACGATCAAACGTTCCATCTGCTTTCTGTGAAGCAAAACAGATCTCACCGCTGGGTAATTCGATTCGACAGATTTTCATGAAGCTCTCTCACATTTCAAAATGGCGGGCACATTGAAGCAAACTGGAAGGACTCGGAAAACAGCGATCCCGAGGAGTACTCAATGCCAAACAATAACGAATCCGAAACCAATGTTGCACCTTGCCGAAGTTGATTTATTTCAATGTCGCCGTCACGACACGCCGAGACTAAGCCTTGCGGACGCTCCGTGGCGACAAACGAGCAGATCATTTCGGCACGCAGGTTTGAGATAGAAACAACGTCGCCGTGCAATGCCGTGAGTTGACGATTCCTGTCGGCTCTGCCAACCTCCGGGACATGGTGAGCTATGGCTGTCTTTCAAATTTCACGGGAGAATTCACGAATGCCGGGAACAAGGATACTGATGACGATGGCGACATTGATTGCGATTGGAGCAAGTGCGACTGCTGAATTGAAGGACGGAGAAACCATCGTCTTTCTGGGCGACTCCATTACCCAACAGGGTGCCGGACCAACGGGCTATGTGACCGTATTTCGTGAAGCCATCGAAAAAGCACGCCCGAACTCCGGGATTAAAGTGATCGGTGCCGGAATTGGAGGCCATAAAGTTCCTGACCTTGAAGCTCGACTCGATCAAGACGTCTTGTCACACAAGCCGAATCTGGTCGTGATCTACATTGGCATCAACGACGTCTGGCACTCAAAGAATGGACGCGGAACATCGATCGAAAAATTCGACGCCGGACTTCGAAACCTCATCAAGCGATGCACTGATGTTGGTGCGAGAGTGATCCTGTCGACTCCGAGCGTTATTGGCGAAAAGCATGATGGCTCAAATGAACTCGACAAGATGCTGTCTGAATACGCAGACATCAGCCGCAAGGTTGCCAACGAAACCTCAACAACATTGCTCGACCTGCATTCAGCATTCATGGGCTATCTGAAAGAGTATAATGTCGCCCAGCAGGAAAAAGGCGTTCTGACCACAGATGGTGTTCACCTGAATGATGCCGGCAACCGATTCGTCGCAGTCCGAATGCTGGAAGCAGCCGGTGAATTGAAACCACGAACACGCGTGCTTCGGCACGTGGTCCTGTTCAAGTACAAACCTGATGTCACTCCCGCCCAACTGGATGAAATCAACCGAGCATTTCAGGATTTGAAGCGGCAGATTCCGGAAGTCAGAGATTTTGAACGCGGCATCAATAACAGCCCGGAAGGTCTCGACAAGGGATTCACTCACGGCTATCTGATTACATTCGAGTCTGAGGAAGATCGCGCCGCCTATTTGCCTCATCCAGCTCACAAGAAGTTTGTTGAGCTGCTTGGCGGTAAACTGGATGAACCATTCGTGTTCGACTATTGGACTATCGAATAGTCTGATGGAAATCGTCTTCTGGGAGTCCTCGGAAATCTTCGGGGACTTTTTCATTCTCAATGCGCGGCACTTCAAGCGAGCAGCAAACAAGGATTTGCCGATTTCCATCTCACGCGATGTTAGAGAATGTGACATCATGCGAACCGACAACGAATACAAGTTTTGCGGCTCACCGAATGAATTTACTCTAAACTCATCCATTCAGATAAAACCGCGAGAAGTCCTATCGCCGCCCCAAGCAGAAAAAGGACGATGAGCAAACGCCCGAAAGGTCCGAGCGGCTCAGGAGTCTCCATGAGTTCCTGATCGAATTCTGGCATGGGAAACTCGAACAAAACCTCTGTCGATTGTTCCGAGTCTGCATTTTTCAGCCCCCCTCGCTGCAGTCGACGAGCAACCTCAAGAAGCTCTGCGCTGCGAGGATCCGCACTAAACGCACCGCCAATTTCACATTGTGTTTCGATCCTCGCCAGCAAACTTGCAAACCCGGCTGGATCCTCGGCACCGAGAGATGTGTCGTCCTCGTTTTGATCCATAGCGTCTGGCGCTGATGTTTCCTCAGACGGTTGGACGACATTTGGCCACGAATCAGCACTATTGGTCGTTTTCGTCTCCGAAGTTTCCATCCGAGAGCAGCCTGCGATCTGTGGATCGAACTCCAACGAAGAACCCACACTGTGCTCCGGGCCACGACTCTGATCAGCCTTCTTTTGGGGACGCTCATCAAACTCGGGCTTGTCAGCAATTGATTCAAGGAACTGGCTGATTCTTTCGGCGACTTCGCTGGCTGATGAAATCCTTTGATTGCGATTCTTCTCCATCATCGCATTCAGAATCGAAACCAATTCTGACGGAACATCGGGACGGAACTGAGTTACTGGCATCGGCGTTTTTGTCTGATGCGCCACAAGACGCTGCACAAGCGTTCCTTCTGTAAACGGAGGCTGCCCCGTCAGCAAATAGTAGAGCGAACAACCGAGACTGTAGAGATCGGCCCGTCGGTCCACCGTATGACTGTCGGCCGCTTGCTCAGGAGCCAGATAGTCTGCCGTTCCCAGAACCCGTTCATTGAAATCGCGAGTCAGGTTTTCTTCACTATCAAAGTCCTGCGCGAGTCCCAGATCGAGTATTCGCAGGATGCCCACTTCAGGAACAAACAGATTGCCTGGCTTGATATCTCGATGAACAAGACCAGCCTGATGCGCACAGACAAGCCCGTTGGCCGCTTGGCGAATGTAGTCTGCCGCCTGACGACAACTTAACGGACCTTCAATGTTGACCGTCTCAAAGAGATCACGCCCCTGCATGAACTCCATGGCTATAAAATGCACCGCATCCTGGCCGTCTGATTCCGAATAGTATCCAAAGACACGCACGATATTCGGGTGCTGCAAACGTTGAGTCATCGCAGCTTCACGTTGCAGTCGCGGCAAATAGGAAGCCGTATTGGTGCGAGCCGGGGGCAGAACTTTCAAAGCATGAACTTCGCCTGTCTCTTTGTGCTGCGCCGCATAGATCGTGCTCATCCCGCCGCGGGCTACACGATTCAGCAGCTTATAGGGCCCAAGAAAGAAACCTCGAAACTTCGACTGCAGGAGTTTCTCCGCATGCCACTCCGTAATTACTCCCTCCTGAAGCAACCAGTCACAAACGGTCCTTGGCGTGGATGTCCGTGCCGAAGCAGGAAATCTCTGTTCAACCTGCTCCAACTGAGCTTCCGACAGCAGCCCACTGTGGGAAAGCATTTGCAAAAATGAGTTGGCAGAAAGTTGAACTGACATAAATCCGGTTCGCCAAATGGCACAACTTCAGAAAAGCATCGTTAAGAGAGTACTCCAGCGGAGCCGTATTCTGGCAACCTCAATCTCCCGGTTCATGAAAAAAGAGCGTGTTCGAGTCGAATAGTCAGGAGGAATATCCTTCAAAGTTGTATTGAGATTGATCGCAACCATGCCCAACCCGCACTGCACAAAGGCGGTTTATCCCTTACTTTTCTCATTC
The DNA here is from genome assembly GCA_945861975.1 of Candidatus Kuenenia stuttgartensis. Lineage (GTDB taxonomy): Bacteria > Planctomycetota > Planctomycetia > Planctomycetales > Planctomycetaceae > SXXK01. The sequence goes on along the minus strand of CAMAXD010000090.1, from coordinate 8,188 downwards.
GATCCGGATGCTTCATGCGTTTCGCCCCTGAGATTCACTGATCGAGCCCACAACAGAGAATCCAGTTCTCTCATCATAGGACGGTTATTACACTTCATTCCGGGACCTTGAACGGAATTCTGGTCCTGCCAGTCCGCGTCAAACAGCGAGGATCGTTCGTGATGACCAACGCACTCAACATCTACCGTCAGATATCTTGTTCGCACTCAGCCCAACTGCGCAAGTTCTTGCGCTTCGGCGCGGTGCTGATAGCCGCTCTGTTCAACGCAACGGCCGCCATCGGCCAGCATCGCTACGACGAGCAGCGCGAGCACATGGTGGCCACGCGAGTTGAAGCTGAAGGAATCACGAACAAAGCAGTTCTGGCTGCGTTAAGACGTGTCCCTCGACACGAGTTTGTCCCCGGAGCACAGAAAGCTGCTGCCTACGAAGATGTTGCATTGCCGATTGGACATCAGCAAACGATCTCGCCGCCGTACGTCGTAGCCTACATGACAGAAGCTTTGGATCCCCAACCGGAAGACCGAATACTGGAGATTGGAACCGGTAGTGGATACCAAGCTGCAGTGTTGGCTGAAATTGTCAAGGAGGTTTATACGATCGAGATTGTCAGCCCTCTCTCCAAGCAGGCGACAAAGCGATTGAAGGAACTCAAATATAACAATGTCTTTACACTTGATGGCGATGGTTACAAGGGATGGCCAGAACACGCACCATTCGACAAAATCATAGTGACCTGCTCACCGGAAAATGTCCCAACCCCTTTAGTCGAACAACTCAAGGAGGGCGGTAAGATGATTGTCCCCGTGGGTCAACGATATCAGCAGTCGTTTCATCTGTTCACAAAAGTGGATGGCAAGCTGACAGATGAAAAGCTCATTTCAACCCTTTTCGTGCCCATGACGGGAGCGTCCGAAGAACAACGGCGAATTCAACCAGACCCGACTCGCCCTGAAATCGTGAATGGATCATTTGAAGAAGATGAGAACGGTGACGAGAAAGTTGACGGCTGGCATTATCAGCGTCAGACAACGATGTGCACCGACTCACCAATTACCGGCACCTACTTCATTCGCTTTCAGAACAAAGATTTTGGTTCGCTGTCTCATTGCCTGCAGGGATCATCGATCGACGGCCGGACGATCGCAGTGCTGAACCTGAACTACTGGGTCCGTTGTGAGGGCATTGTGCCCGGCCAGGACGTGACGGAGCAAGCCGCTGTCGTGGTTCACTTCTATGACAATATCCGACGTGAAATCGGACAAAAGGTCATGGGAAAATGGCGAGGTAGTTTTGACTGGCAGAATGCTCGATCCACTGTCCCCGTCCCCCCCGGGGCAAAAGAAATGATCATCCGGATTGGCCTCAACGGCGCGACCGGACAACTGGATATTGACGACCTGCAGCTTTCGATTATTCGAAGATGATTTGGAAACTCCATGACACTTAGTCTTATTCATCGCTTAGTTTTTTCAGTCTTCAGCGTGCTTGCTGTCGCCTCTACATCGTCGTGTATTCAGGCCGACGAACTAGGGAAGGCCGTAAGAGCAGCCGTTCAGTCCACCGATGCTTCGGTCGTCAGACTTCGTGTGATCGGAGGAGAGCAATCCGTTGACGGCGATAAAGTCTCTTCGCTTGTGACCACCGGAGTTGTTATTTCCGACGCTGGAGAAATCCTGACCAGTGAGTTTGCCTTACAGGGCAAACCCGAAGCAATTCTGGCAGAAGACATCGCTGGAAAACGCACGAACGTCGAAGTCGTCGCCACCGACCATCTTCGACGTCTTGTGCTCTTGAAAGCAAAAGAGGGAAAATGGACGCCAGTTCGACCAGCCTCCAGTCAGTCGACAAGGATCGGCCAATGGTCGATCGCTCTGGGACGATTTTACGCGGCAGAATCATCTAATGTTTCTGTTGGAATCGTAAGTGCCCTTCATCGAGTTCATGGTTTGGCGATCCAATCGGACGCAAAAATCTCACCAGTAAACTATGGAGGTCCGCTGATCGATCTTCAGGGACAAGCGATGGGGATTCTGGTTCCATTGTCTCCGCGAGGGCAGGGCAGTTCGTCGTCCGGAGTTGAGTGGTATGACTCGGGAATCGGGTTTGCCATTCCGATGGACGATGCCCTGCAAAGTGCAGAACGGTTAAAAGCTGGACGTGATTTGAAGGCTGGTAAACTCGGTGTAAAACTCGCAGCTGCAGGAGCCTTTTCTTCCCGCATACGAATCGAGCGAGTTATCCCAAAAGGGCCGGCTGAGACCGCAGGCCTCAAAAAAGACGATGTGCTGGTTTCAGTGAACAATCGGATGATTGAACGAATGAGTATTCTCGAGGAGGCCGTGGCATCCAGTTATGCAGGCGACTCTTTACAAATCGCGATTAAGCGGGGAGATGAGAACCTTTCCTTCGCTGTGACACTGGCTGCAGAACTTCCCGTGGCAAATCCTGGTTACCTTGGCTTCCTGACGACTCGAGTTGCCAGGAAGGTGCAGGAAGATGGCATGCCAGACGCGGCAGCCATCACAAAGCTCCTGCAGAATCTTCCGCTCGAACCAAAACCGCCTGCTGAACAAAATCCGGATGAGGGAAAGACTGATGAGAAATCAGATGCCGTGCCGTTGCTGGTGATTAACGAAACGTCTGCGGCGAAGAGTGGGCTGCCTCAACGCGTTGAACTGATGAAGATTAACGGAACGGCAACTCCTGACTCCGGGGAGTTATTCACGGCGTTGGCTGATTTTCAGGCTGGCGACAAACTCTCGTTGGACTATCGAATCCCTGGGCAGCCCGATCTCAAATCTGCCGAGATCACAACACAAACCCGGCCTGAAAATGTGATTCGCCTATCGGCTGAACTGCTGAAGGAAATATCCGTTGTCAGCCAGGAGAATCTTGCAGAGATGAAGACTGACGATGGTGCGTCAAAAGAGGCACCATCGAACGATGCAAGAACGCCGGACCAAAGTTCAACAGACCAGGTAGAACGACGCGAACTATCGTTTGATGAACGTGGTCGAGCAATCGTGTTTGGCTCTTCGAATCCCTCTGGAATCCTGCCGGGGATTGTCATTCTGCTTTCAGCAGATCAGGAATCGGAGGATCAGATCCTGACCAAATGGAAGCCGTTTCTTGATTCGCACAAACTGATGGTAGCCATCCCGGTGAACCCGGAGAAATCTCGCCTGACTCCCGACGATATTCCGCTGGTCATGACCATGATTCAGAGCCTTGCCGGTCGTTCCAAAGCTGACCTGCGTCGCATCGTCGTTGTCGGCAATCGAGAGCAGGCTCAGGTTGCATGGCAACTTGTCTTCGGTGGTCCATCACCAATCCGAGGTATCGCGCTCAATAACGGATGGATCTCCGCAGCCGAAGCCAGCACCGTCGATGGAGCTGATAAGGCTGTTCTCTTGTTGGATCAGCCCACAAACAATCAGGCTCTGGCATTGATGTCTCAATGCCAGGAGGCTCTTCGCAAATCTGGTTTCTGGGCCGCACGTCCAGCCGATTCCGAGACCGAACGAACAATTGCCGACTGGTCAATACTCCTGCGTGCGTTCTAAGAGACAACGAGAATCATGCCGGCAGCCGGGCTTTCTCAAGTCGTCGCCACGCTTCCGGAAGGCACTTCAGAAGGTCTGAAGCAATCATTCCACGTTCAGTAAATTGCTCAGCAGCCACGTCACCAGCGAGCCCATGCGCATGGACAGCCAGTGCCGTCGCTTCAAAAGCAGGCAACTGCTGACCAAGTAGCGATACGACGATTCCGGTGAGTACATCCCCCGAACCGCCGGTACCCATTCCGGAGTTCCCTGTCGTATTGCGAAACATCCGGATTCCATCGGTTACGATCGTCCCAGGTCCCTTCAACGCGACGACCAGCGAATGAGACTCCGCGAATTCCTGAGCGATCTCCTCGCGATGCTTTTCAACGTCCGCGATTGAACGCCTGGTTAGCCTTGCGAACTCCCCAGCATGCGGAGTAATCACGCAGGGACATTGCCGTTCACGCGAAAACAAATGAGCCTCAGCGGCGAGATTCAGTCCATCTGCATCCACAACCAAAGGACACTTTGCCAGCCTCAGTAGTGATTCCACTAATCGCGATGCAGCCGATACCTTCCCCAACCCTGGCCCCACTGCAATAGCATCACGCCCTTCAATCAAGGAGAGGATTGTTTCCTCGGAGACCTCTGATAATCCTGATTCAGTATCATCTCTCAGACCGACAGTCATAACGCAGGGTTCATAACTTGCCACGATACTCTGAATGGCTCGCGGTACCACAGCTGTCACGAGGCCGGAACCGGCCCGCAGAGCAGCCACCGAAGCCAGGCTGACGGCTCCGCTCATCCCATTCGATCCGCCAATCACAAGAATCTTTCCGAACGTTCCCTTATGCCCGTCCGCAGGACGTTGAGGAACCGCTGGAAGCGTAAAGGGACGCAGAATCTGCTGTTCGGTCATTGAACTTTATCCTTTATCAGATGCCCGAATACATGAAGCAAATTAGTCAGAGCAACCCATGTCAGTTATTAACTGAGAAGCCATTTCTGTGGCTCCGACAACGAACTGCTATTTTACCGCGCGTCGCCGAAGAGTCGCACCTCCAGAGAGGTTTACGACCTTCCCGAAACCATGCTGCACCAGAATTCGTTCCGCCACATGGCCACGAACTCCGACTCCGCAACTGACCACTGTTGGCTTTGCTGGATCCAGTTCCTGCAGTCTTTCGCGCAGTTCATCAACCGGTATCTCGATAACACCACTGCAGCCCGTGAGTGGTGCCTTTGCTATCTCTGCTGCGGTTCTCACATCAACAATCTGATACTGAGATAAATCTGAATCAACATCCAGCAACTCACCAAGTCCATCCATCTGGTTGCATGCCGTGAAAGCCGCCTGATGTATGGGATCTTTGGCTGAACCGTAGGGCGGAGCATAGGCCAGATCAAGACCAGTCAGGTCTCTCACAGTCGCCTTGAACGCCATAGCTGTGGCAATCACATCAATCCGCTTATCGACGCCATCTTTCCCGGTGGCCTGAGCACCCAGAACTCGCCCGGAGTCCGGACAATAGAGTAACTTCAACGTGATTAGTGACGCTCCCGGGAAGTAACCCGCGTGCTGCCCGGCGATAATCGTCACACTTCGAAAGTTGATCCCGGAACGCCGCGCGGCCTTGGTAGAAAGTCCCGTCATCGCTGCGGTCTGTTCGAAAACTCGGACGACGGCAGTCCCCATGACAGGAACCGTCGGAGCACATCGACCAGTCGCCGCATGCTCACCCGCCAGTCGTCCAGCACGATTTGCAGGACCTGCCAATGAGACTCGCATCGATTCTCCAGTCGGACCATAAACATACTCACAGGCATCACCGACCGCATAGATGTCCGGATCGCTGGTCTGAAGAAATGCGTTCGTGGAAATTCCCCCTGTCTTTCCGATTGTCAGCCCGGCATCAATTGCAAGCGCGGTGTTTGGGCGTACGCCAAGTCCCAGAACAATGAGAGATCCTTCCAGTACCTTGCCACTCTGCAATTCAACTCCGGTTGCATTGCCCTCAGCGTCGGAAAAGATTCGTCGAATACCATCACCAAACTCCATGGTGACACCATGTTGGCCAAGTTGCTCATGAAGAGGAACGACCATCTCCGCGTCCATCAACGGCAGAACCTGCGAATTCACTTCCGCCAGCGCCGTCTGGAATCCTCTCGCAACCAGCTGCTCAACCATTTCGATACCGATGAAACCTGCCCCAATCACAACGGCCTTCATCGATTGACTCGCGCCTGAACTAATCGCCGCACAAATCCTGTCCATGTCAGCAATATTGCGAAGCGTAAACACGCCTTTGGACGGAAGTCCTTCCATAGGCGGCACGAATGGGGATGCACCCGGCGACAGAATCAGTTTGTCATACTTCAATGAGTACTCCAACTGGTCCTGAAGGCTACGAATAACGACGGTCTTCGTGGCTCGATCGATGCGAATAACTTCACTGTGCGTGCGAACATCGAGACGGAATCGTCGCTGAAGCAGTTCTTTAGTCGCAACCAGTAGTTTGCCGCGTTCCGGGATCTCTCCACCGATGTGGTAGGGCATGCCACAATTGGCGAAAGAAACGAATTCGTCCTTTTCCAGCAGAACGATCTCGGCATGCTCATTACATCGACGAGCCCTCGTCGCTGCAGAAGCACCCCCGGCAACACCGCCAACTATCACAATTCTCGTGCACGCCTGCGTCATGACATTCGTTCCTTCTGTTCTGGTGGTGTATTTCGAAGCCTTATTCGAATTCTCCGGATTGTATCGTTTGCAGCGATCAGAAGAATCAGATCGGTCTGAATGGTTCTCAGACCTGGAAGCACAGTCGCAAAGTCGGGATGCGTCCTTTGAAGAGAAAAGACATCACTTTACCCGGATCGAGATCCACACTTAGATCAGCTTAATCCCGCTGTATTCCGACCTGAGATATCCAACAATGCCGACATTGACTACATCCCAAATTGTCTTTCTGGTCTGCGTGCTGCTGTTCACATTAGTGGCTGCCATTTCTGATATCCGCACTCGAAAAATCCCGAACAAGATGACGGTTCCGATGTGCCTCGCGGGACTGATTTATCAGGTAGCTTTCTTTCAATTGAATGGACTCTGGACAGCATTGATTGGATTTGCCGCCGGCTTTGGAATCCTGTTCATCCTGTGGATGGTAGGAACCGCCGGAGGTGGGGACGTCAAGCTGATGGGAGCTCTGGGACCATGGATGGGCGGGATGCTGACACTTAAAGTTCTGTTTTGCAGCCTTGTCTTTGTAACCGTTGGAACTCTTGGAGTCGTGATTTACTCGGCCCTGTCCCGGGGGATTCGCCGAACAAAGAGTCAATACATCAAGAACAAAGCAACGGCAGAGACTACAGGCGAACGTCAGAAGCGACGAGTCATGGCGTTTGCAGCACCCGTCGCTTTAGCAACATGGTCTGTCCTTGCGGTTCAACTTCTGACAAACCACCCGTGGTAAGATTATTCGGCAATTTTTTCATGAAGCCAGACTGCTTCAGCCGAAATGACGGAAGAGAATCGTCTTCATGAAGACGTCTCTCTTCCGTTTTGCGTTTTGAGCGAGCAATTAAGATGCAGATCCGCAACTCCAGAAGACCCCATCGCAAAGGAGCAATCCTTTCGATGGAACTGGTGTTAATCCTGCCGATCTTTTTGCTACTGGTGTTCTCGATCGTTGAATTCTCCATGCTGATGTCGGCTCATACTCGAGTCTCCAATGCCGCACAAAGTGGCTCTCGCATGATGTGCATTTCCGGAGCCAATGAATCCGAAGTCAAAGAGCGTGTCACATCGCTCCTTGGTGCATCACTCGCAAAAGATTGTTTGATTCAGGTTTACCCCGCCAACTACGCTGGAGAAATAGGCAGAGTCGTCATCCGGGTACCCATGCGGAATGCGAGTCCTGACTTATTGTGGATGACAGGATTCAGCCTGCAGGATCGCACCATCGACGCGGACGCACCGATGGTGATGGAGCGAACCGCTTCCAATGAAATTCCTGAACAGTATTAAAAAAAGCCGCCAGAAAGGCCGTTCGTCGAAATCGATGTCCGTCAACAATCGAGATCATGACTGAACATGCGCTTGTAAGAGATGGAACGTGGTAGATTGATAGGCAAAACTGACCGGGAAGTCTTTAACCGGGCCCAATTGAAATTGGGCTCAAGAAACTATTCCGGCAGAGGAGTAACAAGAAATTTCAGGAGTCACTGCGCAGGGATGTTGCAGAGAAATGACGCGTGTCCAATCGTAAGGTGCGCGTCGAGAAAACCGACTGACAATTCCCCTGCGTTGAACTGATTGTCTGGAGATTCGTTGTGAAACTCACACCGTGGATGCTGACTGTGGCCGCGTTCGGCATTATCGCTGTGCTTGCGGTTGGATTCCTGTTCAAGAAGTTAATGGCTACGCCCGTCGTGGAAGTGAAGCCGCCGGAAGCCAAAATTCTTCCAATGGCTATTACTGAGATTGAGCCCGGCACAGTGATCACACGAGCCCATGTTGGAAATGGCCGTGCTGAACTCGGTGTTAAACTTCCAGAAGATACGTTCCTCTCTCTCGATGGTGTCATTGGCCGTATCGCAAGAGAAAAGATTACAGCAGCAATTCCCCTGCAAGGGTC